>JAGRAE010000120.1 GCA_020435005.1 Bdellovibrionales bacterium
AAAGTCGACGGAGTAGTACTTTCTAAATAATTTTTCTAAAAAATAGAGCCAATTAAAAACGTTGCTCTGCGTCCGGAAACAGGGCCTGTCACCATATGAGTAGCAGGTATCTGTTAAAAACTGTAGCATGTGTCCATGGAATATTTAGAGAAATTCAAAGAGTTTGAAAAACAATATTCTGGGCCAATTGATTATAGTCTTCGCTTTCCATCAACAGAAGCTAATTATCCTCATATTTATTTTTCCGCCTGTGTTCACGGCAATGAAATAGGAAGCCTACCTGCACTTTTTGAACTTATTGAAAATTTACACTCAAAAAAAATTAATTATCCTGGAACTATCACTATAAGTCTTGGCAATATCGAAGCCATTAAACAAGATGTTCGCTTTGTAGAGAAGGACATGAACCGTCATTTTGGTGATAGCCAAACTCACCACCCCGAAGCTCAACGTGCTAATAAACTCTGCCAACTTATTGATGAATGTGATCTCTTTATTGATCTACACCAAACCATTGAGCCCACCTCAGAGCCTTTCTTTGTTTTAAGTGATGTATCAGAAAATAGAAACTTTGCTCAAGCCTTAGCCTTAATCAATAAAGCCATATTGCGTTCTCCCACCAATGACTCCTACTTAACAGCAACCACTTATGCTTATCGCAAAAATAAAATTGCAGTAACAATTGAACTTTCTCAGAAGGGTATAAATACTCAAGCAACACAACTTGCAAAAAAAATATTTACTAAAACCTTCGATTTAGCTTGTGCAATCAGTACAGGTAAAAAAATAGAGGATCTTTGTAAAGGTTGTGCGCCCTTAACATGGTTAGCAATTACTCACTACCAAGAATTTGATGGTCCCTTATGCCATCTCACAGAAGGTTTTAGTAATTTAGATTTTGTATCTAAGGGTCAAGTTTTAGGTTATAAAAATAATGGAGAAGCTTTCACCGCCCCTTTTGATGGTTTTGTTCTTTTTCCAAAATATGTTGAACGTGATGAGAAGGGAGCCTCAATACAAACTCCACCTAAAGATATCATTGCTCTTACAAAAATAATAAGTTAAAAAGACTCATTGCGAGTTCGGCGTTTAATCATTAAATAAAGATAGTAAACACTTACGGCAGCCAATATATGTTTTAATGAATGCCCACTTAGAATATCTCCAGTTATATGATAAATCTGAATATCTTTTAGTTCACTTATCTTAGCTAAAACATAAAATCCCAAGGCACCTAGCAAATAACTTTTATGAGAATAAGGTGAAGAATATAATAACAAAATTACGGGCAATAATACTAATGGAAAAAATTGCACCCAAATGTAAAGACGAATGTCATCAAAAACATACCAAATCACCACACTCACTACACCTAAGATCAATAGCGGTAACAATATCCACTTTTCCATATTTTTATCCACAAACTCTGATAAAAAGGCGACCAACAAGCCCATAAAACCAATGGTCATTGGCAAGCGATCCCACAACAAAGTTTCAGGGGCTGGCCACAAATGGTAAAAAGATGAACCAAAAGCGACTAAAAACACACCGGTAAACAAAACTCGCCATGACCACATAGCTTCTTTTTGCGGATGATTCTTCAAAAAGATGAGACCCATCAAACCCACAATTAAAAACGGAATATTACTTATTACATCCATAAAATTGGGAATTCCCAAAATGCGACGCTGATCTACAAATGAAAAACTCGTCATATCATATGAATCTGACGACTGTGAGAATAATAAAAAAATAGATCCAATGACAAAAAATAGTAAAACGAGAATCTTGTGTGAGTGTCTCATAAATAACCTTATTAATATGTATTATATTGAGAACCGACTAAAGACCAGCAGAAAAATAGCCGATATATGATTGATGGTACGTATTTTATTTATATTATGCATTTTTTCTATAACTGGTTGCACTAAAGCCGTACCCGAATTTTTTGACCTTTACCCATCAACAAATGACGAAGCTCCCAAAAAAGACCCCGAGAGGCTTCTTCCAACAGACATACTTCCCCTTCAGGAGTCTTCACCCAATTGGAATGATTATTTTGTAGTCTCAAAAAATGAAACTCAGTTAAGTAAAATTTTAAGTGCACCTGTTTGTGATCCGTTAGAATTAATACATGAACAAACCTGTGTTCATGGCGGAGTTCTTAAAAAAGTTGTTACTAACTTCGACTCTTGTTCAGATCTAACTTTCCATGATTACTTAAATGCCTTTGAATGGGAATGCCAAGAGGTTGGCCCGGCTGTTGGTTATATGGCTGCCGTTATCTATTCAAAGGGATTAAAAAAAGATATAAAACTCATTAACCTTATTGATACAACAAAACTTACCTGGAAATTAAATTTTTTAACAGTCACTCATAGTGTATCTAATCAAAATTATATAACTGAAAGTAAGGCCTGGTGGAACAATGTTATTACAAATTTTCCCTATGGCAATTCTGCTGTGTTACGCGATGAGGGCACTATTTACTATAATGAAGCGGGAAGAACTTCTCAAGGTTTCTCTATTGTGGCTGATAAAATTTCAATAATAAATAATGACATTGCAGACTTCAGTTTTAGTACTGCTTCCATTAATTGCGACTTTGATTTAAATAGCCCCAATTCTCCAGATAACTCTTGCGGGTTACATATAAATTATAAAAATTTTCTATGGATAGAAGATTTAAAATTAAAAGGCAATGACAACACACACGTTGGTTTATATCTTAACGGCGTTAATTTTTCTAGATTTCATCATATACGAGTTAGTAAATTTACAGATCGCGGCATTCAGATGCGAGACTCTAATAACAATTTTTTCAACAATATCGATGCTCTCCATACACTACAAGGCGGCTTATTCGCCTATGGTTTTACCAGCATAAACAGTAGTTATAATCGTTTTTATAATATTCGCACAGCGAACAATAAAACTAATGGCTTTGAGCTTGCTAGTAACTCTACTAAAAACATTGTATTTAACTTAAAAAGCTATAATAACGGAGATAAAGGCTTAGCTATCTACGATAATTCTAAAGAAAATATTGTGACTAAAGCATTACTAACAAATAATGAACAATGGGGAACTAAATTTAGAGATGCAGGTTACAACACCCTATCACATGCTACTCTTGCTAATAATGTTCTTGACGGGATTAATACACATGAAGTGGGATCCAGTCACACTCAACTTATACAAATCTTAGCTGCTTACAATGGGCAAAGCGGAATTGACTTTGGTGAAGCTAGTAATAATTTTGCCACACAAATTGTTTCTGTAAAAAATAATTCAGCCGTCAACATGCTATCAGGTAGTAATAACAATGATTTTACAGAAAATTTTATTTTTGGTAACAATACTTCTGATTGTATTATTAATAGTTCTGGCACTGGTGGACTAGATTCTAGCTGTGAAGATAACTATGGACATCCAAGTAACAAAATTGACATTGGTAGCGAAGGTTCTACATATTTCAAAGCCTCTCTGGACTCAGGCGGTGATTCAGTAAACAACTCTGATGACAGCAATGGAGTTGTAAACGACGCAGATTTAACTTCTATAGATTGGTTAAACTTTGATAACAGCTTTCGCGCTTGGGGTAAAAAAACAACTTTTTTGGGTACTACCTCTCAAGGGACTTGTGGTAACTCTGGTTACTGTAAAATTTGGGATTGGCAACTTGATGTGACTTCTCCTTTAAAAAATAAAAGTTATAATGGGACAAGTGATAATGAAAGTTATTTGGCGGGAGTTCTTTGTCCATCAGCCGTAGATGGCAATAAAGTGCATAAAGATTATTTAATCAATGCTGTCGAAATTGTAGGTGATTACATTGGCAACGACGACGGCCTTTGCAATAGTTATGAAACCTGTATTTACTCTCCAAACTTTGGCTATCACCAAGGCGATCCTAGTAGTATTTTAAGTGGCCAATGTTTGTTTAACGATGGTCTTGTTAAAGGTGTAACAATGAAAGCCTATTCAAATTAACTACCAAAATACCAAAAGGTTCCAGCATCATTTTTTGCGATAAGATGCATAAAAATATTTAAAAATTACAATTTTAATAATTTATTGTAATAAGTACTCGATTTAACTCGCATGGTTGCAAAAAAAGATGCTGGAACCTTTTTTGGACTAACGTCATATCTAGGACTTTAATTTTGTCTCTATTTGAGGTTCATTTTTGCCGATAAAAAAATTATGACAACAGAGATTTTACAGCAAGAATTACCGCCTATAAACGATGACTTATTAAAAAATTCAACAAATACTATTAACAAATTATTAGAAAATATTAAAAATGTAATTGTTGATAAAGAAGATGTTATTAAACTTGTCGTTTGTTCTTGGTTATCGGGTGGACACGTTTTTCTCGAAGATGTTCCAGGAACAGGTAAAACAATGCTTGCCCGATCATTAGCTAAATCGGTCAATACAAAGTTTAAAAGAACACAGTTTACACCCGATATGCTCCCTTCCGATATTACTGGCACCAATATTTTCAATCGAAAAACTCAAGAGTTTGAATTTATGGCGGGACCTCTTTTTACAATTGTTTTTCTAGCTGATGAAATAAACAGAGCCACCCCCCGCACACAATCAGCACTTCTCGAGGCTATGGCTGAAAAACAAATTACCGTTGATGGCAACACTTATGAACTTGATGATCTCTTTTTTGTCATTGCTACGGCCAATCCTGTAGAGCAGGCGGGAACCTTCCCACTACCTGAAGCACAACTTGATAGATTTATGGTTAAGCTATCTTTAGGGTATCCTTCTGATAGTCTTGAAAAAAAAATATTTCGTTCACAAAATATTTCCCATCCTATAAAGAATTTAGAATGTGTTATAGAACCTGAGGAGATCATCGAAATTAAAAAGGCAATTCCCTACATTCAAGTTCATGATCCGATTCTTGATTATGCATATGCCATAATTAAGAGAACTCGCAATCATCCTGATATTTTACTTGGGGCAAGTCCTCGCGCGACTATTTCATTTGTTAAGATGTCACAATCTTTAGCTCTAGCTGAAGGTAGTAAGTTCGTTACTCCCGATCACATCCAAAAGTTGGTTGTTCCTGTTTTATCTCATAGAATAGTATTAACACCCGAGGCTAGGTACTCACAAAAAAATTCAACAAAGATATTATCTGATATTGTGAGCAGTGTTGATGTTCCCATAGGTTTGTAATGTCTAAACCAAGTTCTGTTTCTCTTGTAAAAAATGACTTTTCTGAAGAATACTTAAGAAACATTTCTCTTTTTTATGAATTTAAAATATTATTTTTTAACAAATCTTATATACTTTTAATGTTCCTGTTTCTAATTTGTATAATAGGTTTTTTTAAACCTATTTTTCTGTATTTTGGCATTTCAGGTTTTTATATAATTTTTAGGCAATATAAAAAATTAAAACATATAAGTGAAAATATAACTTTAAACAGGTCTATAATTAATCATAAAATAAAAAGTGGTAAAACTTTAAGCTTTCGATACCACATTAAAAATAATTCTAGATACACAACCTCCAGCATTTTACTAACCGATTACACTCAGTACTTAAACTATAAAGAAAAAGCCAGCACAAGTTCATTACCATCCATTGAAAAGTATGATGAAATTGAATTTAATTTAGATGTTTTATGTGAAGCTCCTACTGGAAAAATGAATACTGGATCAATAATTTTAGAGATTCAGGATGAGCTTGGATTATTCACTGCCATAAATAAATTTGATAATACTCAAGAATTACAAGTTATCTGTGACGAGCACCAACTAAATCAAAACAAATTAAGAAGGGCTAAAGATAGTCCATTAGCCGGAGATATTGAATCTGCAGTCGTTGGACATGGGATTTCCTTATTTGGTTTAAGAGACTACCGAGAGGGTGATCCCTTGAAATTAATCAGCTGGAAAAAGTCAACCCTAGAAGAAAAATTTCTAGTAAAAGAGTTAGAAAAAGATATCACTCGTAGGGTGGTATTTCAAATATCTCAAGAAAAAGAATCACACATGGGATATGCGGTGGTCTCTACTTGGGAAATTTCTAAGGCCATTTGCCTTAATCTCATACGCGACTATTTAGATGCTTACTCATCTGTATCCTTTATTACTGATGACATTCAATTAAAAGACTTAAGTGGAATGCACACCTTAGGCCTTTTTGAACAAGCTATTTTTAATATTAATTTTAGGAAAAGTTCAAACATACATGAAAAATACACGAGCAGTGAATACTTGAGCAAAGTTAAACCCAAGTATGATAAATTTGAAATGGAAATAATTGATCACTATATGAACCCACCTTGCTTGTATTATTATATTTCGGCTTCCCTTAATGACATTGAAGAAAAAGTAAAATTTATGTCTTTGCTTAAGGCCAAAGGATTTAAACCTGTTTTTGTGTATATTTCACCCGTTTTTCCCTCTCAATATGTCCGAAAAGTATTTAGACCTACCTTTGTTTATGAAGATTTATTCAAACAAAACGATTCCTTTATGAAAAGTAAATTTGTTAATTCACATATTCCCTTTGTGGTAATTGATGTCCAGAATGCCATGGGACAGCTAAAGGTGAATTATTATGAATGAGTATAATAAACAAATTTTTGATTCTTATTTTCTAAAATTTATTGTTTTAGGATTTCTCAATTTATGTTTTATAATTTATCTCGATGAATGTGAATGGCTTACAAAGATTCACACTCTTATTTTTGCTAGTTTAAATTTTATAGCATATTATTTTCTAACTCCTACTGAGGTTTTCTTTTCTGAACTAACCGATAAAACACAAAGAGAAGTGGAACAACCTGTGCTCATAGCAGGTAGTTTTTTTGGCTTGAGTAAATTTAAAAATATCGCTCTTAAAAACAATTTATTTAGCAATTACTTTATGAGATTACTAGTTCCACTCGGCTTATGGTTTATGTTATACAGAATCACTAGTAACAGTTATTCTTTATCTAGCTCATTATTTATATGTGCATTTTTATCTGCTTTATTTTTTGCTAGTTTTAATGCCTTTATATGGGCACCAGTTTTTTTTCTTTCAATTCTCACACTACTATTTTACTCTAGTAATTCCTTGCACTATTCATTAACAGGTATTTCTTTAATTACTTTCTTAATTATTTACAGAAGTGCTCTAAGCTACAATTTAAACGATAGTAAAAGTCATAGCTTGAATTTCTTGCTAACACATAACTTGAAAATCTATATTCATTTTTTAATCGTATTTATTACTCTTTCCTATTTATTTAATGAAAAAGATCTAAGAGAAAAAATAACCAAAGCGAAAAGCGTAACCGCCGAAAAACTAGCTGAATATAGCACTAAAAAAAATGACGGAAATTCATATCCACCTACAATTAATGGAAGCACAAGCGGAAACGGATCACCAGGTACAAGCGGAAACGGATCACCAGGTACAAGCGGAAACGGATCACCAGGTACAAGCGGAAATGGGTCTTCTGCTAAAAACACTCAAAAGAATTTTGACAATGAATACATAAAACAAAAACAAAGAAAAACTCAGGAATACAAATTTCTTTTAGATTTTATAGAAAAGTTATTTAGAATACTTTTAGTAATATTTGCGGTATTTGTATTATACTCATTATTTTCACGAAAAAAAGACAATCAAAAACCTAATCAAAACATAATTAAGAATAAGAAAAAATTAAAAAAAATCTTAATGACTCATAAAAATCTACTCAATCAAAAATATTCTTCTAAAAAGGAAGAGATCACTCAAACCTACCACAGTTACCTTACACTATTGGCTTTAGATGGAATTATAAAATTAGATGCTCAAACGCCCTTACAATTTCAAATGGAAAGCAAGAAATGGAGACATCCCCTAAAAATTGTTTCTAAAGATCTAACGCATTTTTTTTACATATCTTACTATGGTGAAACCGAATTATCGGATGCTGAGTATCTAGAATTTCAGAAAATTAAAAGAACAATCGTAAAACAACTATAAAAAAGCCCCCAAATGGAAGCTTTCGAATTAGGCTTTAAGGAGGATCAATAAAATTACTTTTCGAGACTTTTAAATTTATTATATCTTGTTTTCGATACTTGAGCTTGTTCATTCCATTTATTCATTTCTGCTTTGTACTGCGTTTTCTTAGCTGACCACTCTTTATTTTGTACTACAGTTTCAACTTCCTTATCTTTAAGTTGCTTTTTTAGCTCTGCCATCTTTTGATCTTGCTTTTCCCAATCTTTCTTTTCCTGTTCGATTTCTTTCACTTTATTGTCATATGCCACAATGTTCATCTCTCTTTGAGTCACGTTATCTTCTAGCTTTTTTAGAACTGCTTTGAGTTCAGCTATTTTTTGTTGTTCTTTTTGAATATCTTGCTGTTCGTCTTGTTTGTACTTAATAATTTGAGCTTTCATCTTATCTAAAATAGCTTTGTTTTCTTCTACGCTTTTATCATTTTTAGTTAATTCAAGTTGTAAACGTTTTAATTCTTTTATTGCTTTTTCTGTTTCTTGTAAGTTCTTAGTCGAAATCTCATAGTTTTTCTTATATTGTTCAGCATTATACTGACTAGCCTCAACGTTACTTTCTAGCGTTTGAACTTGTTGTTTTATATCTGTACCTGCGTTTAATACTTGTGCAAATAAAAATGCAAAAGTAAATGTTATAAACTTTCTCATTTGTTTCCTCCCTTATAAGCCTGCATTTCTTCGTGAATTTGGACAATTATTTTTTAGAGTAGATCTATAAGATCCAATTTCATCTTCCCAATATTCACCTTCAAATTCCCAATTTAATGATTTTGGTGGTGGAGTGCTGGCACTCAATCTTTTTGTTGGAGTTTTTCCACCTGCAACCTGATAACGAATATTTTCACCACTTCCAGCATAAACTTCGTATCTTAAAAATTCATTGTTTTCTAATACCTTTGCGACCTCAGTACGCAAAGTGCTTAAAGTACTTACTAAGGCTTTTCCAGCTTTCTCACGTAAAACGTAAATTTCACCATCAATTCTCTTTTTGGCGAAGTTATTTAATCGACTAAAACTTCTTTGTCCTTGTTTATAGGCAGCTAATTGAAAATTCAATTTTTTAATTAAGATTCTTTCAAAACTTATCTGTTGCTTCCACTCTGTTAAGTTCTTAACTAGACTTTTATCTTTTTTTGCCTTAGCTATATCTGTACTAAGTTTTACAACTCTTTGTTTGGCTTTTCTTATCCGCCAATTCATGTCTTGTATATCTTTTGATATTAATGATTTTATAAAACTATATTGGGAGATCTCATCAACTTTATAATTTAGCGAATCTTGA
Organism: Bdellovibrionales bacterium; assembly: GCA_020435005.1. Lineage (GTDB taxonomy): Bacteria > Bdellovibrionota > Bdellovibrionia > Bdellovibrionales > UBA1609 > JACKAN01. The sequence continues at coordinate 9,313 of JAGRAE010000120.1, forward strand.
TAATTTAAAAATGTTCTTTGTCTCGCCATTTCTCTAATAACCTGATAAGGCAATCCATCTCTATCCTTTTGTGAATCCCCCTTTAAATAATTTGAAACAGTAAAATAATATCCTTTTGCTAATTTTTGTCTATTAATATAACTATCAATTTGTTTATGCCATTTTCCATAACTTCTCTCTAATTTAGTTAGTGAATTATAAGCATCACCATACTGACAAATATTTAAATAACCTATTGTTCTCACCGCCCAAGACTCCGGCATATAAACTGATTTAAAATAAGGTGAGTGCAATGAGTACATATTACCAATGGCACCTGGATAATCACCAACCATTATTTGTGTCCAACCTTGTTCAATCAAACCTTGCACCCAAAGGGGATGATTCTTTTTTACTTTTTTATAATAAGATAAGGCCACTTTGTATTTTTCTGTTTGAAATGCAATTCTGGCTAAATTAATTTTAACTAATGTTTTTAAATTTTCATCAGTGCTTTCTGTGAGCTGTTTGTCTAGAGTTTGATAAATATTAATAGCTTGTTGAATGCGCTCTCTATTATAATGACTTGTTCCAATAATAAATTGGGCTGAGTGAAAAAATTCAGACTTGTTAGAGACTTTCTCAGCAGCTTCAATCGCTGCATTATAGTGACCCTTCTTGTAAGCACCTTTTGCCTCTAAATATTTAATTTTGTCCTTCATAGCTGCCTTTATTAACTCGGCAGACTTTAAATTTTTTATAGCCTCATAAAATTGAACTTCATATTCTCTAGGTAAAGTTTTCGCCAATGTTTCCATAGCTTCTGCCGCATATTCTACATCTTCTGATTTTATCAGAGGTAAAAGTCTTTTTACTGCCTCAGAATGGAAACCCATTTTAACTGAACAAATACCTAAATGAAAATTTGCCTCTCTAGACATTTCAGATATTTTAGATAAATCATCAAATAAACCAGCAACTAAATGACACTTGTCTCCATGATTATATAATATTAAGGCTGCAAGCATTTTTAGTTCTGGCTTGCTAAAATCTTTATATGCTTTATAGTCATCTAATACAGTCTCAGGTTTAACAGTTAATTTCTGAATTTTTTCCTCTGTTACAATTTCAGCAAGACCAAACTCTTTTCTTTTAAGTTTTTTCTCTTCCTTTATTTCTATTATTTTCATTGAGATCCATTGGCTTATAAGTTTTTCGCTCACAGCTTCAGGGCTTTTAAGAGGCCTTGCATTTTTAAACTTATCTAATCCTAAGGCAAAATCTTTAACCATAAATTGATC
>JAGRAE010000121.1 GCA_020435005.1 Bdellovibrionales bacterium
TGCTCAAAATCCTGCAAAGAGCTGGAACTCTGGGAGTTAACTGGACTTCGCAGTACCACTAGATGTCAAAAAGAACCTTTTCAAACTGATCTCATTAATTGCGGATGTATCTTGCTATTACGCTCTCTAAAAACCTTCTTTTACTTTGTAATTTGATGCTGTGAGCGTTAATTCTCAAAATTAAAACTCAAGATGCACGCAACGAGCACAAAAGCCCCTTTATATTACGGGTTTTAACGATGAAGCGTGAGGATTCCCAATCCGCAATTAAAGGGAGTAGTTTATTTTTTATTTATTTATTTGAGTCTTATTCTTACCGCTTTGACATGATAATATTAAAATCAATTTCAATATTATCATCAACTTTCATACCTAGAAGAGAAGGGCGTTGTACTTGAAATTCAGATAATAATATCTTTAACTGTCCGCTGGCCTTAAGCTGATGGCCATTTAATTCGACATTTACTGGATAGTTTTCATAGTCTTTGCTAACTCCGGCAAACTTTATATTTAATTTTGAAATGGCTTTTTTGTTTTCAATTTTATTTAAAGCATCAACGTTTACTACAACAAGTGGATGTTTTGCCCCTTTAGTAACTTCAAGCATATGTAAATCTCTATTAGAATCACCAGAATCAAAGCTTTTTACTTCAGAAGCGAATAAGAATTTACATTTATTCTCTATGCATTTTCCCTTGCCTTTTACCTGTTTTGAAGTGCCGGAGACTTCTTTTAAGACAAAATGAACATGGTAAGTCAATTCACCAGAGTTTACAGTCCATTCGCCATTAGCACTCTCTGCATAAGATTGAAAATTAAAGCCCAGCATTAAAATAAACAAACTAAAAAAATTCATATACATTACCCTTTATCCTAGTGAAAAAAATTAAAACTCAAAAGAAACAGTTAACATAGCAATGCCTAGCGCTGCTGCCGTGACTCCTGCCACATCTTTGTGATACTTTTCAGGTCCGTCGAGTTTTTCTCCTTTTTCCATTTTTTTAGCCGCCATGTAGCCCAATATTGGCGCAGCGATCATTCCTGGAAAATGAATCCATGCCAAGCGTCTGTGCCAAGCTGTGCCTCCAGTATGTTTTTCATTTTTTTCATCAATTTCAGGTGCTTTCCAAGCCGTATAAGCAGCAGCAGCGTAACTAGTAAATGCCAATCCTGCTAGGTAGGGATGTTCAGGTGGTAAGTTGCCTTCACCTCCACTAAACAGAGCTAAAGTCATTGCACCAACACTAACAAGTCCCCAGATTTGATGTTGTTTTAAGTAAAATCTACGATCTTCTAGTTTTTGTTGAAGCTCAGTTGAGGGATTCAAAGCCTCTTTTGTAAAGCCTAAATCAGTCAGCTTTAAATCTAATTCCTCTTCTGCTAAGCAATAATTGGGCGTTATTGCAGCGCATACTAAGATGAGTGTGGTCAGTATTTTAAACATAAATGCTTCCTCCTGTAAGATCGGTACTATATTTATAAACTATACTTAGAAAAATTATTAAAAATATCAATCGGAGCTATACCCTATAGTTTTTTACTAATATATTTATGAGGTTAGAAAGGTTTATAATGAATTTTACCTATAAAAACCCCCGTCTTTTCTTGGGGGTAGCTATGTTTACAATGGCTATTTTAATTCTATTAGATATTTATGAAGACTATTCAGAAGGTGCTCATTTAAGCCACATCGCGGTAGAGGTTATTTTACTGCTCATTTCTAGTTTTATTTTTGTTTTCTTATTTGTAAAACTTTACAACGAACGGGTTAAAAGTAAACATTTAGAATCAACTCTAAAGGACTTAAATCATCAACAAAAGCAGCTCAAAATAGAATTAAAAAAACATTTAAATGGTCTTTCAAAAGCTATAGACGAGCAGTTTATTCAGTGGTCCCTTACATCATCTGAGCAAGAAGTAGGTTTTCTTTTATTAAAGGGAATGAGTCTAAAAGATATTGCTTCAATTAGGGGAACAGCTGAAAAAACTGTCCAAGCTCAGGTTCAAGCTATATATAAGAAGTCAAGCCTTCATAGTCGTTCTGAGTTTTCAGCCTTTTTTTTAGAAGATCTATTGCCACCTAAATGAGTTCTAGCTGCTCCCGTTAATTGCAGATATATCTTGCTATTTCACTTTCTAATTTTTTTTAATTTGTCATTTGATGATTCGAGCGTTACTTCTCAAAACAAAGACTCGAAAAGTCCACAACAAGCACAAATTCTACTTTGTATGACGGGTTTTAACGAAATGTGTGAACTCAAAATCCAAAATTAACGAGAGCAATTAACGGGAGCAGTTCAAATGAGTTGAGTAAATTTAGTCAGCTTCTGCTGAGCTTAGCCTCACAAAATCGATTGGGCTTACAATTCCTACTAATTTTTTTGTCTTATCATTTATAACTAAAACCCTGGGATCTCTAGTTTTCTCAATTTTGGTTATGGCTTTTAAAACAGTATCTTCAGCTGCCACAACCGCCTTTGCAGGTTGCATGACTTCATTAATTAATTGCTTCGGGTGCTTGAAAGAAGCTTTTTCCAAAAGCTCTTTGCTCACTATTCCCATTAATTGTCCTTGATTATTCACTACGGGATAAACTGAATGGGCATATTGAACTAACTTATTTGCCGCTTCTTTAAGAGTCATATCTTCTTGAATCAGATGAAGTTCAGTTGTCATTATATCCTTAACTAAAGTTATAGACATAACATTTACAGAAATATCGTTTATAAAGCTTAAACCTTTACGCTTCAATTTTAAAGAATATATAGAGTCTTTAGATATTGCCCAGGCAATTTGATCAGCTGTAACACAAACAAACATAAGGGGTAATATAATTGAATAATCCAATGTCATTTCAAATAAAATAACAATAGCAGTAAATGTTGCGCGGCCTGTTGCTGAAAACATTGCTGCCATTCCTACCAAGGCATAAGCACCATAACTGCCAGTAATATCAGGAAAAAATTGATTCACTAAATAACCATAAGCACCACCCAGCATAGCACCAATAAATAGGGAGGGCGCGAAAACACCGCCGGAGCCACCACTGGCAAGAGTTAAACTTGTGGCAAATATTTTAAGTATTATCATTGTGGACATTATAAAAAGTGTACTTTTTTGTTGTAAGGCTTCTGTGACGGTTTCATAGCCGACACCAAGAGTTTGAGGAAAATATAAAGCTATAGAAGCAAGTATAAATCCACCAATTAAGGGTTTTGTCCAAAAAGGAATCTTTAAGTTATCAAAAAAATCTTCAAACCCATAAACCGCTTTTATAAAAACAACTCCTAAAATTCCTGCTAGAATTCCTAAAGCCAGGTAAAAAATAAGTTCATCTGGTCCGCTAAGACGATATTCTGGGACGAAAAAAGCAGGTTCATTTCCCAGATAGTAGCGAGAAACAACCGTGGCAAATACAGAAGATACGACTAAGGGAACAAATGATTTAGTTTTTAATTCTAATACTATTATTTCAATTGCAAAAATGACCCCTGCTATAGGTGTATTAAAAGTAGCCGCAATAGCGCCAGCAGCTCCACAACCGACAAGAGTTTTCAAAAGTTTGGGCTCTAATTTTAAAATTTGTCCTATTGCTGAGCCCATGGCAGAACCGATTTGTACTATGGGTCCCTCACGGCCCACAGAGCCTCCTGCAGCTATAGTTATGCTGGATGCTAATGCTTTAAGTGCAACAATTCGCTTGCGCATACGTCCGCTACGAGTCATAACCGCTTCTATGACTTCAGGCACACCGTGACCTTTAGCTTCGCGAGCAAAAAAATGTGTTATTAGCGTAGATACTAATAATCCTGCAGGTAGTATAATTATTATCCAGTACCCTCTTACGTGATCTAATGGCGATATTAAGTGCCAATCAAGTTGATGGTGGAGGATTGCATTTTGAAAAAAGCCAATTAAAAAGCGAAAGCCTATAGCTGTATACCCAGCGAGTATGCCAACGGCAATAGCTATAACATTTAGGTGAAAAACTTCCTTTTGGGTGACGGGTTGAAGGTAGGTTTTATTAAGACTTTTCCATGTTTTTGGTATTTCTCGAATAGCAGAACGAGTAATTTTTGGAATGTCTATAATTGCTTTGGGGCTCATAATTGAGGAACATACTTCATATTGAAATAAAGATTAAGTATTAATTTACGATTTTCTATTTTTTTGAATGCTACTCTTTGATTGCGGATTTGGAGTTCACACACCTTCTAAAAAATCTTTTGTATTAAGTAGAAATGTTCACAAAATTATCCTTTGTTTTTTTCGCAAATATTATATAGATTTATATTATGGTTGATTACTTTTCTGAATTACTGAATTTTATAAAAAAAGATGAGTTTATTTTAAATATAATTATATCACTCATATGGTTAGTTGTAATATTTTTGATCAAATGGAGTATTTATGGGAGAATTACTCAAAGCCATAGTTTAAGTAAAATTGAAAAAGTTAATATTAAAAAGAACATAAACAGTTACTTATTAGTGGCTTTATTCTTTATCTTAATTTTTATATGGTTTACACAATTGCAATCCCTACTGGTTTCTTTTGTCGCTGTTGCTGCGGCTCTAGTGTTGGCGACCAAAGAAATAATAATGTGTGTTACTGGTGGAATTTTAATAAGTATATCTGATCATTTTAAGCGGGGTGATAGAATCGAAGTCGATGGTTTAAGAGGGTTTGTAATTCAAAAAAATTTAACAACAACTAAGCTTCTTGAAATAGGTCCGGAAATAAACTCACAACAAACTACTGGTAAAATAATTACTATTCCAAATAGTCTAATGTTAAATAAAGCTGTTAAAAATGAGTCTTTTTTTAGCGGATATTCCATTAACTTATTTAGTTTTCCAGTTAATGACTTTTCACAGATTGCGAAAATTGAGGAGGATTTAATTAAATGGGCCGAAGAAATCTGTCAAAGTTATTTAGAAGTTGCAAAAACGGCATTGCATAAATTTAGTTTGAAAGAAGGTGTAAATATACCTTCGCTTGCTCCTCGAACAAAATTAATTTTGGTTGAGCATGAGAAAATAGATGTCTTATTAAAAATGGTAGTTAAAAACTCAGAAATAGCAGATGTAGAACAAACTTTACTCAGAAAATATTTAGAAAAATACAAAGTTTAAGCTGCTTTTTGACTATTTTGGTTCCAAGTATTTTGTTGTTTTAAATCTTCAATAAACATTTGCCATTCATTATGAGTGTGTATTTTAAAGCCATAATTATTGTTTTTATCAGACCAGACTAGCTTGCAGTTGAGTTTAAATACTTTGAATTCACCAACGCGAATACTGCATGTTATAAACCTATTAATGTTTAAGTTTTGTTCAAGATATGCCTTAAAACCTTCATTAGAAATATCTAGAACTTTAATAGGAATAGCCGAGTTAGGATTTAAGTAAATTTCACCATCACACCGAACTTGATATCTGTGGGCATCTTCACTTCGAACAAATGTGCTTTTTAAATCATTATAAAGTGGTAACAAACTTCTATATTCGTTGTTGGGAAAAATCTTAAACAGTCTTTGTTGTTCTTCAAATGATAGATTTTCAAAACAATCCGTTAGTTGTATAAAAAAATGATTAATCAACTCAGGTGTCATCACAAAATCCTCAACTTGATAGTATTTTCTTTTAGGTAGGTTAAATCGCTTGTATTTATCAATAGTAAAAAAAGAATATAAATCATTTTTTTTGTTTCTGTGGGCATAAATTTTAGCGTAGTTGTCTTTAGCTGTTTTTAAATCCAAATATTCAACAATAATAGGAATGTAGTTTGAAAATGAGTAGTCTTTATTCTCTGTAGTTTGAATGGGTTTGAAGCCCAATACTGTTTCGTAAAGCTCATGGGCTTTAGAAGGTGTAGTTAAAGTAGCAATTAGAATATCTATACCAAAATAAAAAAAACAATATTCATACATATACTTAAGTAAAGGAAGTAAAAGTTTTCCTCGATATTCTTTGCAAATTGCAAGAGCAGAAACCTCTGCAATACGTTTTCCATTTCCTTTTATAAAGGATAAATTAACTGCTTTTTCACATGGAAGTCCAAAATGAGAATCTGCAATCAGTGATAATGTAGCAATAACTTTCTTGTTTTTAATAGCGATCAGAGTAGTGGTGTTTGGCAAGGCATGATAAGGAGTAACTCTTAACTGAGCTTCATTTTTCTTTTGTAATCCAACTGACAAATAGGCTTTGTAAAGAAGGTGAAATGATTGGTGAAACTCATCTTTAGTTTCTGCGATTTTGAATTCTATATCGGGTGGAAAATCAACGGGAATTTGCACAAGCCTTCTTAATATAAAAGTTCTCAGAGTTTTAGGTAAATTCCAAAATAATTTTCTTAAAGTTATTTTAAATACTTTTTTCATACTTACTTATTATTATTTTATTTAATAAATTAGAAAGAGAGAATACAGACCAATGTCGCAACCTTAATGAATATAATTTATCATTTTTTGAATAGTGCATCGATCCAAAAGAGACTTTTAAATATAAGAATTTAAGAAGTGTTACATTATAAAACAAACTAGATATATACTTACACTAATAAAAGCTTTTCCAAGGAGGAAAAGAAATGACTACGACGGTTGTATCAGGAGAAACATTTACTAGTTATTATGTGAAGTTACAAAATGATTTGGTATATTTAAAAAGACATCATAATTGGAAAAATACATCGGTTCAGACAGATATAAGTGGTAAGCAATGGTGGCTATTCTTTGGTTGTTTTAAAAATGATGAAGTAAAAGTTTATTCCAACAAAGAATGGTTAGGAAGTCATGAGAATTGCGCAATACTTTTACCACCTTTTTCACAAATCAGATGGTTATTGCAACCGAGTATTATAGAATGGGAAGCCTACATTTCTTCTTCAGATTTACCACCAGAACTTTGTGATGGCCCCTATATATTGCCTTGGAATGAACCACAAAGAATTCATTCAAGTAGTGAATTAATTCAAAAAATAAAATCACAATCATTAAACTCAATTAAGTATAATATTTCACCATCAGCAGTTTCTGAAAAGACAAAAAAATTTATAGATTTATATTTTCAAGAAGATATTCCGATTCATGAAATAGCCAGTCGTCTAAAATTAAATCACAGAGTCATGTCACGATATTTTAAGAACGATTTTGGACTGACTCCATCCTCTTATCGCAATAAATTAAGGGTTATGAATTCAAAATGTAGAATGCTGTTTAAAAATACTTCAGTTATTGATGAAGCTATTTCCTCTGGTTTTTCATCTCCGGGTGGTTTTAACAAAGCCTTTAGAAAAGAATTTGCATTAGCCCCTTCATTTTTTAATAAATTACCTTTTGATAATTAAATTTTTAGTGAAGAAAGGATCTTCTTGTTTAGGGCCATATGATTTAACATTTATATGCCAAAGATTATTTTCTATAAAACTATCAATATAAATAAAATTATAATCTTTAACTGCGGCAATTCTTCTTGTATTTTTGAAAAACTCATCTTGCTCTTTATTTGCTCGAAAGAGGTAGCTATGTAAAGGTGATGATGTTATCTCGTAGGATGTATAACCCAAAATATCGCTTTCAATTTCCATAATTTCAGAATAATGAACGTCTCCAGATAAAAAAGCAATGGGTGAAGATGATGATTTTAAATCAGATACAAATCCACGATAGTTTATAGGGTAATCAGCCATAAAGGATTCGTTAACTTGTTTGCCATTTTTTAGTTTGTAAGTTGGTGAGAAAAATTGACCTCCTGCAATTACCCATGTGGGCTTCGTATCTTTATTTAATTTTGATATAAGCCATTTTTGCTGTCTTTTACCAAGGTAGGCGTATTTACTTTTAGAATTACTTTTGTCTCTGAAGAAACGATTGTCTAATAGTAGAAATTTTTGACCAAACCCAATAAATTCATTGTAAACTGAGGACTTGGAGAGTTCTGCAACTCCAGGAATATCAAGTCCCATATAAATTGTTTTAAATACATCTAGTGAGTTCCATTTCTGTGTAAAGCCTTTACCTGAATTGTTTAAACCATAATCGTGGTCATCCCAGGTAGCTAATACGGGAATTAATTTTTTTTGCCTGTAAAAAGGGATAATTCTTAAAGTATCAATGTATCTTTGCCATATATCAAACTTGCTAACACTCTTTCTATCAACAAAGTCAAAGTCATCGACATAAACATTATCACCAATCATCAAAATTAAATCAGGGTTTAAATTAGAGACTTGTTGCCAAATTTGCTCTCTAATATGACCAAAGCGATGATGATCTGACATACAGGAAGCAATTACAAACTGAACATTTTTTTTATCTAAAGTGAGAGTTGAAAATCTACGTCTATCTACTTCGTAATTCAACTTACTATTATATACGACGAAATCATAAGTTACATTAGGTTGCAATCTTGAAATATGCAACTTATCTATTCGCCAATGGTGGAGGGGACCTCCAGACACAGTTTTATACTTTCTTATAGCTCCTACTTTATTGCCAGCCAATTCCACTGTATAGGTATAACTTGCATTTTTTCCACGTAATATATTAATAAAAGTTTCATTTTCACTAGTTGTTGTTTGTATAATTGAGAGCTGTCCAGATTGAGGGTTTGCATCTAGACTCCATTCTTTGGGGACTTGAGTACAACGAATACTTAGTAGTAGAATTAAAATAAGTACGAAATTTTGCATTTTTAAGCCTTTTTACTTGAGTAAGTTTGTTGTATATTGACCTAGCATGTATAGTCAAAGACGTCATCGAAAACCTTTAGTCATTCCCATCATTATATTAATAAATATTTTGGTTTTTTTAATGTGGATTTTTAATCCCTTTTCCCCAGATTTTATGGAGCGCCATTTCCTCGTAAGTTGGCAGGCAATAGAAGCGGGACGTTATTGGGTCTTTGTCACAGCGGCCTTTTCTCATAATTTATTTTTCCATTTGTTTTTGAATATGTTTGTGCTGAATAGTTTTGGAAGTTTTATGGAAATGTTCATAGGAAGAAGAAGAATATTCTTGTTTTATATGATTGCTGGAATAATGGGAAATGTAGCACATGCATTCACATCTAATTTTTTTCTAAATAAGCCTGAGTTGGCAGCGCTCGGCGCTTCTGGTGCAGTTGCGGGTGTAATCCTTCTGTTTTCACTATTGTTTCCTAAAGAAAAAATATTGATTTTTGGAATTATTCCTGTTCCTGCACTTTTTGGTGCTCTCGCTTTTGTCGGCTTAGATTTATATGGTTTATACACTCAAACTCTCGGGGGGGGACTGCCCATTGGTCATGGTGCACATTTAGGGGGTGCTTTTACCGGGATTATTTATTATTTTGTATTGAGATCTAGGGCTAAAAAGAAATACTATATTTAAAGGTAATTCATGGTAGAGCAACAGTATTTAGATTTTTTAAGAAAGCATAAATTTAAAAAAAACCTGTTAATTATCTGCTCAATTATTCTATTAATATTTACAATCACTCTCTTATTTGTTGAGAATATAAAGATCCCAGTTCAGCGTTCCTGGTTAATTGTTCCATTGTTACTTCTGAGTTCTTTTAGTTTTCTGGGGGCTATTAGAATTTCAAAAAAAATAAAATTTTTTAGAGACGTAGTTGAGAACAATCAAAAAAGGCTGGGATATTTTAAGATTTCAAAAGAAAAGGAATGGCTTAATGGTGTTGATTTCTTTGCTGAAATTATAGTTGAAAATCAAAATTGGGAACTTCACTTGCATCCACCCTTTTTTGACAGCGAAGGTTTAGCAGAGGGGCAACATAATGTGGAAGTTTTATTTGATGTGAATAACAGACCAGCCATTTTGCAAACGAATTTTGGTCTTTTGTTTATTAGTTCAGCGCGTGCTTCTCGTTAAATTTAGAAACGGCTCTAATTTCCTAATGCTAGATATTTAATTACCAAAGAACCCATGATATGGACAGGAATCCAGCATCCATAAATTCTGTTACAGGAGAACTATTTGATTCTTTAAAGTCAATAAACCTGGCTTCTAGATTTAAGTGGGCAGAGTTGGCAACCTTTCCACTGATTCCAAGTTTCATTCCATCACCTTCAATATCTGTGGTTGTTGAGCCAGATTCTATACTTAAAGTGGCTGACATTATATACGTATACCAGAAACGCCATCCTCTAAAATCCTTACCTATAGTTATACCCGTATCCGTAAGTTTAGAGGTAGGAGTGCTTCCCAATTGCAAATCATGATAACCAACATCGGCAAAAATAAAAAATGTACCTACCTCAAAACCTGTTTTTGCATTTAATCCAATACCTTGAATTTTATTGGTTTGATAGTGGCCACGGTTGTAGCCTATTCCTGTTTCCAAGTGAAAAAAAGCATGGCTCTTGCTCGTGAACAACAGGATGGGAATTATAAATATACTGTATACAATGAAATGTCTCATAATTAAAAAACTAAACGCTTTTTATGAGTTTGTTAAGGAAAATGAAAATTTTCAGGGAACCTGGCCAGTTTAATTTTCAGCGATTATGACCGCATCGGTTTTAGCCGGCTAATTTCTTA
>JAGRAE010000122.1 GCA_020435005.1 Bdellovibrionales bacterium
ATCCATGCTCATTTTTTCATTTAACCATTTAGAGAAAAAATAGACAAGAATCCAGACTACAGTAATAAACAAAATAAATATAATTAAAATCTCAGACAATATAATAGTGTACACTTCTGAAATTTTAAATCCTAAAATTCTCATGGTAGCTAATTCCCAGTCACGTTCTGCTAAAGTTACACGCATATTATTATAAGTTACACCAAAACCAATTGCCCCAGCAAAAAAGGAAAGTATTAGTGCAAAATACAAAAGAAATTTAACGCTAGTTTCATTAAACATTTTAATCGCACTTTCTCTAAAATTAACGGCTAGTACATTGGGTTTCTCCTTAAGAGAAGTATATAAAATTTGATTGTCACCAATAGATTTAAATAAAATTTTGTTTACTAAATCATCTGTCTTCATTAACTCAGCTAAATATTTACGAGTTGTATATATTTCGTTGCTCATAAAACTATCTATAATTTTGCTTACATAAAGTTGGATCTGAGGCTTTCTTCCTTCTAAAATATTTATGTCAATCGTATCACCAACTTTAACTCCTAATTGATTTGCCAGCAGTTGGCTAATAAAGATGCCCGAACTAGGAAGATATACATTATCAAGTTTCTCATTTATGATTCCCTGTAATCGAGAAATATTTGGCATGCCCTTTATAGATGTATTTTGTACTTTATTTTGAAATTTTGCTTTTGCTGATACAATCCTGTAACCCTCTGCTTGAGTTACACCTGGCAATCTCATAACTTCACTTATAGACCTTGTGCCAACAGCATGAGTTAGTTCAATTGTTCCTGCCTCTTTTTGTACAAATGAGTATTGGGCCATCATTAAATAATCAATACTATCGTGCCAAAACAATCCACTTATAAGTAAAACAATTGAAAAACTCATACCTAATCCCGTCAGTAAAGATCTAGTAGAATTATAAAATAGAGTTCTAATCACCATTCTAGCTTTAATTTTAAGTTCACTTAAAAAAGCTATTTTTTCTAGAAATCCGTGTTGAAAATTTGGTGGATTGGGCGGACGCATGGCCTCAGCTGGTTGGAGTTTAAAAATTCGCTCAAGCGATGAATACACACCAATAAATGCTGTTGCCAGTGCAATTAGTATTGAAGTCAAAATATGTAAATAATTATATGAATACTTCATTATAGGTATGTGATAAAATTCTAGATACAAATTGATCATAGATTTACCAATCCACATACCTAGTATAATCCCTAACAGAGTCCCCAATAAAACAATAACACTAGCTATTTTAAAATAATACTTAGATATGGTTACATCAAAATATCCGATTGCTTTCAGGGTAGCTATTTCTGACCTATGAGTATTGATTAATCTTGTAACTACGACATTGAGAATAAAGGCAGCTACAAAAAAGAAAATAATTGGTAGTGTTGTTGCTTGAACCTGAAGTTGTTTTAATTCTTCTCTCAAGTAAACATTTGATAACTGTTTATCTCTACCATAGGCACCGATAACACCATACTTATCTAAAATATTATCAATTTCACTAATAACCTTGTTTTCTATGAAACCTGATTTTAGCTTTACAAGTAAATTATTAAATGAAGAACGCATATCATATGAGGTTTCTAAAACTGATTGATTAACCCAGGCTACCACATAATGTTTATCATCTGGAAATGGCGAGCCCGGTTGCATAGCTATAATGTATTCTGGACTCACTCCTACTCCAACAATTCGAAAACTTTTTTTGTAACCATTCATTGTTGCAAAAAATGTATCTTCTAACTTTAAGTTATGAGCTTTAAAAAAGTTCTCACTGACTACAACCTCATCATTAGCATTTACATCTGGTAAACGTCCTCGGTGTAAATAGATTTTGTTAATCTGAGGCTGTTTACCATCTGGAATAGAAACAAAACTGACAAGGCCGGTATCGCTAAAACCCTTAATGGATAACAATGCCTCCTGCGTAATTCTTGCTTCAACCTGAGCTACACCATCAAGTTCTTTAATTCTATTCAACATGTAAAAGGGGGCTTTCTTAAGTGGGACAAATAGATCTGAAAAATTATAAGTTGTATAAAATAAATCTCGACTAGATTTCATAGACTCAAAAGTGGTGGTGAATCCAAAAAAAACCGAAATCCCTAAACCAACAATTAGACCAATGGATAATATTTGTGATTTTAAATCTAGAAGATCTCTAAAAAGCTTCTTACTTAAAGGATCTATTACCATTCCAACTCGCTAACTAAGCTTTTATGTAGATTAACTTGAATATCTTCCACTTGACCATCTCTTAGTCTTATAATTCTATCGGCCATTTTCGCAATAGATACATTGTGGGTAATTATGAGCGTAGTTGTATTTAATTTTTGATTCACTTTTTGTATAGCTTCTAACACTAAAGCCCCAGTGTGTACGTCCAAAGCGCCTGTTGGTTCATCACAAAATAACAAACGTGGCTGCTTAGCTATGGCTCTAGCTATAGCTACTCTTTGTTGCTCACCCCCTGACATTTGTGATGGAAAATGTCTGGCTCTATCTTTTAATCCCACCAGCTCTAATGACTCATAAACATCCATGGGATTATTTGATATTTCGGTAACCAATTGAACATTTTCAGCTGCATTTAATCGTGGAATTAAATTGTACATTTGAAATACAAAACCAATGTTCTCACGACGATAAAGTGTGAGTTCATTATCAGTTAAATTATTCAACTCAGATCCATCAAACCACAAATCCCCAGAAGTAGCGGTATCTAGACCCCCCAAAATATTTAGTAAAGTTGACTTTCCACAACCCGAAGGTCCTAGTAATACAACAAGCTCACCAGTTTTTAATTCTATATTGACGCCATTAAGAGCATTTACAGTGACCTCTCCCATTTGGTAAGTTTTTGTTAGATTATTTGTTTTAATTATAGGTTCGTTCATCCATTTATTTTACAATTAGATGTTTAAAGATCAATAGATACAACAGTTTCCCTCTGAGTCTTCATCAAATAGGGTGATAGTATAAATATATGGTGAGGTTATTAAACTAAAAAACCACCTCTAAGGTGGTTTTTAAATTCGTGAATATTCGTGACTTAAGTTTCAGTTGGTAGGGGCTCCAGGACTCGAACCTGGGATCCTCCGGTTATGAGCCGGATGCTTTAACCAACTAAGCTAAGCCCCCGATGAAATTACTCTTCAAGCATCTTCATCGGGGGCGTCAACTTTCCCTCGATGAAGGCCCTCAATTTAGCCGACCTCGACGGGTGACGCAACTTCCGAAGCGCTTTGGCTTCAATTTGACGTATCCGCTCTCTGGTCACATTGAAATCTTGACCGACTTCTTCCAGTGTATGGTCACTTTCTTCCCCAATCCCAAAGCGCATGCGAAGAACTTTTTCTTCACGCGGAGTAAGGGTCGACAATACACGACGTGTTTGCTCAGCCAGGTTGAGGTTTACAATTGCCTCAGCTGGATTTATAACTTTTTTATCTTCAATGAAATCTCCAAGGTGAGAATCTTCTTCTTCCCCTACAGGAGTTTCTAAACTAATAGGCTCTTTAGCAATCTTAAGAACTTTACGAACCTTATCTACTGGCATATCCATTTTTTCTGCAATTTCTTCAGGCGTTGGCTCACGTCCCAACTCCTGTACTAATAAACGAGAAGTTCTGACTAATTTGTTGATAGTTTCAATCATATGCACAGGAACGCGAATAGTTCTTGCTTGGTCAGCTATAGCTCGAGTAATTGCCTGTCTGATCCACCAAGTTGCATAAGTTGAAAATTTGTATCCTCGACGATATTCAAATTTATCAACCGCTTTCATTAAACCAATATTTCCCTCTTGAATTAAATCTAAAAATTGAAGACCTCTATTGGCATACTTTTTAGCAATTGAAACCACGAGTCTTAAATTGGCCTCTACTAATTCTGCTTTAGCTTTGTCCGCTTCGCGCTCACCACGCCAAATGGCAGTATTGGTATCGCGAATCCAGTCAAAAACCATTTCAGTTTCTTTTTCTAGGCGGGTCAATCTTTCATCAGCATTAGATGCTAAGATAAAGTGATTTCTAAATTGGTTAAAGCTTAAGCCAGTTTCGCGTGTAGCCTTAGACATTTCAGCATCACTACTAGAAGCTTTTTTGTATCGCTCAACAAGATCAGCAATATCTTTAGAGAATGTATATTTAATGGCTTCACGTACACGTTTTCTAAGAGTCGTCATTCTTGAAACAAGATTTTTAAATTTGATAACAATGCGATTGATAGTTTTGCGATTGAAATTCACAGATTCAAAAGTAACCATTAACTCATCATTAAGCTTTTGCAGGTCATTTTGTGCCTCTAAAACATTTTTTGCGCCTGTAGGATTTGTACGAATAACATCAAAGTACTTTTGAGCTTTCTTTTGATACTTTTTAACGTGTCCAATAAGCTCATGAATCTTTTCTATATATTCTTTCTCATCATATTGTGTTTCTTCGTCTTCTAAACCACGGAAAATGGCTTTAACTTTAATTCGGCCAGAATCCAATCTCGTGCCAAGGTCTATAATTTCTCTAGCTCCAATAGGGGACATTAATATTGCGCGAACAATTTCCCGTTCTCCGGCTTCAATACGACGGGCAATTTCAACTTCCCCCTCACGAGTAAGGAGTGAAACGCTTCCCATTTTTCTTAAGTACAAGCGAACGGGATCATTACCTTTAGCATCTTCGCTTTTTTCTTCTTGTTCTTCGTCACTATCACTATCAACGTCAGATAAAAAGAGGTTTGAATCTTCGTCGTCCTCTTTCTTATTTTCTGACACTTCTGTAAGAATTACACCATTAACTTCCAAAGCTTGCATAAAGCTGTCGAGGACTTCAGCCGAGGTAATTCCCGGGTGAAGTAGTTCGTTGATCTCTTCAATAGAGACCTCATCTTTTTCTTTAGCTAATTTTGTAACCCTTTGAATTTCCTCCTGAATAAGCTCTTTCTGACGTTCCATTGGAAGGGCTTTTTCAGCGGTTTTATTCGAATTATTTTGAGGATTTTTTGCCATCTAATTTTGCTCCTAAAAGCGTTAGTTTGAATCTTTAGTGTTATTGAGAGCCTGTCTTGTTTTTTGGATATTCATAAACTGTTCCAAATGTTGTTGCCTTTGAGAAGCATCAGATGATCGCATTTTCTCTTTCAATGACTTTTGAAGGTTTTTTAAGTGAGCCTCTTGCACTTTCTTCAAACAATCATTAAAAAATTTCTCTAATGCGACTTCATCCATTTGGCTCCAAGAACGATCTAAATGTTGAGTGATCGAACTTGAAGGCACCACCTCATTAGCCATCAAAGCTGTTAACTTATCAAAGTCATTAGTCTTTTGTCTATAACTGCCTTGCAATTTATTAAGTAAACTTCTAACTTCTTGGCTAGAAAATTGCTTAAGAACTTCTTCATCTGTCAACTGACTTAGAAATTTCTCTCTCATAAGAGCTAAATTAACAAGGTAAAGTTCAGCATTCGGAACTCTACTCAAATCAATTAAACCCTTATTTTCTATGACACTTTTATGACTTACTTGGGTCAATTTCTTTGGCGATTTTGAAACTGAAGCCTGAGCCTGATGGGTTTGCAAAAATTCATAAACCCAACTTGGCTTTTGGCGCAATGTATCAGCTATTTCCTCCACATAGAGCCTCAAAAGGGATTTATCACTAATTAGTTTTAAACTTGGAGAAATCGTCTGTAGAATCTGAACCTTTTCTGTTGGTTGCCCAGTATAGCCTTTAAATTGATCGTGAAATATAAAAAGTAAAAGATCGCGGGCCGTTTGCAGTAAATCTAAAAAAGATTCATTGCCGTGATTACGTATATAATCATCAGGATCTTGTCCTTGTGGAACAACAACGATTTTTGGCAAAAGATCTTCACTTAATAATATTGGCAAACTTCTCTCTGCAGCTAATTTACCTGAAGCATCTCCATCGAATAAAACAACAATATTTTTAGTATATCTTTTAATGAGTTTTGCATGTTGAGGGGTTAGAGCTGTACCTAAAACAGCTACAACATTTTTAATTCCCGCAGAGTAAAGAGCCATAAAATCCATATAGCCTTCAACTAAGATAACTTGATCAGTTGTTCTAATGAATTTTGCTGTTTCATTAAGGCCGTAAAGAATATTTCCCTTGTGAAAAATTTCTGAGTCGGGACTATTGATGTACTTTGCCTTATCATCACCTAGAGTTCTACCGCCAAAACCAATGCAGTCACCCATATGAGAATATATCGGGAACATTAGACGGTTACGGTAAATATCGTAGAATCCACCTTTTTCTTTTTGTTTAATTAAACCGATTTCATTCGCTAACTTTAATGGAACTTGATTTTTCTGCATTTCAATAAGCAATGAGTCCCAAGAATCAGGAGCAATTCCAATTTTAAAAGTTTTTATAGTTTCTGGGCTTAACCCTCTTTTAGCCAAGTACTGTACACGTGGATCATTTGCTGCCAGGCTTCTTAGATACTTGTGAAAAAACTCAGAGGCAAAAGCATTTACTCTATACATCCATTGCTTCTTGTTCTTTTTTTCCTGATTCTCATTCTTTTTGAAATGACTTTGCTCAGGTATAGCTATCCCAGCCTTTTTGGCCAGATACTCAACACTTTCTGGAAAACTAAAACCCCTTAAGGTCTGCAAAAAATTATAAATGTTTCCCGCTTTTTTACAGCCAAAGCAGTAATACACCTGCTTACTCTCTGACACAGAAAAACTGGGCGTCTTCTCATGATGATCCGGAAAAGGACATAATCCCGTGTAACGATCACCTGCACGCTTGAGTTCAGTATATTTAGATATTTCATCTACAATATTACTAGATTCTCTTACTTTCTCTATGAAATCCGGTTCAAATGCCAGTGAAGCCCCCTCTTGGTTCTTACTGTAATTTTGATTTTACAATATCACTAACTGTTTTATTGTCAGCAGCACCTTTAGTCATAACCATGACAATTTTCATAACTTTGCCCATATCTTTCATGGACTGTGCTTCACTTTCTTTTATGGCTTCTTCTACGATGGAGGTGAGTTGTTCTGCACTCATTTGTTCAGGCAAATATTTTTCAATGACTTCTAGCTCAAACTTTTCTTTGTCAGCTAAGTCCTGACGATTGGCATTTGTGTATTGCTCAATAGAATCTTTTCTTTGTTTAGCTAGCTTTTTTAACACGACAATAACATCATCATCCGTTAATTCTTTCGGACGATTATTTATTTCAAAATTTTTAATTTCCGCATGCACAAACCGCAATGTGGAAAGTAAATCTTGTTCTTTATTTTTCATGGCCGATTTTACATCAGCCATGATTTGCTCTTTCAAGCTCATAGGTACCTCAATTAACTACCCATTTTTTTCATTTTTTTTGCTAATCTTTTACGGGCAGCTATGGACTTTTTCTTTCTGCGAACACTGGGTTTTTCAAAGTGTTCACGTTTTTTAATTTCAGAAAGAATGCCTGATTTTTCACATGATTTTTTAAAACGACGAAAAGCCTGTTCAAAAGACTCATTATCTCGAACTCTTACATATGCCATGGTTTATTCACCTGCCTTTCATCATTAAATGTGGAACTAAGCCTATAACAAATATGACATTGCTTGACAATAGCTAAGAGACAAGGAAAATGACTCCCCGGAGACGCAACATGTCTAAAGACGAAGATTTTATGAAAATCGCCCTTGAAGAGGCAAAAAAGGCCGAGCTAATTGGAGAAATTCCAATTGGGGCCCTCGTCGTAGACCAAAATGATGAGATTATTGGCCGGGGACACAATCAAAAAGAATCCGGAAAGGATCCCACTCTTCATGCCGAAATTATTGCTATACGTGAAGCCTCAAAAAAGCTCCAAAATTGGCGTCTCAATGGGTGTAGACTTTATGTTACTCTTGAGCCCTGCCCAATGTGTGCTGGAGCTTTGGTGAACTCTCGTATTGAGCACCTTTTTATCGGTACTGAAGATGCCAAGGGCGGAGGGGTCTGCTCAAAATTTCAAATTGGTATAAATGAAGCTCTCAACCACCAGTTTCAATTCACAACCGGTGTTTTAAGAGAAGAATGTTCTGAGATTCTAAAAAGTTTCTTTAAAGTTTTAAGAAAAAACAAACTAGGTTTACCAAAAAAGTAAATTACTGTTTCAATTCTAGACATTAGTTTTTAGGCTGTTTCTAAATAAGACATAGATCTTAATCTTTGGTTAAGATTGTTCAATAATTATTAAAATCTTGAATTAATACAGGCGCTTAAGTTAATTTATAGTAAAATAAACTCATGAACGTAAATTGAGGTTGAGAACTTATGTCTTTTAAAAAAGTATTAATAATCGAAGATGATATTGACCTAATTGAGGTCGAAAAAATGCAACTTGAAAATGCAGGTTATGAAGCACAATCTGCCGACAGTTTAGATAAGGCTCTCAAAATCCTCGAAAAGGAAAAGTTTGATTGCATTCTACTAGATATGAATCTGCACACTGATTCGGGTAAAGATATTATTTTGATTTTAAAAGAGTCTCCAAAACACATTAATTACTCAACACCCATTATTATTGTTAGTGGGGATCTAAATATTGAACTAATAAAAGAAGTTAGAGATAAAATCGCTTCTGTACTCGTCAAGCCATTTAACACTTCTGATCTAACAGAAAAAATATCAAAATCGATAAATCAAGCTCAGGTGACTAAACAAAATAAAAATTCTGCTGAAAAAACAAAGTCTATTTTTATTGTTGACGATGACAAAGAATATTTAAATTCGATAAAAGATTTTTTACAGAGTGAAAGATTTCAAGTTATCACATCTGCTTCATCACATGAGGCAGTTGTAAAATTACAAAACCAAAAATTTGATACCATACTTGTGGATTTAGACATTGATCACCACAATGGTGAATGGATCATAAATTTGCTAAGAAATGACTCTGGTCATTTAAACCACAAAACACCTATAATCATTGTTACAGGTTTTTCAAACTTAAGTACCCCTATAGTAAAAGAAAAGGTCCAGCAAATAATTGAAAAACCAGTTTCATTTGCAGAGCTGTCCAAGACAATCAACCAGGAAATTTCAATCTCAAGAGCGAGCCTAGTGAAATCTATCTAGTCTTAAGTACCCATATACTTTTAGCAATTTATAACCGATATGTTAAACGATGGGTGCTGCAAGAAAAAAGCAAAACATAACACAATTGATGATCGAGCAAAATATGATTTCTGCTCAAGATCTGCAAATGGCCAAAGAGTCGCAAAAAAAAGATGGTGGAAGTTTAACTGCGAATCTGGTTAAGGTTGGAGCTGTCACAGATAATGAAATGACTCAATTTTTGGCCAAAGCACATGGCTTGCCAGTCATTGATTTGAATACATTTGAAATTGCTCCTGATGTTATTAATCTAGTGAATGTAAACATTTGTAGAAAACTAAAAGTCATACCAACCTCTAAGTTTGGAAATCGCTTAGTTGTTGCATTTGCAAACCCAGATAATTATTATGCCATTGAGGATTTAAGTCATATCACTCGTTGTAAAATTGAAGTGGTTGTAGCTTCCAAGCAATCTATTGAGCAAGCTATTGAAAAATATTATGGAGCTCAAGATAACAACAAATCAAATGTTGCAAATGTCATGCAGCAATTTGAAGAACAGGACCTTACTGGAGAAGCTCAAGCAGATCCCTCAGCTTTAGTAATGGGTACACAAGAAGGTGAAGAGCCCATTATCAATTTTGTAAACCACGTGTTATCAGATGCTATAAGCAAGGGAGCCTCTGATATTCATTTTGAACCTTTTGAAAAAAAGTTTCGTGTTCGTTTTCGTAGAGATGGAACGCTATTTGAAGCCGTTGTTCCACCTAGAGAATCTGCCAATGCCGTGATTAGCCGGGTAAAAATTATTTCTAAAATGGACATATCCGAAAGACGCAAACCACAAGATGGACGTTTAAGAGTTGTTAGACCAGGTAAAGATCCTGTCGATTTTCGCGTGAGTAGTATTCCAACAATGTTTGGTGAATCAATAGTTATGCGTCTGTTAGACAAATCGAATCTCAATGCAGACTTAAACAATCTGGGCTTTGAAGCTAGACAATTTAAATTATTTAAAACCTCAATTTATCTACCACAAGGCATGGTATTAGTTACAGGACCAACTGGGTCAGGTAAAACAACTACTCTTTATTCTGCCGTACAGGAACTTAATGTTCCAGAAAGAAAAGTGCTGACAGCTGAAAACCCCATAGAATTTAATCTTGAAGGAATTGTTCAAACACAAACTCACCACGAAATTGGTTATGACTTTGCTCAAGCTTTAAGAGCTTTTTTACGTCAAGATCCAGAAGTCATTATGGT
>JAGRAE010000123.1 GCA_020435005.1 Bdellovibrionales bacterium
AACCAAAATCTCGCTTTGAGTGACGAGTTCGCTATAAATAATATAGAAAAGTCTGTGCCATATAAAACCGCAAAAACGAAAGATTCTGGTCTACCTGCTCGCAATTTACTTCAAATCTAGAAGATGGCGTGAAGGGCGAGCAGTTACACAAAATATAAATTATGGTCGGTAAACACAACGATAACCCACAAGAGTGTGGCTAAACGTAACTAATTGATTTAATGTGGTAGCAAAAATACCAGTTTGTGTGCCACCATTAAGGAGTCCGCCACGCAGGATACCGCCAGATGTTCCGTGATTGAGTTGTCCAAAGCCACCGAAGGGATCAACATTTAGAGAAATATAATTTCCCTCTGGGCCAAAATGCTCATGTGAGTTCCTTGACGTTGAAGTTAGACCACCACTAAGAGCGTAAGTATCAGCTGGTGTGCCATCGGTAAGGTCAAATATAAAATAAGTTGCTCCTAAGTCGTAACTGTTAGTGTCCAACACCCATTCCATTACGTTGCCGGCCAAATCCCAAATTACTTCACCATTTGAAAGTTGATGAGTTCGTTTTTGTTCAAATCCACCACTATAAGTTGTACAATTAGTATCAACATATTCATTGGAGCCATCACAAGGTGTTGACGGACTGTTATCAGAATGCCCTCGATTTATGTGACCTGTACCCATAGTGCTAGATGACCAATTAGCCGATACATTTTCAATATTGCGAGCTATGGTTTGCCACTCATCATTGGTAATTAAACTATAGCTAACACCAATTCCTTGACAATTAGCCGCCGCGTCTGTTTTATTTATACTCACCCAAGGATTTCCTGCAGCTTGTGATACAGGCCCACCATCGTTTTTGGCTTCATATTTCATCACACAAAAATCAGATGTACCATAGGTGGGATTACCAGGTACAGGGATATACCCGACTGGACAACTAATATTTGCAACTGAAACTAAAGGTGATGGATCTGAGGCAGAGTTATACATACCTTCACTGTTCATACCTGTTCCACCAGCAACACTAACTCCCAATGTACCATTGCCACTACAATTTGATACTTGAACATTAGGTGTAAAAGTAGAGCCATTTTGAACAACCGTATTAGCGCAACTCACAGTCCCCGTAGTGATGAGATTGATATATAAATCAGATAGTGTAACTGTATCAACGTTGTAATATGTAACAGGAAAATTAAATACAGTTGATATACTACCACTAGGAGGCGAAGGAGTCCCAAATGTCACATAAGGTTCGCCACCACCACTATTATAATTTTCTGTCTCAACTACCATGTGCGAGTAAGAGCCGTCGGCTCTGACTGGGCAAAGAATGACTTTTAATTTATTTATTTCTGCTGAGGCTACATTGGGAATGGATGCCGTTTCTGCAGAGCCATTGACTGGAATACTTTGAAAGCCCATGCCATGTAATTGTTTGCAGTCACCTCCATCATCACCTTCACCAAAACGGTCAACGGTACTGTTTAATTGATAAAAAACTGCAACCCCTTTGATGGGTTTAATGCCGTTAAATACACCCGGTAAATACTTCCACTTCACATCAGCGCCACCTGTAGAAGCATTGTGAATAACTTCAATAGGATTAATATCTCCATTGGCAGTTAGGAACTTCATAAAAGGTCCTCTAAATAAAAGACCTCCGCCGCCACCATTGATAACAGCTTGCCCTGAGATTGTCATATTATTTTGAGTCACCAAACTCGTTGGCAAGTTATTAACTTCTGAACCGCCAGTGAGAGTAAAATCTTTGCGCCAGGTTAGGTATGTAGAATAATCACTTTTAGTATAATCATGGTCGGACACTAAACTTGTATCTTGTTCGTAAGAGACTGTGGCACTAGAGTCTGCCACTCCCCCCTTCCAAAATCCTAAATATAATGTACTTTCTGCCCTGTATTCATCTACTCCTACTTCATATGTATTATCATTGTTCTTATCATAGTAAGTAGGTACTGTTTTCATCTTTACAACTGAATTAGATGTGGCAAACACACTCGAATCTGTTTTAATTTTCGTGCCAAATAATATTTGTCCTTGGTTTACAATTTCATATTCGAAACTCACGTCGTTTAGTAAAAACAAATCAATCCAGCCGGCAAACATTTCACTGCGCATAATCTCCATGGCTGGTCGACCATTGGGTGGTGAAAACTTCATGGCCACTTCACTGGTAACTGCAGTGCCATCGGCCATTAAATAACGACCTTGAACACCACTTTCACCACCACTGCTAGAACCAATATCTTGTACAGTAATACTCACATCATTATCTCCACCTTTGAGATCTGCAAGCTTATCACCATAAGAGAAAGTCATATTTTCTGTCGCATCATCTTCGTAAACTAATAGAACTTGAATAAGTCGACCATTACCAGAGGGAATGTCATTAATTTTAATTGGATTCGGTGGCAATGGTGGTGTGACACAATTGCCAGAACAATAATCGTGAGCGTCCCACTTCCAAATTCTGCGAGGTGCACCGGGTGCAGACACATTCACTGAAATAAAATTAAGATAACTAGTAGTAGTACTTAAAGACGATGACATTTTTTGTGGACTGACATTAAAAACTAAACTGGCATTTTTGTCAGAATTTGTATCTCTGGTACAAGAAATTAAAAATGATGTCGTAATAAATATAGCTAATAACCAATGAATTCGTTTCTGACAATAAAATGCCATTTCTTTCCTCCATAACGATCAAGATATATAACTATCGGACCTTTAGAGAGGGCACTTTATATGTTTTTAAAATAGAATTTGGAAATGTTCTTTATTGAGAAATTAATGTCTTAAATAGAGAATTCACTTTGTGAGGACATATCTTCAACTGGAATCTTTCGCCGTTTTGGTTCAATTAAACTATAGACACAAGGAACTACAATTAGTGTAAATAACATACTCAATGACACTCCACCTAAAACAGTTAAGGCCATTGGCACTCGCGTCTCACTGCCCGGTCCGAGGGCTAAGGCTGGTGGAATAGCCGCTGCTAACGTCGCCGTGGTCGTCATTAAGATGGGACGCAAGCGAATGGGACAGGCTTCTAAAAGTGCCTCATGTAAGTTTCTACCGTGATCTCTTAGTTGATTTGTAAACTCAACGAGTAAAATAGAATTCTTTTTAACAATTCCCATTGTTAACAAAATACCAATTACACTGTAAACATTTAAAGACTGCCCCCCCAGTATCAAACCAATTAAAGAACCCGACAAACCAAAGGGAATCGCTAAAAAGACAATCCAAGGGTCCATAAAAGAATTAAATTGAATAGCTAATACCATATAAGCGATAACCAATCCCAATAGCATAATAATTACTGTATCCAATAATTTATCATCTGGTGTGTCTTCAAAGCTAACAAAATAACCCTCAGGAAGAGTATCAGAGGCAATCTTTTGCACAGCGCGAATGGCTTCTCCTTGGGTGACTCCTTTTTCTAAGTTACTATCTACTCTCACTCCCCTTAATCTATTCTGACGGAATATCGTTTGTGGACCTTCTGTTTCAACAACATCTACGACCTGATTAAGTGGAATTAATTCTCCTCGATTGTTTCTAACCAAAATATCGTTAATATTTTCCTTTTTTTGACGATCTTCTTCTTCTAATTGTACCCAAATATCAAAACGTCGTGAAAAATCAGTATATTGACTCGCTACTGTACCACCAAATGTAGCATTGACGACATCTGCAATTTCAGAAACTTCAACACCGCTTTTTAAAGCTTTTTCACGGTTGGGTACAATGTGAACTTCAGGCAAAGTTAAAGAATCGTCTGAACGTATCCCGTTCATCAAGCCCGTTTCTTCCATTTTTTTTTGCATGATTTGAAATAATTCTTTTTGTTTTTCAGGATCGGGACCGTTAATTACAAATTCTAAAGGACTGCCTCTACGCCCACCGCCAAGTGCACTTCCAAAACGATCACGTATAAAAACTTTAATACCTTTTATGTTTTTTGTTTTTTCTCTTAACTCTTCGGCAATTTCAAATTGTGTTTTGGTTCTTTGATCTAATTCTTTTAATATAATAATTCCATTTCCACGATTGCTTTGACCGCCCTGACCAAAACCACCCACAGCAGTAAATTGCCTTTCTACTCCCTCTTGTTGTTTAACAATTTCTTCGAATTCCTTTACCTTGTTGGTAGTATATTCCAAGGATTTTCCATCTGGAGCCAAGAATATTAAAAACAATACGCCACGATCTTGAGGGGGTGCAAACTCGGTAGGTAAATTTCTAATTGAAAATAATGAGATTGCAAAAAATATTAAACTTATAAAAATAACAGTCCATCTGTGACCCAAACTCCAAGACAAGGTAGATTTATACATTTCCCTTATTTTGTTCATCAGTTTTTCAAAGTTTCTACCAATAAAAGTCGTTCTTTCCTCGATTCTTAAAAATTGTGAGCATCTCATCGGTGCTAAAGTCAAAGCTTCTAAAGAGCTCAACATCACCGCAACTGATATCGTAATAGCAAATTCAAAAAAGAATTTTCCTTCAAGCCCCTCTAAAAAAGTAATGGGCACAAAAATTGAAACTAAAGCCACGGTAGTTGCTATTACAGCAAAGGTGATTTCTCTAGCTCCTTTAAACGAAGCATTTAAACGATCCCATTTCATCTGCATAAAACGCACAATGTTTTCAAGCATAATGATAGCATCATCAACTACAACTCCAATGGCTAGAGCGAGACCGAGCAACGAAAATGTATTTAATGTAAAACCAAACCAATTTATAAAAATAAATGTTCCTATGATTGCTGTTGGAATGGCTAACAAGATATTAAAAGTTGCTGACCAAGAACCTAAAAATAACCAGCAAACTAGAGAAGTTAAAATTGCAGATAGCAATAGAGTAAATACTAGCTCATTGACGGATTCTCTAATAAATTGAGTTCTATCAAAGTTCAAACCAAGTTTTGTACCCGCAGGTAAATCTTTATTAATTTCTTGAATTCTCTCAAGAACTCTATCGGCAGTTGCTGCTGAATTGACTCCCCTTTGTTTTTGAACAGCCATCCCTAAGGCTTTTTCCCCATCCAACCTTGAAATGCGCCGCAGATTTTCTACACCTTCATAGACATGAGCAACGTCTTTTAATCTAATCGGTACAAAATTTGGAGAACCACCACGACGACTTATTATCATATTTTTAAAGTCTTCAAGTTTACTAGCCTCACCCATTATTCTTAATGTTTGCTCAGAATCTTTGTACTCCAACCTTCCAGCGGGTAACTCCTTGTGTTCTCGCCGAATACTATTCACTATATCCATGGAAGTTAATTGATATTGATTTAACTTATCAGCCTTCAAATCAATTCTGAGCACTGGTTCATGGTAGCCAAAAGCTCTAACTTCGGCGACACCTTCAATTGTGGATAGGCGATCGCGAATTTGATCTCTAAATAAAATCATTAACTCACGGTCTGAAAGCTTACTGGTTCTGACATTTAAATACATAATGGGGTCATCAGCTGCATTGGATTTCGTAACTACTGGGGGCTCAACACTATCGGGCAGTTGTCTTTGTGCTCTTCCCAGCAATGTTTGAATCTCTTGAAGAGCAAAATCAATATCTCTATCTATTTCAAACTCAATTTGAATATCTGCGGACCCACGATTAGCTGTTGATTCTAAAATTCGAATCCCTTCCATGGACACAAGTACACTCTCTACGGGTTCAATTACATCCTTTTCAATAACAGCTGGTGTTGCCCCTTCATATGAGTAGCTCACTCGAATAGTTGGAAAATCCACATCAGGATTTTCATTGATTCCCATGTTTCTAAAAGAAAGAGCACCAAAAAATATAAGGGCAAACATTAGTATCCAAGCAAAAACTGGTCGTTGGATAGAAAACTGACTTAAACTCATGGACTCACTCCTGCCAAAGCTCGCAAGTAAATCCAAGTTTTTTTCATTTCATATGTTTGTTGATCATAGGCTTGTCGAATTTGTAAATACTCTTCGAGAACTTTTAATAAATCAAGTTGATTTACCAACCCCTGATCAACTTCTTTGATATGTTCCGTGTAATTTTGTTGCGCAAGCTCCACTGCCAATTTCATTTTTTCAAGCACTGCTTTTTGTGCCTGAAAACTTTCTTTTAAAGCTTTGAAGTCATTTACAAGTGTCTGCTTTTTTTCTTGGAGCTTAGCCTCCAGCGATTGCATTTCATAGGATTTAATCCTCTTTTCAGAAAGATCCATCCCACCAGAAAACAAGTCCCACTTTGCTGTTAAAGTCACATCCCATTCGGAGTCTTTCAATATGCCTGCTCGGTCTAAATAATATTTTCCTTCTACATCCAGAGAGGGATAAAAATTTGCACTAGCTATCCCAATTTCGCGTTTATAATTTTCTAGGGTTAATTCTTGGGCTTTAATCAGGGGCGTTTGCAGTAAATTTTTCTCCCATGTAGAAGAAATTTTTAATGAATTGAGGTGAAAGTCATCTATCAAATTAGCAAAAACGTGTTCACCAGTTAAATTTGCCAACGATTTTCTAGAATTTATAATTTGACTCTCTAAAAGTGCCAAATCGGCAGTAATTCTAGCCAAGTGAGTTTTCGCTGCCAAAACATCGGTTAGTTTATTTCTTCCAATTTTTGCCCTTTTTTCCAAAGTATTCACTCGGCTTACTAATGTCTTTTTTTGTTCTTGAAGAGTTGTCTTTTGCTGCTGCTGTTTTAAATAATCAAAAAAAGAGATAGCTACATCCGTATACAGATTTATTTCTTGCAGAATAAGGTCTAAATTAGCAATTTCCGGCAAGTTTTTTGCCATTTGCCAGGTGTGGTACTCCGCTCCTCCCTGAAAAAGAGGCTGAACCAGGGACAGGTAAGCTGTGTGTTGATAGCCTTCGCCAAAAGCCCCCACATTCGCTTGTTGACGCCATACGCTCTGAGAGTTTGCCGATAAGTCTGGAAATACAACTGACCTAGCTTGTGCTTTCCTTTCGAAAGCAATTTCTTTTGCGAACTTTTTTTCTTTTATCAAAGAATTATAGTTTTTAGCCTTTTCGTATAACTGATCTAAAGATTGGGCATATATAGGGCTAAATTTGAGATAAAAACAACAAAATAAGAAAATTTTAAAATTACTGACGATCCTACTACTTTCCCTCATTAGCTAATGAATTTAATACAAAATAACAGTTTTGTAATGTAACTTAGGGATTATGCGGCGAATTATTTTGATTTTTATTGAATTAAATTTTATTTAATTTACGGTCTATTCGTCTTTTTGGCACTGACTTATGTTGAGAATTTCGTTGCTTTTGATTGCAAGTTTGTCCAGTATCGAAAATGATTAAAAACAGGTCTGTTTCAGTAAATAACTATTTATTAGTTTTAACTATTACAGACCTTTGACAATAACCCAAAGAATAAGAGGAAAAGAATGAAAGTATACATAGGTAATCTCCCATACAGTGCCCAAGAAAACGATTTAGAGGAATTGTTTTCCAAATCGGGAGAAGTTTTATCAGTTTCAATAATCAAAGACAGAGAAACCGGTCGATCTAAAGGTTTTGGTTTTATTGAGTTTAAAGAACAAAGTGCTATTGATAATGCAATATCTGAATTTAATGGCTACGAGCTTGATGGAAGAAATTTAAAAGTTAGTGAAGCTAAAGAAAAAAGCCGTTCTGGCGGCGGTGGCGGCGGCGGCTTTCGCAGAGGCGGCGGCGGCGGTGGCGGCGGCTACAATAAAAGACGCTAGTAATCTAATCATAAATTACTAAATCCATAAATTTTAAATATCGTAATTGTGAACAAACATGTGGATAGGGATGATCAAACCCCTGTCCATTAAATCTTAAAATTTGTCCCCTTTTCCGAGAACTCGACAAAGCAGCTATAACAATTTCATAAAAGTCATCAAAGCTAATATGACTGGAACAAGAGCTTAAAACTAAGTGACCATTTGTTTTTACTAAATCGGCTGCATTAGAAAAAAGTTCTTTATATTTTTCTATGGCTAGTGGTTTTTGCTTTTCTGATTTAGCTAATGAAGGCGGATCGCAAATGACCACGTCATATTTCTGCTGATACTGAGTGGAGTACTCAAATACATCTGCACACTCAACTTTATGTTTTTCTTTTGATAAACCATTTTCTAACCAATTTTTTTCAGCTAATTTCAGTGCGCCATCTGCAATATCCACACTTGTAACACTTTGTGCACCACCCACTCCAGCATACACTGAAAAACCACCACTATAGCTAAACAAATTTAATAACTTTGTATCTCTAGCAATATGCTTAACATACTTGCGGTTATCCCTCTGATCTAAAAAAAATCCTGTCTTTTGACCGCTCTCACAATCTACAAAAAAATGTATATTGTTTTCTTTTACACGGATTAAAGACGCGTCGAGCGATTCTCCCCATGTTTGTGGCTTTGTAGCACTGTCATGTCTAGGTTTATAAAAAACGCTTTTTACCTCTAAGTGTTTTAGCAACCAATCAGCTATAAAATCACGATCCCAAAAACTATAAGGATCACTACCATCAAATTGTAAAACAGCTAAATCATTGTATACATCACAAATTAATCCTGGCATTAAATCACCCTCGCCATTTACAAGCCGAAAGCAATTCGTTTCTTGAGATATAATTTTTTGTCGTAACGCCAAAGCTTTACTTAAGTTCTCTGAATAATCAGTTGTACCTGGTGACATTTTTTTGAGACTAAGGACTCTAACTGCAATGGGGCTGTTAGGACAAAACATTCCCCAACAAACAAAGTTTTTTTTATTATCAATGACTTTACATAATTTTGCAGAATTTAAATTTTTAGGTAAATCAAGAGCATCTAAGTAAAGCCATGGATGCCCTTGTAATATACTTTTTCGTAAATTTTTCTTGAGCTTAACTGTTGGAATAGTATCAGACATATTTTTTATTCAGTTTTGCAACCACCTTTTCCACAATCTTTTTTCTTTTTACCACAACAATCTTTCATTTTACTCTTGTGAAAAGCTTTGTGCTCTTCTTTTGTTATTTTGCCATCATTATTCGTATCAACATCTTTAAAATGTTTATCATGGGACGCATCGTATTCTTGGCGAGTCACATTGCCATCGTTGTTAGTGTCCATTTTTTCCCACATTTTTGTGTAAAACATTTTTTTATCTTTTCTATAACCTTTGTTTGCACAGGCCGTCAAAGTTGTAAATGCAAGTAGCACTAATAAAAGTCTCATTCTATCCCTCCTCTATTTATAAACTAAACAATTAAGTATTATTTTAAAACTCTGAATAGTTTGCCACTATCTGTAGAAAAATACAAATATCCATCAAGGCCACTTCTCACATGGCGAATTCTTTCACCTAGATCTTTAAAGTACTCGTTTTGTTCCACGATCTTAGTGCCTTGAAGTTTCAGACGCCTTAAATGCCTGGAACTCAAGTTGGCTAAAAACAAATTATTTTTCCACTCTGGAACTTTATCTCCTTGATAGAAAGCCATACCAGATGGAGATATACTAGGTACCCAATAAGTTAATGGCTGCTCCATACCCGGCTTATGTGTTGTTCCAATTTTAGGACCATAGTACTCCCGGCCATAAGTAATGACAGGCCACCCGTAGTTTTTACTTTTTTTAATTAAGTTTAATTCATCTCCTCCTAAGGGACCGAATTCACAACTGAATAACTCTCCACTTTGTGGCTGAAAATCTAAACCTTGTGGATTTCTATGCCCATAACTCCATATTTCAGGAAGAGCTCCTTTGGTAGTTATATATGGGTTATCAGGAGGTACACTTCCATCCAACTTTAAACGCAGTATTTTACCATTGTGGAAGTTTAGGTCTTGTGCATAATGTCTTTCACCCCTATCCCCAACACTCATGAAAATATAATCTTCTTTAAATGCTAATCGTGAGCCAAAATGTCGAGTCGTATCACTTTTCACCTTAGCTCGAAATATACCCTTTAAGTTTTTAATTTCTTTATTTGAATAAATGCCTCGAGCTAAAGAAGTGGTAACAACTCCACCAAATTCTTCAGAATAAGTATAATAAACATATTCTTTACTTTGTTTTTTTAAATAATGAATATCCAACAACCCACCTTGGCCAGTAACTTTAACTGTGGGCGTTGATAATTTTACTTTCTCATTTGTTTGTAGATTAAAATAAAAAGCCTCACCGTTACGGTGGGAAATTAAAACTTCGATGGGTGATACAAAGTCAAAACTCCACAACACATCATTTCCTTTATAAACTTCTTGAGCTTTATAAGCATGTACTGTGGAGCTGACTAAAATAAACAATAAAAA
>JAGRAE010000124.1 GCA_020435005.1 Bdellovibrionales bacterium
CTTGGTTTCTGCGCAGTTGTAATTACAAGAAAAAATAAATCTTGCCAGGTTTGTCCCTTTTCTAAAAAAGGATTGATAGCATAGTCTAAAAGTAGTTTTGTATAATCAAAATCTGAGTTGGTAACAATAAAAAACTTTTTACCGTGTTTCTGGTAACGTATTATGCCTTCGACGAGCTCTTCATCTTTCACAATATAGTTCTCTAAATTCTGAGCTACAACTTGTTTAATGCTGCCATCGCGATGAGAGGCATCAAGGGCAGAGTTTAAATCATCAGCAATAATATGATAATCAGGCAGTAAACGGCCTTCTTCATCTAAATCTTTAAAATCTACAAGTTGTGCATATAGAGTAGCGTATGAAATGGAAAAAGCTGTATCTACAGAAATGTACTCGGGGTCGCCTAAATCAATGTAAGTACTTTTATAAAAAGATTTTTGTTGATTGTAATTTATAGGTCTTGTTCCATGTCGGCTTTGTCTAATAGCGCCGAAACGACTTAACTTTAATAAATTTCCATTGTTCTTATCAACTACAAGACCGCGAATGGCATCATCATAATTAAATTCTAATTCTAATACCTTTTGGGGATAGCCTTTTTGGGAAACCAGTTTTTGCAACATGGTTTTATAAGCAAGTTTTTCAAAATTGACACTGTTATAGCGAACGAGCGTATGATCCATGTCCAATCCGATATAACTAATTTTTTTCATATTTAACGTACGATTGATATATACTTTACTACTCATTCATCCTCTCTTATTACTCTGTTTCCAAGTCATTTTCATTCCAGGCTAGCATGCCGCCTTTCATGTTGTAAGTATCATTTAATCCAGCATCAATAGCCATTTTTGTTGCTTTAGCAGAACGCATTCCTGAGCGACAAATAAAAACTATGGGTTTGTCTTGTGGTAAGTCTTTAATACAAGTATCAAGTCTGTCTAAAACTATTAATTTAGCACCAGGTATGTGACCTAGTTCTCCAGTAAATTCGTCTTCACTACGGACATCAATTATATTTATTTTTTCACGGTTTTCCCAAACCTCTTCTGGAGTGACATCTTTTACTTCTAAAAAATGAGGGTTGTCTGTCACATTGTTGAAACTCATAGGGGCTACTCCTTTATAATTTTTATCATTTCAATAGCTGTACAAATACAAGCCGTTTGTTGGCAACCTAAACAAAAGTATTCTTTATCTTGCCAAAAATTTTTTATTTCTCCAATTGGCTTAAAGTCCATCTTTAAAAGATACCTTTGTGAAGAATTGTTTGGAGATTCTTTCCATGAATGACACACAATTGCTTTTGTTCCCATCTTAATTAATTCGTTTATGGATAATTGGGTGAGTTTAGGTCCCCAACCTTGTCCTTGAAGTATACTATCAACAAGCAAAGTTTTAAAGTAGGCGACTTCATCAAGTGCATAGGGCCATTTTTGATATAGTGATTTGTCTAATAAATTTTTTGGCCAATGCCCAGGAGCAAAAGTGATTCTAAAACCTTTTACCTCTCCTCCCTTATTTGCTAAAACAAAGGAACATAAAGCATTTTTATGTTGCTTTGAGCCAAAATACTGGGACAAATCGTCTAGCTTTATGTAATTAGGACCAAAATTAACATCACTCAAATTGATAATTTGTGACCAGTGCTGTTGATTTATGGGCATTATTGTAAATTCTTCCATGCGAGATAATATAGCTCAATATAGAGGTAAGTTTCACTAACTAACTCTCTTTACATTGCTAGTTTTTCGTGATTTTAACTAATAGTGTTAATTAAAAAATTAGGAGGGCATATGGAGACAACAATCCAAAATAATGAGGGAGCAGCTATGGCACAAGATCAAAATTATACCTTCAATCCAATCGGCATAGATGGCATGGAATTTATTGAATATAGTTCGCCAAATCCTGAGGAGCTAGCAAACATATTTAAAAAGTTAGGCTTTCAAAAAATAGGTCAACATAAAAGAAAAAACGTTGAATTGTATCGTCAAAGAGGAGTGAATTTTATACTCAACAGAGAGTTAGGTAGCTTTGCTGAAAACTTTCAGAAAGCTCATGGACCTTCTATTTGTGCTACAGGATTTCGTGTTAAAGATGCAAAAAAAGCTATGGAAGAAGCTGTCAAAAGAGGAGCGAGAGTTTGCGAAGATAAAGGTCATACCTTTCCTGCTATCTATGGCATTGGTGACTCTTTAGTTTACTTTGTAGAAGATTATAATAATGACCACATTTATGATAACGATTTTGATTTCACTGGTGAAAAATTGCAAAAAGGTTTTGGCATGTTAACCATTGATCACATGACTAACAATGTTCCAAAGGGTCAAATGGATGAGTGGGAGGCTTTTTATAAAAATATTTTTAATTTTAGAGTGATTCGGTTTTTTGATATTAAAGGTCAACAAACAGGTCTGTTATCTAAAGCCATGCGCTCTCCTTGTAATAAAATAACAATTCCTATAAATGAGCCCACAGAAAATAAAAGCCAAATACAAGAGTATTTAGACGAGTACAAAGGTTCGGGCATTCAGCATGTTGCTTTGTTAACACCAGACATTGTAAAAACTGTTAAACAGTTAAAAGAGCAGGGAATAGAATTTTTACATACTCCTGATACATATTATGAAGCCATACCCACAAGACTACCAAATGTTACAGAAGATCTTGAAGTGCTAAAAGACCTTCGTATACTCGTTGATGGTGATGAAGAGGGTTATTTATTACAGATTTTCACTCAAAATCTTATTGGTCCTATATTTTTCGAAATTATTCAAAGAAAACACCATGAGGGCTTTGGCGAAGGAAACTTTCAAGCTTTATTTGACTCTATAGAAGAAGATCAAAGGCGTCGAGGATACTTACAATGAACCAACATTATTCACAAGGTGTAAACACAAAACAAGCCCACAAAGCAATTCCTGAAGGATATTACGAAGAAGAACAAGGACTAAAAGGTTTCTTTGGTCCAGTGTCACATTTGATTCGCAAGGAACCAAGTACACGTTGGACAAAAATTGAAGGTCCACTTAAACCGAGACTTTTTGATCTCGTAGAGTTGCCAAAAAATGAGAGTCAACAACGCTTATTATATAATAATCAAATCAATATTAGTTGGCGTTGGACTGATAAAAAAAATCCAGGTGAACTATTTGCAGAGCGAAGTGCTGATGGTGATTTAATAATGTTTTGTCATCAAGGCTCTGGCGATATTTTTTCTGAATATGGTCACTTAAGTTATCGACGGGGTCATTACATTGTTATTCCCAAATGTGTGACGTATGCTGTTTCACCCGCAGAAAAAAGTAATTTTTTGGTCATCGAAAACTTGGGTAGTCACTATGAAGAACCTGATAGAGGTATTGTGGGTCGTCATGCCATTTATGATGAAAATGCACTTGCTCGCCCTCAGTTAGAAACGCAAAGTAAAATGATGAAAGACCAAGGACACGAAATAAAAGAAGTTCAAGTTAAACATCAAAATGAGATTACAAAGTTTTATTATGCTGTAGAAGTCTTTGATGTTCTTGGCTGGAAGGGTGACTTATACCCTTATACTTTACATGTAGATGATATGATGCCCTTGATGAGTCACCGTGCTCATTTACCGCCGAGTGCTCATAGTACTTTTGTCGCGCGTGATTTTATTGTGTGTACTTTTTTGCCCCGTCCATTAGAGTCTGATAAAGATGCTTTAAAAGTTCCATTTTATCATCAAAATATAGATTATGATGAAGTATTGTTTTATCACGATGGAGATTTTTTTAGTCGAGATAATTTACATGCAGGTATGATGAGTTTTCATCCAGCAGGTTTTCCCCATGGCCCTCATCCTAAAGCTGTAAAGAATATTGATAAAAAAACTCATACTGATGAATATGCTGTTATGATTGACACCCGTTGGCCTCTCTTGAGAGATTCAGCATTAGAAAACGTTGAGCAAAAGGACTACTGGCAATCTTGGCAAAAATAGGTGCAATAATAACTATTGATGAGGCTATGCAATTAGCTTTGGCTGAAGCTAAAAAAGGAGCTGGTTTTACATCTCCTAATCCACTCGTGGGTGCAGTTGTATTGGATAAAAATAATAAGTTACTTTCTGTGGACTATCATAAAAATTATGGTGGTCCACATGCAGAGGTCAATGCCCTTAACAAATTAAATGATAGACAATTAGAAGGCGCAAAAATAATAGTTACGCTCGAGCCATGTGCCCATGAGGGGAAGACCCCATCATGTGCAAAGAAACTTGCTACACTGCCGATATCTACAGTGATTTATGCCGTTGAAGATCCTAATCCTCTTGTTGCAGGAAAGGGCCTGGAAATACTTAAAGAATCTGGTAAAGAAGTTATACATTTAAGCCATTACGAGAATGAAGCTATCGAGTTGGCTGAAATTTTTTTTACTAATCAAAAACTGAAAAGACCTTTTGTATCTTTAAAAGTTGCTAGCTCTTTAGATGGTTATATTGGTCTCCAAAGTGGAGAAAGCCAGTGGATTACGGGTGAAAAAGCTAGGAATTATGGGCATTTTTTGCGTGCAACTCATGATGCTATTTGTGTCGGTGCAAAAACTTTTATTGTCGATAATCCTAAGTTAAATATACGACACAATGATTTTCCGAATAAGAAAAATAAAGTTATTGTTTTAGATAGTGAGGGCAATTTATCTGATAAGATTAAAAGCTCTAATTTGATTAAATATCATTCCCTTGAAGATATTTTAATTATTCACCCCGAAAAAATAAAAAATAAGCCGGAACAGGATCTTAAACTGATTCCAGTTAAATATTCTCAAGGCTTTGATGTTGAAGATTTGTTAGATAAATTGTTTGAGAAGAATATTTTTTCTTTGTTAATTGAAGGTGGAGCAAAAACTTATCAACTATTTTTAGAAAGCAAAAAATTTGACAGGCTATTTTGTTTTATAGCTCCCAGCTTAATTGGACAAAAAAATGGTTTATCATGGACAAAAGACTTGGTAACTCGATCTTTGTCTGAAAAACTTAGTTTTGATAAACTAAAAGCTATTCCATTAGACCCGGACATACTTTTGACCATGAAAACATCAGACAATCATTAGTCTAGAATTAATATACACAACAAAGATTTACTGCATATTATCCGATAAATACTTGTAGGAAACAAATATGACAGCAGCAGAAAAACCAAATGAAAAAAACATTTTAGATTTTCTTTTGTCAAAATATATTGGCAAGGTAAATTTTTGTGACATTAGAGATAAGTCTGCTGGTGATAATTATATTAATATATCAAGCAATACTGAACCTAATGTTATTTTTGAAAAAGCTAAAAAATTTGATATTTTCCACTCTGTACAAGAGGATTCATTTTCTCCAGATAAGTCTATAAATCTAGCTGCATTTATGATTACCAATCCTCAAAAGTTCTTAGAAGATCCAATTTGTTCAATATTAAATCCAAATCAAGAAACTAATGTAAAAATAAACATGATTTTTGAAAAAGATTTTTTCAAGTTGGATGAGAAATATTCAATTCTTGAAGACATAGAAAAAGCGGTAATGACTCATATTAAATCTGGCAGTTTAATTTATGATGTTCAATCGATATCAGATGAGTTCATCACAAATGCAATTTTTCACTCAACTTCTATAATTGAAGATAGAAAAGAATATATCGAACAGGGGAAGTTAGGTAACATAAAATTGGCTGTGTCTGAAGATGAATTGCTAATATCTGTAACTGATCCTCATGGAACTTTGAAGCCGAGTAAATTATTTAATAGAATTCACACTTGTTATACATCTGAAATAGCAGATAAAATAAATATGGGACAAGGGGGAGCTGGAATAGGGTCATTTCTTGTTCATGGAATGAGTTCGAGTTATATAATAGCCGTTGAAGAAAATGTAAAAACAATTATATCTTCAGTTTTACCATTGAAGATGAGTAATAGAAAAAGATTAATCTTACCAAAGAATTTACACAGTCTTTATGTTAAGGAGCAAGCAAATGGGTAACTTTAAAGCAGAATTAATTAAGCAAGGCGACAAAGATCTTCTTAAGCTTGAAGGACATATAGATGAAGATGCAAATTTAGAAAATATCCAAAATGGAAATTCATCTCTACTGGAAATTGACTTTCAAAAAGTTGCAGCTATTAATTCATGCGGTATACGAGAGTGGATTAAATGGCTTAAAACAATACCAGCAGATAAGACAATACACTATATTAACTGTCCCAAAATAATAATTGACCAGGCCAATATGGTTGCAGGATTTATTCCTGAGAATGGAAAAATTAAATCTTTTTATGTACCTTATTATTCAGAAGCCTCAGAAACAGAGAAAATGATACTTTTTACAGAGGGCAAGGATTTCAACGGTAGAGAAATTAATGCACCTGAATCTATACAAGACGAAGCAACGGGTGAAGAGTTGGAAATGGACGTAATTGAATCTAAGTATTTTAAGTTCTTAAAGGGATAAATGGATTATAGTTTTTTAGATGTTCTTTTAGATTCAATCTTTATAATAGATAGTGAGAAAAAGACTATTTATTGTAACGATGTAGCCGCAAATTTGTGCGACTCTTCTGTGAAGAGAATCACTCGAGGAAAACCCATTCATGAATTTATACAGTTCTCAGATGCGGAACTTTTTGTAATGCCATTAGGAAATAAAGGTTTTGATGATATTTTTCCTTTGTCAGAAATAGAGTATAGTCTGCCCCAAAAAAATAAAAATGGGAAAGTACAAATATCTATTCACCCATTTAAAGAGAACAATAAAAATCTATGGATAATTTTGGTTAGAGACGTAACTGTCGAAGATATACTTCACGAGAAACATAAACAACAGCTGGAGCAACTTGAGCAGTACTCTAAAAATCTTGAAAGAATGGTTGAGGAAAGAACACTAGAACTAAAAAATGCCAACAGTTTATTGAATGCTATTATGAATAGCTTGGGTCAGGGTTTTTTAGTTTTTGATAGCAAAGGTATTTGTCTAGACGTTTATACCAAAGCTTGTGAAGATGTATTAGAGGCAAATCCGGCAGGTAAAAATATTGTTTCTGTTTTGAATTGTTCAACTCAAGATGAAGAGCAGTTTAAAATGTGGATGCAGGCAGTTTTCACAGAAGCCCTTCCTTTTGATAGTTTGCGGGATTTAGGACCTAAAGTTTATTCTCATAGCAAAGGTAAATATATAACATTGGACTTTTTTGCTTTACAAGATGATGGATCAAGAATCTCTAATTTGGTTTTAGTAGCCACAGATAAAACAGCTGAAAAGGAAGCAAATATCGCTCTTGAAAGAGAAAGGGCTTATGCTAGCATGATTGTAAAATTTGTGACTAACAGAAAACTATTTGCAAACTTTATTCTAAGTCTTCCAGATACAATTAGTTTTTTAAGAGATCAAATTTCAGTAAAGAACATTGATGTAAATGAGATATTTAGAAGAGTTCACACTCTTGAGGGGGAAGCTGCTACCTTGTCGATATTGAGCATAAAAGAAAGAGCTAAAGACCTGCAAGAGGTTGTTTCTAAGTTAAGAGATCAAAACTTAAATGAGCTAGGCTTAGTTAGAGATGAATATATTTTAGCTCTACAGGAACTGACAGAGGCACAATTAGAGTTTATAAGCAAAAACCAAGAATTAATAAATATTTTGGAAGTAGATAAAGGTGCAAATATAATTGAAGTTGATAAAAACAGAGTGAAGTATTTTTACGATTTATTTGCAAAAGCGGGTATTGATAAAAAGTTAAATCAAATGTTTCTGGATGAATTTACAAGCATCTCATTAATAGACGAATTAAAATGCTTTAATAATGTATTAAAGCAAGTTGCAGAAAAGCAAAATAAAAAGGTAAATAACATACATTTTTCTGGCAATGATATTAAATTAGACTTCCAGAAGTATGAAAGTCTCTTCTCAAGTTTCGTTCATATTTTTAGAAACATAATTGATCACGGTTTAGAAGAGCCAGATGAAAGACTAGATCATGGTAAGCCAGAAGAAGGTAGCGTAACAATAAGTATAAACGATTTACAAGCTTCATTTGTAATTGAAATTAGAGATGATGGCAGAGGTATAGATCCTACAGTCATACGATCTAAGCTTAAAGATAAAGTGCCTGAAAAAGCTTGGGATGATTTAAGCGACAACGAAGTTATTCAGGAGATCTTTAGCCCAGGGTTTAGTAGTCGAGAAACAGCGGGGGAATTTTCTGGGCGGGGCGTAGGAATGGATGCAGTTAAGACTGAAGTCTTGAAATTAAAAGGAAAAATTGAAGTCTTTTCTGAAAAAGGAATTGGCACTACAATAAAAATAGAAATACCATTTAGAGAGGCTTATTTAAAAACAATAAGTGCATAAAAAGGATAGAGTGTGTTTGATAAAGATACAAAAATATTAGTTGTAGACGACTCTTTAAACCACAGGCAGCTTATTTTTGATAGCCTTAAAAAGCTTGGATTTAAAAGTATCACAACTTCTGAAAATGTTAATGATGCATTTATGAAGCTTAATTCAGAAGAGGAAAAAGGTTTACCATTTAATTTAGTGTTATCTGATCTCAATATGCCTGGGTTAAGTGGTTTAGACTTTCTAAAAATGGTACGTGAAACTGAAAAATTTAGCAAAATACCATTTTTACTCATAACTACAGAAAGTGAGAAGGGAGCTGTTATTCAGGCGGCCATGAATGGAGTTAGTAGTTATATAGTAAAGCCATTTAGTGTAGAAACACTGACCAAAAGGCTAGATGAGGCTTGGAAAAAGCACTACACCAATTAATTTTACAAGTATTTTTGCCGATATATAATCTGCAATGAAAAAAAATGATATTCACATATTAGTTGTCGATGATGACTCAACCTTCAACAACGTTCTTAAAGAGCTAATTGAGAGATCGGGCTTTAAAGTAACAGCAGTTGCAACACCCCAAGAGGCAAGCAATGTTGTGCGTTTAAAGACATTTCACCTAGCAATAATTGATTGCATGCTGCCTATGATAAACGGAATAGATTTGGCTAAACAACTTCTTACAAATGGTTTAAAAGGCGTTCCCATAATTCTTATGAGCGGGATTTTTAGAGATGAACAATTTGCTGAAGAGGCAATTAAGAAGTCAGGTGCTATTGAATTCATTGCCAAACCATTTGATACGCCTGCATTTATTGCAAAATTAAATACGCTATTAAGTCCTTTACTTGACTACAAAGGTGGTTCATTAGAATCATTAATGACAAAAATAGATTTAACTAAAAGAGAAAGTAAGAAATCACTTGATTACATTGAGTCTGTGGTAGGCTATGATCTTATGTTAATCTTTAATGTTCTCATGCACTCTAAGCTCTCAGGCTACTTAAATGTGACAGATAAAAATAAAAAATTATATGGGTTTACACTATATCATGGGCAAATTACAGATGTAGATACATTGAAAAATGTAAAGGAAGTTGCAAGTCTCATTGCTAAGATGGGATTAGTTTCTGAAGCAGAAGCAACAAATATGATTAGTATGATTGATAAGAGAGATCCCATTGGTTTTTTAGTTCAAGAAAACTTAATAAGCCCTCATTTAGCAAGAATTATAAAAATTGATAAAATATTAGAAGATTATAAGAAGTTAGTAATTTCTGAAAGCGTCAACGTAAATTTTATTGAAAATAAAGATTTAAATGCAACAGATATAATTATTAACAAAGAAAATTTTGATTTTTTAAATTATGAAATATGTACTAACCGTGTGCCACTTGAATTCATAGAAGACTTTTTTGATAAATGGTTAGATCATACTATCGTAGTAAGTGAAAGTTTTTCGGTTCAAGATATTCTCAGGCATGTTAGTAATAATTTAGAATCTTTAATAAAGTTGTTTAAAAGTTCAACAACACTGAATTCTTTGTTCAAAGATCATGAAAAAGAAAGTGTATTGCAGTTAAGTTATTACCTGCTCATAAATCGACTTATTT
>JAGRAE010000125.1 GCA_020435005.1 Bdellovibrionales bacterium
GTTGAACCTGAGGGATCATAACCTTCATCATTTGATAAATCCGTAGAATTTTCTATTTTTACACCAACAGTTTTGCCATCACTCGCTCCATTACTAATGTCATATTCTACATAAATACATCTTGTGGGAGGAGTGCTTGCATCAGCTTCGACAGTAAAATCACTAGCAGAAAGTGAAAAGGTCACGGTGGCAGGGAACCCCGTAAATGATCCTGAACCAATGAGTGTGCCATTTGCAGAATCACAATTACTGTCGTAGAACAAGCGAACGGTACTGATATCGCCAGCGGATCCGCTGCCTAAAAGAGTAAGTTTTATACTCGTATAATCCGTGTCATTAAATGAAACGTCAGCTAAGGACTGAGTAAATGAAAAACGTCCCATATTATATGTGGAGCCAGCATCTACAGATGAGGGGCCAAATGCATCAGAAGATATATCGATAGTGTTTGTTGCTCCATTCCAACTAATTGTATAGAGAGGGTCGTTATCATAGTTTAACCCAGCTAAGTCTCCTGAATAACTTGTGATGTTTAAGGTCCCTGCAGAAGCTCCAGAAGTATCTATGTTTGTAATATTTGTAGCTGAAGAACCTGACGATTCAAAGCTCATGCTAGAAAGTATATTGCCGGGTATCTGCTTTTTTAGTTTTAAAAATGTTGAAGAACTATTAACGGGATAAGTAAAGCTGCCATTTTGTAAGTGATATGTCGTATTTATTGACGCACTGTTTTCGATAGATACTCCATTTATTCCTAAATGGTCGAAATTATAATATTGTGCCTGAATCTCTCCGTTGATTATAACAGAGTATGCAGCGCTACCAGAATTAGAGGTAATAATTGCATTTTTAGAGGCGTTGCCAATTATTTGTAAAACTCCACCATTGTTTACAGTAAGAATCGAGTTGTTTGCCAACTTTAAAGTTCCACCAGGTTCAATCTCTAAAGTTCCACCACTTTGAACAGTTAAATTGCCTAATACCGTTAAAGTGTAACCATCTGGAACTCTTAATACGCCAGAACTAATATTTACATCACCTTGAACTTCACTACTGCCGGCCAAGTAAACAACATTTGTTGGAGTAGAACCTGTATTGGCAATAAGCAAATCACCAGGAAAGGCTGTACCTAAATTAATTGTTTGGTTTGAAGTTCCTCGAAATGAAATAAAGCCGCCGTTTGTTGCATTGGTAAAATTAAAACCAGTATCAACATCTAAAACACCATAAATAGCAAAATCTCTATTGGTATTGTCAAAACTGAGTGTGCCTCCCGTTTGCAGAGTGCAGTTTTGACATTGGGCTTGGGCAACATTAATAGTAGTTGTTCGTGTTCCAACACCAATTTTACCATCTCTATTTGAAGTAGGTTCGCCAGATGGACGCCAATTGCCATTTGTGGACCAGCTGTTACTATTATCTCCTTGCCAAAC
Source organism: Bdellovibrionales bacterium (assembly GCA_020435005.1). GTDB lineage: Bacteria > Bdellovibrionota > Bdellovibrionia > Bdellovibrionales > UBA1609 > JACKAN01. Next base: position 1,434 of record JAGRAE010000125.1, read on the forward strand.
TTTAACAGCATCGCCATTAATTTCTGAAGATCCACCAGAAACAGGAGGACCTGAAGAACCTGAAAAATTATAGCCTTGTGAATTTGTAACATCAGTAGTGCTGGTAATTTCAAATTTAATAGTTTTAGCATCTTGAGCATTCGATGCTGTGGAAGCTAATAAGTGAATACAAGCAATTTCTGTGTCACTGCTCGTTTGTACGTCACCACTGGGTATACTTATAGTTGCTTGAGGAGGAGAGCCAGATAGAGTTAAATCAATGCCAATTTGTGTGTCTGTACCAGAGTCATAAACACAATTAGTGCCACCACCCGAGTCTTTAAAAATTTTAACTAAATTAATGTCATTAGCTGAAGCTGTACCGATCATGCTTATAGTTACATTAGTTATATTTGTTGCAGAACTACTTTGATTGAGGGCAAAGGCAAAGGTATTAAAAAGTGTATCGGAAGAGTTTTGGTTGATTGTAGCTGGTGGATTACCTGGTGCCGTGTTATCTGACAATGTTAAGCTAGTTCCGGCTTGTGAACCCCAATTGATTTTACTATTCGGATCTAACTCATTTGAAGTGCCGCCGGCACTGCCCGACCAATTATTGAGAGTTGTAGCCGTGCTGTTGTACAAAGTAGCATTTATATTTGTAATATTGCCGTGGTTATCATCGTCAAAAAATCCTAAATTGCTCATTGTCGACGGAATTAAAGTTCCACTCGCTAAAGTTATGGCAGCACCAGAGTTTGCCAGGTAATGAAACTCTCCATTTTGGAGGTTTTGGATAGTGGCTGTATTAGATGCGTTAATACCTGGAGCAGAAAGTCGATCTATGCGGAAGTAATTAGCATTGAGAAGTCCATTTAAATTTAAATGAAAGGAATTCCCTGAAGAGTTGGCGCTGATGCTGGCAATATTTCCATAAACACCGGCTAAAGTTAATGTGCCAGTTGAGCCAATAGTCAGAGTTTCATTGTTCCCAAAAACAAGTGATGCACCATCATTAATGACTAGGGAGCCATGAACTGTTAGGTTGACATTTACAGTAAAAGTATTGCCAGAGCTTATTTCAAGAGTTACCCCTGAGGGGATAGTAATGTCTGATGCACTTGAATTAATAGTTAAATTACCATCAATATAAACAGTAGTGTTGGAACCCGTAAATTGAAGTTGATCACGAATTTCAAAGGGTTCTGTAAATGTGACTGAAGCATTTGAACTAATACGTAAATTATTAATGGGGTCTACATTTTCAAAAGTTTGATGACCTGTTCCGGCCATATCAACCCAAAAGTTCCCATGATTTGTATTTACAGAAAAACCATTGAGTGTGAGATTTCGAAAATAATCGCCATTTATCGTTAGCGTTTCCCCATTGCGAGAAAGCAATTGCCCGGATTGGACTTCGATACAGCCAATGCTGGGATTCCCTCTTATTTGTGTCGGGCGAGACGCTGATACAACTAAAGCATCTTCAGATGGTGAATCAGGTTGATTATTAGGACTCCAATTACTATTATTATCCCAGCGTTTGTTGCCTGCGCCAGCGTCCCATGTGCGCACAGTTCCACCACAATCAGCAAAAACATCTTGATAAAGAAAGAGAATAGATAAAACTATAAGAAGAGAAAAAATAATATTTTTCATTATTTTATTTGATAGTTTAGGGTAGAAAAATACATTCAACGATTCACTCCTTTACTTATTATATTTATCGGAAAAATTTGCCTAAACTTAAGGTTAGAGTGTTGTTATGAGACAATTATTTCTGGATGATGGAGTTGTATTTTATTAACTAACTTACTATTTTTTTTAGAATTTCTTGTTTTATTCCGATACATAATTTGAAAAAAGACTTGGATAATTGGTTAAAATATGAAGCGTCATCAGACATACTTATTAATATTGATTTTAATATCAGCGTCTTTTTCGTTCTATTTATTTTTCTTTAAAAATAATAATGTATCAAAAAATTTCAGTCGAACAGATCAAATTAAAGAAAAGTTAAAAAAAAATAATTTGAACGAAAATGAAAAACTTCAATTATATGTAGATTATTATATTGCAACAGAAAAAAATGACGAAAGGGATTGGGCGCAATCAGAGTTAATAAAGTTAGCTGAAAATATTGATAGTCAATTGGCCGATCAAGCTACATTAAAGTTAATACAAATTTCAGGAAAGAGTGCGAAAACACAAGAATACTTGGTGAAAAAAATAAAAAAAACCGAAAATGATCTAATAATTGCTCACTCAGTTCGTGTTTTTTCATTTAATAAAAATCCATGGCTTTTAGAAAATATAAATAAGTTGATAGCTCACAAAAGCATACTGGTTAGAAAGGCATCGATACAATCTATGCATAGGATATGTCCAGAGCAGCGATGGTCTATTTTAGAAAAAGTGAGAAAAAGTGAAAAAGAACAGTCTGTGATTGAAATATTAGTTAGAGAAGTGATTCGATTGTCAGGCCCAGAGGCTATTAGTTTTTTAACTAAAATGAAAAATATGATTCTACATGACAAAGCTAAGGTATTAATTCAAGAAGGCTTAGTTAATTTAGAAACACATTTAAAACCAGGTCCTTGTAATTAATTTAAACTAAACTCATTGATTGCACGCTACAACAGCAGTTAAAAAGTTAGCATTTCAACAAGAAATATCCGCAATTAAAAAGAGCCGTTTTGCTGAAGATTACTGTCTATTTTTTTTGATGTTGGTTCATCTTATGGTGATTTTTTTGTCTCGATTTGAGAAGTTATCTTTTTTTGATACACTCATGATCTGTTTTTTTGAGTATAAAATATAATAGATGAAATCATAGACATGAAAAACATATCTTCAACAAAATAGTATGTGTTCAAATGAGACCTGAACGATATCAAATATTTACGGATTTATTAATAGGCTTAAAGATTGCAAATGCTATATTTAACAGGGATAGGATAATAAATTATGAAATATACAGAATTATACATTTTTATAAGTTTGCCTTTGGCTATTTTCTTATTTTTTTCAAATTGTAGCGAAGTTGAATTTGCGCAAGTTTCTGAAGTTCAAAAAGTTACAGAAACAGAAGTTGGTATTGAACCAGTTTATGTAAATGAACCTCCAGGTGAAGAAGTGATTTGTGGCGGAGCCGCTTTGGGTAATGAAAGTTGCGAAGAAAATATTGAAAAAGGAAATGGTTTAATTGGTGGGTTGTATTATTATCCAAATGAATATGATAACACTAAAATTAGTCACAAAGTTGATAGCTTAATTGAACATGAGTTTACTCATGCTGGGTCCATTTACTTTAATCAAGTATTCGTGCCTACATTTAATTTCTCTTTAGGATTTCCTACGCAGAATGGATTGTTAAAGAAACCTAATGGTGAGATCCTTGATGAGGGATTTGCCTTAGACTTGTACACAAAGTTTGTATTGAGAACTGATCAAGAAGAAGGCAATTATCAATTTGCACTTTTATCAGATGATGGTTCTAAACTGTTAAATTTAGACTCTGGTGAACTTCTTGTTAATAACGATGGGGAACACTCTACTCAAATGAAGTGTGGAGCAACAATTTTGTTAGAAAAAAATAAACCAATCAATTTAAGGCTGAGATATTATCAAGGTCCTAGAACCTCTGTAGCATTAACAATGTTGATTAGAAAGGTCAGTAGTTCTAATTCTAGCATACATTGTAATCAAAAGAGTGATCATGAATTCTTTTATAGTTCCGGTGATGATAAGAATAATAACGTAACACCGAATTTAGAAGATTTTTGGTTTGGTGATTTGATAGATGCGGGTTGGGTTGTACCAACGGTTGACAACTATAAATTGCCTTAGTTTTATTGAGTCAGCTACTTCTAGTAAGATTTTAATCATTCAGAAAATTATTGTTTGAAACTATCTCTCTTTCCTATACAATTAAGCTAAACTTAACTGCAAGGTTCTCATCAGTGAAAGGTCTTAATAGTAGCATTATCTGGAGTTTAATTCTAAATGCAATTATAGCACTCACCGGAATTATAAGAGCCAAATATTTAGCTCTTACTTTTGGAACAACTGCTGTTGGTTTAATGTCTCAGGTCTTTCAATTACAGATGCTCGGTCTATCTATTGGTTCACTGGCGCTGGTCAACGGAATTGTCAGTGGATTATCCAGAGCAGGTGACAATGAAGAAGATAAGCACAAAATTTTATCAACAGCATTTTGGCTTCAGCTTTCAATATCATTAGTTATATCCACAATCGCAATTGTTTTTGCTAAACCATTTTCAGTATTTACTTTTGGCTCCTCTGAATATAGCCACATCGTAATTATAACTATGCTAGGCGTACCATTTATTGTGCTTGCCAATCATCAATTGCAAGCGGTGTTCTTTGCAAATAACGGTTTTGAAAAGCTTAACAAAATTGCCATTTTTGTAAATGTGATAAACTTAGTCTTATTTTTTGTCCTTGCCCAAACTTGGAGCGTAGATGGAGCTGTATCTACAGCAACATCTTTGGCTATCATACAATTTTTATGTTTTTTGTGGTTTGCAAAAACATATATGCCCCTCAGACAAATATTTGGTTACAAGTGGGACAAAGAAAAAGCTTTTTATTTAATTACTTTTGCAACCACTTCATTAACAACCTATTTATTAATATATGGTGGAAACTTTTTAATAAGAAGAAAAGTGATCCATACTTTAGGTTTAGATGATAATGGTATTTTACAAGTTCCAATTTCACTTTCAATGTATTATGTCCCTCTCATAAGTTGGGTTTTATGGGGAAAAGTATATCCTGTTCTAGTACAAAAACAACTCAAGGCAGCTGATAACTTCAAGAGAATCTTAGTGCGTAGTATGTGGAGTTTTCTTTTATTAGCAACGGTTATAATTTTATTAAAAGAGTATATTGTAATAGTTCTTTTATCTTCTGACTTTCTACCAGCATTGCCTTTAATTTCAAAATATCTACTTGGTGATTTGCTATTTATCATATGCACAATATATAGCGTATACCTATTAGCCTTACATCATTTAAAGGCATATTTAATAGGTCACTTAATTTTCATCGGCATTTATTTGAGTGGTGTTTATCTTTATTTGAATGACTATAAACTGATGGCAATACCATATTCATTAATATCCGCAGGCATTGTAACAGTTTTTGTATTAATCTTATATTTAGGATTAAAGTTTCGCAGCTTAATAGATTTAAAAGTTATTTTAACAATTTGTATTGGGTTTATGTACATTCTCTTGCTGGGGAGTTATTTTTAGAGCGTTTTTAAGCGACTCACATTATTTACATCTTTTATCAATTTACCTTAATGCCCATGCTACGTAATTTGTTAGCAAGATCTTGAGTAACACCTGGCCCAGCAAAAATAAAATGTTGTTTATATGGAACAGGAACAATTTGATTAAAATATTCTAAAAAAACTTCTATTCTTTTTGCACGTTCAATTAACTCAGTAGAGGATGAAGTAAATCTTTGGTTCCCGCCAGTATATTGTCGTGAATTTTTGACTTCAGTTAAATAAATGACCCCGTCACCTTGGTAAACTACATCCACTTCAAGATCTGCAAAAAAATTGAACTTACTTTCACCTAAAAAATCTCTTATTTTTTGAATTTCAGATTGAGAATACTGATTGTACAAATGTTTACTAACTTTTAATGAAATATCCATTACATTTTGTTGCTCAAGTCCAATCACTAATTCAGTTAAAAAACCACGAATCACTCCCGTTATTTCTTCTAAATAGTTTATTAATTGTCCTGTGTAATTCGTTGGAAAATCATCGTCGTGTCTTCTGTTCAAAAGCACACCTAATTGGATATGTTTATTTTCTTCAAATGCTTTTAATAAAAATTGTGATCGTTCATCAGAAATCGGTAGGTTCTCAACTAAAGTATTTAGAAACTCAAAAAGTTTTGTTCCCTCATATTCTTTTTTTAACAATAGTAGATCATTTAATAACTGAATTCTAAAATTATATAATTCTAAAAAATAATCATTTACAAAAGTTATATGGACATCAAATGGGGCTTCTTTTATACGAGAAGGTAATTTATCTAAAATACTTTTAAGTTTTGAGTAAACATCAAAATACTCTTGTTTTACGTTAATGTCACTGTGGATGTAGCTTGTAACTAGCTGATTATTCAGCCTTTTTTCACACTCATTGAATGCTTTGCGCGATTTTACAGCATATGTAGGCAAGCAAAACAATACGATTAACGCTATGTAACTTAAACGTTTCCCCAATATAATTGGCAAATCCACACCCCTAAAATTGCAAACCCTAATGATTAGCAGAAATGTAGCTTTATAACATTCAGCAAAAAATGGCTATTAAGAAATTTTCACTTTCTTTCAAAATTCTAATGTGATGCAATGAATTTGCAAATTGTTCACAAAGGAGTGTGAGAATGAGGCCAAGGATATTAATGGCACTGTTGTGTAGTATCGCTTTTGCAAAATTGACAAATGCTGGCGAATTGCTTCACTTAAAAAATGGATCATTTGATCCAAGTAAAAAACTACAATCTTTAAGTCAACAGGATATTCAAACAAGATATTATATCATTCAGTTTGATAAGCATCCTACAGCTCTAAATTATAAAGAGTTAAATGACCAAGGAGTGGAATGGTTAGCATATCTACCCGATGATGCATTAATTGTTAAATTACCTCAGGGACGTAAAATTGATAAATTAAAGCTTACGGGGTTAAGAGCAACTTGGCCCTATCATAGTGAACTTAAGGTTGCGCCGGGTTTAAACTTAATAAATGTTTTTAACAAAAATCATTTAACAAGTTTGAGTGTAAAGATTTTTTCTAAGGACTTATTAAACCAAGTTACGAAAAAATTAAATAAATTAGGTGTGAATTTAATTGCTGCTAGTGATCTGTATATAGATATACAAACAACTCTAGCAAATATTCCACAAATTTCTCAACTTGAGGGCGTTGAATATATTCGTGAAAAAGAACGAGTCGAAACAATGATGGTGCCTTTTACCATCGATAATCAAGTAGAGACTAACGGTGACTATACTGATTTAAATGGTTATGAAACTGGCACTAAAGTTATGAATTTTGATGAGGCTTGGAGTATAGGTTTTAGCGGTCAGGGCCAAATCGTAGCAATGGCGGACACTGGTTTGGATACTGGTGATCTTTCAACTCTTCACCAAGATTTTGCAATAACTACTCATGGCTATGCCTATGGCTTATTTACTGATTCATGGTACGATCCCATGGGACATGGTACTCACGTCGCAGGCAGTGTTATGAGTAACGGTTCAGCTTCAGGTGGACAGTTAAAAGGGGGTGCCTATGAAGCTCAATTTATTCCTCAAGGAATGTGGTCTGATGTACTAAAAAATTTAAGCATTCCTCCGGATATGTCTAAGTTTTTAGAGCCGGCATATAATGATGGAGCTCGTGTACATACCAACTCATGGGGGAGTCCACGAAATCTTGGCGCTTATGATGGAATGTCTGAACAAGTAGATAAGTTTATGTGGGACCACCCTGAAATGTTGATTTTATTTGCTGCGGGCAATAGTGGTGAAGACGCCAATAAAGATGGTCGCGTAGATGAGGGTTCGGTATCATCACCATCAACGGCTAAAAACTGTTTAACAGTGGGTGCCTCAGAAAACTTATTGGATCAAGGTGGTATTCAAAGACCCATAAAAGATCTTGCACAAGGTAAGTGGTCGGCTGAGCCTTTGGGCAGTGATTACTTGTCAAATAATCCCAATGGTGTTGCTGTATTCAGCTCAAGAGGTCCTACAAAAGATGGTAGATTAAAACCCGATGTTGTTGCACCTGGTACAAATATTTTAAGCAATTGTTCTCATATTAAAGATGCCAGTCCATTATGGGGTAACTATAATACCGATTACTGTTACTCTGGTGGAACTTCGATGGCTACTCCTTTAACTGCGGGTGCGGCTGCCGTTGTAAGACAGAGTCTTGTAGAGAAAGGAATCTCTAATCCCAGTGCGGCTGTCGTAAAAGCTGTATTGATGGCCACCGCTACAGATATGTATCCTGGTCAATTTGGCGATGTCGGTAAAAGTAAAGGGCAAGAGTTACTTTCTCCTGGGCCAAATTTTCATCAGGGACATGGACGAGTGAATGTGGCCAATGCTGTTTCTAATAACGTTATTGTTTTTGATGAGACTTCTGGATTAGAACAAGGACAAACAAAGTCATTTCAAATTGATTTAGATCCTAGTGTACAACAAATAAAAATAACCATGGTGTACACCGACCGTCCTGCCGCCAGTTCTGCTAGTAAAACTCTAGTTAATGACCTGGATTTAGACGCTGCGATGGCCACTGGGCAAAGTTATATAGCTAATGACAAAGTTAATAACAGTGAATATTTAATTCTGCCTACAAATGGTGAAACTCAATTAAATTTAACTGTTAAAGGTGAAAGAGTGTTGGCCGGTGGACAACCTTTTGCTCTTGTGGTCACCAGTTTGTGATTTGATAATGACCAGATAACTGACAAGATAGCT
>JAGRAE010000126.1 GCA_020435005.1 Bdellovibrionales bacterium
TGTAAAAATGGATTTAACTCATTCCATTCCTTTAAACCCGTTCTGCACATTTCTAAATAAAAACGTTCAGGAAATATTTCTTTGAGTTTTTTTGCTTCTTCATGGGCAGCTTCATAGCCTTTATTTGTAAAATTCCATGGTACTGAACCCATTAGCCCACCGCTTAAAGCAATGATATCTGAATTAAATTCTTTTAAAACTTCATAGTCGACTCTAGGCTTATAATAAAAACCTTCTTTATAACCTATAGTGCTAATTTGACATAAATTTTGATAGCCTTTGAAATTTTGCGCTAATAAAACAAGACGACGATTGGGTTCCTTACGACCATCTATATTGCCACCTTTAACTGATCTTCCAAATGGTGCCAGATAAACTTCTAAACCAATAATGGGTTTCACTCCTGCCTCTTGAGCGGCAAAGTAAAACTCGATAGCACCAAACATATTTCCGAAGTCAGTTAAAGCCACGGCTGGCATGTTATAATTGGCCGCTTTTAGTGCTAAATCTTTTGGCCTACAAGTGGCTTCCAATAATGAGTATTGGGAGTGAACATGAAGATGAACAAAATTCGACATTAAAAAATCACTCCCACTCAATAGTTCCTGGTGGTTTACTTGTTACATCATAAACTACACGATTTATTCCCGAAACTTCATTAGTTATGCGATTCGAAAGTTTTCTCATAAAGCTTTCATTAAATGAAAACCAATCCGCCGTCATTCCATCAGATGATGTTACCGCTCTCAGAGCTAAAACTTTTTCATAGGTTCTTGAATCCCCCTGCACGCCAACTGTTTGTATTGGTAACAACACACAAAAAGCCTGCCAGATCTTATCGTACAAACCTTCTTCTCTTAGGCTTCTTATATAAATATCATCACACTCTTGCAGTAGAGCTACATTCTCATCATTAACATCGCCAATAATTCTTATGGCCAATCCGGGGCCAGGAAAAGGATGACGCTGAAGTGCCGGCTCAGGAATCCCTAATTGCCTTCCAATTGATCGCACTTCATCTTTAAATAGTTCACGCAGTGGTTCAATTAGTTTTAAATCTAGATTTTCTGGCAGCCCACCCACGTTGTGGTGGGATTTTATAGTCACATTTGTTCCTCTCAAGGAAACACTTTCAATGACATCCGGATAAAGTGTTCCCTGTGCCAACCATTGCATGGGCTCAAGTTTACTAATCGTGTGTTTGAATGTATCTATAAAAGCATGGCCAATAATTTTACGTTTCTCTTCAGGGTCCACAACATTAGCCAGTTTTTTAAAAAAATATTTTTTTGCATTAACGCCATGAACATTTAAACCCAGTTTGTCGTATTGAGCTAGGACCTCTTCAAATTCATTCTTACGCAACAATCCCGTATCCACAAATACACAATGAACATGCTCTGGATCCAGTGCCTTCGTTAACAATGTGGCTACAACTGTGGAATCAACTCCACCACTCAACGCACATAAAACCTTTTCATCTACTGGAACTTTTTCACGTATTTCCTCAATTAAATGTTCAGCAATACTCTTGGGTTGCCAATCAGCTTCGGCTTCACAAAAATTGAAAACAAAATGCCTTAGAACATCCATCCCCTGTTCTGTATGACTTACTTCGGGGTGAAACTGCAAAGCCAAGATATTGGGACCTTGCATAGCTGCTATATGATTGTCTTCAGATGTTGCAATCACTTCAAAACCTAATGGTGGCACTTCTACAACATCTCCATGACTCATCCACACTTTTTGGTTTTGAGCAACATCACCTATGGCATTGGTCCAATTAATAAAGTTTAAACCATATTCCCTTCCTCCAGAAGGTAAAACTCGACCCCCAAAATTTTGAGCTATCAATTGCATGCCATAACAAATACCCAATAAAGGGGCAATTTGTGCGAGCTCTTTAGTATCCCGCTTTGGTGATTCAGAGTCAGATACACTACTTGGACCACCACTAATTATGATTCCCTTTGGTTTCTTTGCTTTTATTTCGGCGAGGGATGCATCAAAAGGTAAAATTTCGGAGTACACATGAAATTCCCTTAAGCGACGTGCGATAAGTTGTGTATATTGTGAACCAAAATCTAAAACTAAAAAAGTACTATTCATATATTTTACCTACTGGGTTTTCAAATACAGGAAAATAATAACCAAGAGATACACCGCTAAAAGCCCGAGATGAGCTTTCTACATAATAACTATTATTAAATCCTGCAATATCGTCAATAACTTGTTGCCAATCATTAGGGTCTTGAGAATTCGATTGGGTAAAAAAAGTAATATTTAAGTGATCATTTATAAACACCGTATGACCCAAGCGTATTTGGGCATTGGTGCGAACTTTGTTCACTTGTCCGTGACGATTTCCCGGAGCTTTCCATCTTACATCATTGTAAGAAAGTGCCATCAAAAACTCTAAAAATGTTTTTCCCCAGTTGGAGCGCAAACTCCACTGTGGGCCATAGGCGCCACCAATGGAAATATTTTGAAATTCAACATCATTCAATAAATTAATATGTTCATATTTATATTTAGAAGTTGAAAAAATTAATGCTGGCACAAAATAAAACTCATAACGAGTGGATCTCCGACTCGTTGGAGGATCTAAAAAGTTAATATTTATAGCATTTAATATTCGACTGGTTTCACCTAAAAATCCATCAAGTGGAATATTTTCTGCTTGATATTCAATAGACTGCGCTGTTGCTGGATTTGTTAGAGTTAAATACTGATTTCTACTGGCCGCTTGAAAAGCTATATTGTTTGGAATCAAATTAAAAAACTTTCCGGCTTTTTCTCTCCACAAAGTGGCTCTAAAAATTTTTAAATCATTGAGTGGCAAAGAAATATTATGTTGCAATTTAGCTTCGTTATTTTTTAAATCAATAAGTTCTGCATAAATATTCAAACGCTGTTCATGTATCTCATAAAAAGACTCTAACAAATAGTCTGCAGTAAAAAGTTTTTTTAACTCCCTGTGAAGTGCTGATTGTCTATCTAAAATAGGTCTTTCATGATAATCATAATTAAAATCTCTAAACATGTCATAAGTCATAAACAAGGGAACTATTCTTTTGTTGGAATATTTCTTAGATGCAAACCTTCTCATATTTTCAGCAATCTCTGGAGCCCAGTATTCTCTTTGTCCTTGAGGAGGAGCAATGACAATCACTTCTTGTTCGTTTTCTTGTTCTGTTCTTTTGAATTTAACAAAAAAATTAGATTTTACTTCCCAAGCCGATCCCGATACTAAATCTGTGACTAAAGCTATTGGATAGAGATGAAGAAACATTAAATTACCTAGACCACTCGCGCGCCATCTAAAATTAGCGTCCAATTCATATTCTTTTTTTTGATTCTTGTAGATAAGTTGTAGTTTTTTATTTTTACGATTCCGATCTACAAATATGACAGCAGGAGTTGTACCCACTTTTTTTCCATCGAGAAATATATCTGCCCCCACGGGATCAGAATAAATAGAAACCCTTTGTTGTCCTTCATCCTGATCGATGGTTGCACAGCCTGTAATTAAACCTAAAAAAAATAAAAAGAGAAATTGGATTAAATAAAACTTAAGAGCCACTTTATAGATTCCTATTCCAATCTATAATTGGGCGCTTCTTTTGTGATTGCAACATCGTGAACATGACTCTCTCTTAACCCTTGAGTGCTTATTCGCACAAATCGTGCTTTTTCTTGTAACTCTTTAATTGTAGATGCACCCAAATACCCCATACCCGAACGCAAACCACCAACAAGTTGGTGAATGATTGCACTTGCAGAACCTTTATAAGGAACACGACCTTCAATACCTTCTGGAACTAGTTTTTCGAAATCATCCACATCCGCCTGACCATATCTATCTTTTGACCCTGTTTTCATGGCTCCCAAGCTACCCATTCCTCTGTATACTTTGTAAGTACGCCCTTGATAAAGGACTGTCTCTCCTGGACTCTCATCAGCTCCCGCAAGAAGTCCACCGACCATTACAGTATTAGCGCCCATAGCTAACACTTTAGTTAAATCTCCAGAAAACTTTATTCCGCCATCTGCAATTATAGTTTTATTTAATTTTTTGGCCATTTCAGAACATTTTTTTACGGCTGTAATCTGAGGCATTCCAACCCCAGCCACAATTCGAGTTGTACAAATACTTCCTGGCCCAACACCTACTTTGATGACATCAGCGCCCACAGCAGATAAAGCTTCTACAGCTTCGGGCGTTACCACGTTGCCCGCAACTATAATGATTTGAGGATAGGTTTGGTGTATATACTTTACCATTTCCATAACATTTTTAGAGTGGCCATGTGCTGTGTCGACAGTAATTACATCAACACCGGATTCAACAAGTGCATTGGCGCGCTCTCTACTTGTTTCATCAGTCCCAATAGCCGCACCACAGAGCAGTCGACCCTGAGAGTCTTTAGAACTCAAAGGATAAGTTTGTGATTTTTCAATATCTTTAATGGTTATTAAACCCTTTAAATAATTGTTTTCATCAACCACAGGAAGTTTTTCAATGCGGTGTTTTTGCAATATTTTTTTTGCTTGCTCCAGTGTTGTGCCGACTTCAGCTGTTACTAGATTTTCAGAGGTCATTATATTTTTAATGGGTTGATCCAAGTTGGTTTCAAACCTCAAATCTCTATTGGTGAGAATTCCTTCTAAATGTCCATTGACAGTAATAGGCACACCACTGATTGAGTACTTTGCCATGAGCTCCATCGCTTCTGACACCAAATGATCAGGTCCTAAAGTGATTGGATCTGTAATCATACCACTTTCATATTTTTTTACTTTCTCAACTTCAAAAGCTTGCATTTTAATTGTCAGGTTTTTATGAATGATTCCCAGTCCACCATGCTGAGCCATTATTCGTGCAACCTTACTTTCAGTAACTGTATCCATCGCTGCCGAAAGAATAGGCGTATTCAAATAAACATCTCTGGCAAAAAAAGTTTTTGTAGAGACTTCAGATGGAACTATTTCTGAATATTGAGGAATCAACAGTATATCGTCAAAAGTTAAAGCAACATCTGAAAGTTCCATATTAAGTCCTTTGGTTGTACCAAGATTTGTATTCTAAATAATTATTCGCGGATATATCTAAAAACTTTAATTCATCAACTGTTAAATCACGTTTAACTTTAGCAGGTCTTCCTAAAATAAGAACGCCAGGAGGGAATTTAGACTCCTCTGTAACTAAACTGCCAGCACCAACAATACTTTTTTCACTTATTTTTGCCAGATCCATAATTATAGACCCCATGCCTATTAAGCAAAGATTTTCAATGGTGCAACCATGAAGCAAAACATTATGACCAACAGTCACTCTGTCGCCAACAGTAGCGCCGCACTTGTTATAGGTACCGTGTATCACAGTGCCATCTTGAATATTTGTTTCATTACCAATAATGATAGGCATTACATCACCACGCAATACAGTTTGATACCAAATGGAACTACTATGGCCAATAGTTACATCTCCAATTAACTGAGCTGTACTTGCTAAAAATGTATCTCTACCAACAAATGGTGTCTTGCCTTTTACCGACTCAATCATAACAACCCCTCTTCCTACCCTTAAAATCAATTTAAATAAGGGTGTTTATTTTTAAACCTATGAGGATGTTTTTTTAAATCTTTTCCCATCGAACTCATTTCTGAGTCTACAATTCGACATTTATCAAAAAAATCAGATTCACAAAAAAACTGTGTATCATTAGACAAGCAAAACGATATAGCTTCATCCGCACGGCAACTTAACTTTTGCAATTTAGGATGACCTTTAAAATGAAGATCAAGATACTGATGGTGCCCCACTACTTTGGTGAAAACACATTTCTCTAGATAAACACCCAATGGTTTAAGGATTTTCCAAGTCAAACTATATGGAGATGAGCTGTAACCCATTTCAACTGCATTTTGCTGAATAGTAATGCCTGCGTCTAAAGGACTTAACCACACGGGCAGTACTTTCTGCTCTGATTTGTCTTTAAACAACATCATGGGACGATTTTGAATAGGGCTAAACGTCATGCCGTAAGGGAAAATTTCTACAAACTTTTCTTTCATGCTTCTACTCTCTTGCCACGTAATGTTTGCGGAAAGGCTTCTGTTATATTAACCAGAACAGTTTTGCCAATTAAATCACTTTCTCCAGAGAAGTGTACTAATTTGTTTTGCGTCGAACGACCACTTACTCTTTGATTTTCCTCGTCATATTTTTCTACTAATACCTTTAAATTCTGACCTTCATATTTCTTCGCAAGAGCAAATGAGATCTCATCATGTTTTTTAAATAATTGATTTAGTCTCTCAGACTTTTCTTGTTCACTTAACTGATCTTCAAATTTTGCTGCTTTAGTAAAAGGTCTTGGGCTATATTTAAAAGCAAACAAAGTTTCGTATTGCACTTCATCTAGCAAACTCAATGTATCATAAAACTGCTCTTCAGTTTCTCCGGGAAAACCGACAATAATATCTGTTGATAATGACACTCCTGGAATCGTGTCTTTTATCATTTGCACTTTTTCTAGGTAGTGTTGTCGAGTGTATCCTCGATTCATTCTCGCCAACACTTCAGAATTGCCAGATTGAACTGGGAGGTGAATATATTCACAAATCTTTTCTCTATTTCTTTGCATAACATCACAAAGTTCTTGGTCAAAATCTTTAGGGTGACTAGTGGTATAGCGAATACGCTCTATATCAGTATCTTGAGCTAATCGCTCTAACAATTGGGCAAAATTTGTTCCACATTCCGATTTATAAGAATTCACATTTTGCCCTAAAAGAGTCACCTCTTTAACTCCCCTTTTTACGAGTGTCTGAATATCTTTTACCAATTCTGAAGTGGCTCGTGAGCGTTCTCGCCCCCGAGTAAATGGCACCACACAAAAGGTGCAAAAATTATCACAACCCTTAGTGATATTTACGAAGGTAGATACCCCTGGATTACTGTTCAAAGTTTGTATTTGATAGGGCTTTTGATGTTCAAAACGAGCTCTTACAATTTTCTGATCATTTTTATAGGCTTTTTCCACGATATCTGGAAGCTCATCAATTGCATCAGTCCCAAAGACAAAATCGAGCAAAGGAACATCGGTCAAAAGCCTTTGTTTTTCTTGTTGGCCAACACAGCCCCCCACACCAATTTTTAATTTGGGGTTGGTTTTTTTTAAGTTTTTATATCGCCCCACCTCTGAGTGAACTTTATGCACTGGTTTTTCGCGAACACTGCAAGAATTTATAATAATTAAATCGGCATCTTCAGGACGGTTGACAGGGTTAAAATTGACCATTTCCAACAGAGCATACATGCGATCCGTGTCATTGACGTTCATTTGACAGCCATAGGTTGAAATATAAACACCAGATTGTTGAATATTTTCTTTATTTTCTTGCATTGCCACACTTGTCATCAAAGTTTGATAGTTTTATAGTCTGGCGACAGCGCGTCGTCAATCGACATCTATAATATAAAAAGAAAAGGAACAATTGTGGAACCACGCCTTAAAAATTCAAAAAAATGGACCCCTCTTCCAGATGAGCTTGTAGAACAAGTTGAGTCTTTGTTTGCTGAAAACTTCTCTGGTTTTAGTGAAAATGGCAGGTTTTTTTTCGAGGGCCAAATATTCCCTCAAGAATTACTATTGCGCTTGGGTTATTTACCCCAAAACAAAATAAAACAAAACAATTTTGAAGTTTCGCTAGAATATCAATCTAGTAAAGAAAATTTAATGTCTTTAATACATTTAGCCGTTGATGCTTGTGCCTCTCTATTTACAGATTGGACTGAGGACGAAGAAAATAAACCGCCAGCTGAGTGGCAAGAATTTAAATTTCAAAGCAAAAGCATTTATGCTCGTTATTCAACAATAAATACTCAACTAGAAACAGAGGCCAATCGCCTACTTGGTGAAGACCATTCAGATCTTGTAATGGACGACGAAGATATTGAAAATCAATTGCAACAAAAAATATCAATACTCGGACTTGATGAAGAAGATTGAGATTTTGGCTTAATAGTCTTCTTCGTCGCGTGAAGATGAGCCAGAGTCACTAACTCCACGAATTTCTTCTATAAAATTTGTATCTTCATCAAAATCATTATCATCATTAGATTCATCAATCTCCAATTCATGAATTGCAGATAAGAATTCTTTCTGACTTTTTAAGTCTTTTTTAAGGACTTCTAAAAATTTATCAGGATAACGTGCCGTTAATTCTTCAATGTAACGCTCGAGCTTTCCTTCTGATAAAATCTTTTTTCTTGCCTGAATTTTTTTCCAAAACAACAAGTAGTGATAACGACAATACCCATCAACTTGGGCAATTTGATCACAATCAGGTACGCGACAAATAACATTGCCCTCTGCGTCAGTTAACAGTACCTCTTCTTCAAATTCTTCAATTTCTGGTTCGCCAACTTCTTCAATTATCTCTTCAACTTCTTCAATTTCAATTTTTAGATTTTTTACAGGCTCTTTTGCTCCCGATTTTTTGGTCTTTTCAAGTAAGTTTTTAGCCTGGTCGATGGCTTTTTTAACAACTTTAGATCCCGTACTGCTCTTTTTGGCCACTTTCTTAGCCACTTTTTTGGCTACTTTCTTTTTAACTGGTTTTGCCGCTGGTTTTTTAGCTACTTTTTTCTTTGTAATTTTCTTAGCCACTTTTTTGGCAGCTTTCTTTTTACCAACTTTTGCCACTGGTTTTTTAGCCACTTTTTTCTTAACAGCTTTTTTAACTATCTTTTTTTTCGTCGTTTTTTTCTTTTTTGCCATAGTGTGACTAACCTCAACTATTTTATTTTCTTGGTCAAGAGAAAAAGAGTTGTCATTGAATTCTTATGTTTCCGCTTTCACTTCGGACAAAAACCCGTCCCCCTTGTTCATTTCCTCGAAGTTGCCCCATCATTGTTTTTAAACTAGACCATTGATCCCGTCGTAAATAATTGGGACCACTCAACTGCCCCTTTTTACTGCCAACATTAATATTTGCAGCACTTCTGGCCGCTGAAACAATGACGTCGCCATCTACTGATGACAGCCTCAAATTAGCAGCTCCCGTTAAATCAGCTGTAACTCTGCCACTATCTGTTTTCCCACGAATATCACCACTGAATCTTTTAAGTATAACACTAGCACTGCCATTATCTAAATCAACTTGACCTTTTCCCTCTAAAATTTCCACGCTGCCCGATTGTTTTGTCAGACTTAAACTCCCCGCAATTCTGTTTAATGTAACTTTACCAGAAAAGCTTTCCACTTTCATATTGCCTTCATAATCCGTAACAAAGCATTTTGCATTATATGATTCTAAATTTACATTTCCGCGTAATTTATTTAAATGAATTTGTCCTTGGTATAAAAATACCGAGGTATCACCACTCAATTCTGAAAAGTTTAAACGGCCATTTTGCTGTACAACCTTTAAAGGGGCTCGCCAGCTATTAACTGTTAAATCCCCTACACGCCAATGAATAGTTATTGGTTTTGATAGTCCGCTTAATTGAATATTGAATTTTGGTAAAAAAGTTGCCATCTTTCCCAATTGGCTTGTCACTATTTCTTTATCAAAAGATTCTTTTATAAATAGCTTCAAAATTCCATCTTGATTTTTATAGGAGAATATCCAGTTATCAAAAGCCTCTTTCTGTTCTTCACTAGCATTCTGGCCTGTAATTTTTTTAACTTGAATTTCGATATTTGAGGTTGCTGACCTCGCCCCGCTTACAGTGATATCTCCCTGATACCCTTGAATATGAATTTCTTTAATTTCACTTTCGTCAAAAACTAAAGGCTTATAATTTAAAGTTTCCGCAGAAACAAAAGACGCCATAATCATAAATACTAGCCACATACCAACTCCTTATAAAAGTGCAAAGGGTGACAGGCCCTGTTTCCGGACGCGCCGCAAATTATAATTT
>JAGRAE010000127.1 GCA_020435005.1 Bdellovibrionales bacterium
CAATAAAAATAAAATTTTTATTGGCACATTAAGCTCTTAAACTATTTAACATCCAAGCTGTTTTTTCATGATACTCAATTCTTGCACCTAATAAGCTATTAGTGCCTTCATCATTTGCACCCTCAAGTTTCATTTGCACTTCTTTAGCTGTTCTCGCTACTTGTTCATGATCTTTTAATAAATTTTCAATCATAGCTGTTGCGGCTGTGTCTGTAGAAGAGTCATCTTTAACAGAGCTTAGTTCAGCAAACTCACTATAAGAGCCCGGTGCTTTTACCCCGAGAACACGAATTCTTTCTGCAATTTCATCAACGGCTAATGCTAAAGCGTTGTAGTGCACTTCAAACATATTATGTAAAGATTGAAACATTGGCCCTGTTACATTCCAGTGATATTTATGTGTTTTTAAGTAGAGGGTATATGTTTCTGCAAGTAAACCGCTCAATGCTTTAGCTATTTCTTCACGTTTAGATTCTTCTATTCCTGTATTTAATGGCATGTCTTACTCCTTCAAATGTACCTTTTGAACATCAATATAATGGAGAATCTCCCCTCTTGCACATTTTTTTGCCAGAAGAGGGGAATTGACTCCATGAGTTTAGTTTAATTTCTTAAGAAAAGTACTGCTTTAATTTATCAGCACCACCAATTCTTTCACCATTAACAAAGACTTGTGGCACTTTAGTCTCTCCACTTATCGCCACCAATGTTTTTATCGTATAGTCTTTATTAAGAACATGTTCTTCATATTTAATTTTATTTTTGTTAAGAATTTCTTTAGCCTCTACACAAAACTCACATCCTGGACGAGTGTAAATGGTGAACGACTTTGGAATTTCAACATTTGGATTTAAATATTTTAACATGGTTTCAGCATTTGAAGCATCAAAAGGATCTCCTGGTACTTCTTTCTCAATAAACATTTTCTCAATTACACCATCATTAACTAACATAGAATAACGCCATGATCTTTTACCAAATCCAAGATTATTTTTATCCACTAAAAAACCTAACTTCTCAGAAAACTCGCCATTGCCATCTGGCAACATAGTAATGTTTTCTGCGTCTTGGTCTTCTTGCCATGCATTCATAACAAAACTATCATTAACAGATAAACAAATAACGTCATCGACACCTTCTGCCTTAAAAACATCATACAACTCATTATAGCGGGGAAGGTGGGTTGAAGAACATGTGGGCGTATAAGCTCCTGGTAGAGCAAAAAGAACAACTTTTTTGCCTTTAAAATAATCGTCAGTAGTTTTTTCTGCCCATTTATGACCTTCTCTAATTTTAAATGTAACATTAGGTACTTTTTGACCTGTTTTATCTTCTAAACTCATTATGACCTCCTTATAGGTGTTAATAATTTATCGCATATATTATTTAAATAATGAAATAGTTAATATCTATATTACGATAGTATATAGCTATCAAATATATGAAAAATTAATAGTATTAAACTAATATAAATTAAGTCCCACAAAAAGTTTTATAGACTCTTTCGCTAGGTTCCGGTGGGAGGGTTAAACTTTTGAATTCTTCTGACTCTTTATAAGGTTCCAAATAAGCTCTATTTAATTTTTGGAAATGTGAGAAATCTCCATTGTTAGCCTGTTGTATTGCCTTTTCAATTTGATGGTTTCTTGGAATTAAATAGGGATTCACCGCTCTCATATTTTTCTTGATTTCTTCTAACGTGTTTGTTTCTTGTGAGATTCTATATTTCCATTTATCTAAAAAGGCTTTATTTAAACATTTTTCATATGATAAATCTCTAAAGCTATTTGTAAAATCTAATTTTTCTGCTTGAAGAAAATCTAGAAATTCTCTAACCAAGTGTACATCATGTTTGTTTGGCTTAGAAATTCCTAACTTATTGGCCATAACGACTAAATGCTTTTCTTCAAAGCTTGTTTTAAGACCATCAAACTTTGCTTTTATTTTCTCAATTAAATCTTCTTCAGATAATGAACTTGTTTCTAACAATGGAAACAAGGCATTTACTAATATGGAAAGATTCCACAATATAACATTGCCTTGATTGGCATAGGCATATCGGCCTTGGCTATCAATAGAACTAAAAACTTTATTGTATTGAAACTCGTCCATAAAAGCACAAGGGCCGTAGTCTATAGTTTCACCAGATATAGACGTATTATCTGTATTCATCACACCATGAATAAATCCTAAACCCAACCATTGGGTTACCAAATTTATTTGCCTTTCAGCCACTCGGCAAAAAAATAAAAAGTATTTATCTTCTTCTCTACTAATTTCAGGATCATGTTTATTGATGGCGTAATCAGCCAAGACTTTTAAATCTTCAATATTTTCTTGGTTGGCAAAATATTCAAAAGTGCCTACCCGTAAATGACTTTTTGCCACTCTTGTTAAAACGGCACCTGGCACAGCCTCTTCCCTATAAACCGTTTCGCCAGTTGCAACTGCTGCTAGCGATCTTGTTGTGGGAACCCCTAAATGAAACATGGCTTCGCTTACAATAAATTCTCTTAACACGGGTCCTAAACTTGAGCGACCATCTCCACGTCTAGAAAATTTTGTCTGACCAGCCCCTTTTAAATGCAAATCATAACTTAAACCATCTTTTGCTTTAACTTCACCTAGTAAAATAGCACGACCATCTCCCAAGCGCGGCACCCAGTGACCAAATTGATGTCCAGCATAGGCCTGAGCTAAAGGTTCCGACCCTGGTAAAATAACTTTACCTGAAAAAGTTTCTGCAAATTCTTGTTCATTAGTTTCACTGTAATTAATCTGTAAAAAGTCTGCCAGATCCTTATTGAAAGCTATGAGTTGCGGTACCTTTGCCACAGAGGGGTCAATCCTCTGATAAAAACTCTCTGGTAGCTTTGAATATGTATTTGAAAACTTTATTTTAATCATAAAACAATAGTAGCAAGCAGGCTGAATAAAACATTACTTGAATACATTTATTAAGTTAATAACTCTAAAACTTTTTCTGGAGGACGCCCAAAAGCTGCCCTATCTGAAGTTACTACTAAGGGACGCTCCATAAGCTTGGGATGTTTCTCAAGAAGTGTAGCTATCTCCTCTTTATTAGTAATTGTTGGCCTTAACTCCTTAAATAAGTCTTCTTTAGTTCTTACAAAGTCTCGCACATCCCCTTTGTAAAGGGCCATCAATTGCAAAAGTTTATCTTTGTTTAAAGGTGTTTTTAGATATTCAATAATTTCAGGCTGAATTTTATTACTCTTAAGTAACTCTAGGGTTTCTCGGCTTTTACTACATTTTGGATTATGAAAAATAATTACATCTCTCATTTTAACTCCTTAGTTCAACTTTTTTGAAAAAATTTATAACACAAAAAATATATAGGATAACTTAACACTACAGCAATTAAAGAGTATGGAAAGTCATTGTAACCAAAAAATTCTGGGGACCAGATAAGAATTCCAGAAAATATGGCGATAAGACAGGCTTTCTCATCTAATTTTTTAGAGTATAGGCCTACTGTAACCGGCACAAAAAAACCAACAAAGCCCATAGTGTAACTTCCCTCTAATAGAGAATAAACATCTTCACCTGCAAAGGCTGTAGCTACACTGATTAGTGTAACGATAACAACACCCACTTTTGATAAAAATAATGTCGAATACTTTTCAAACTTATGTGTGAGATAATTGTGGGAAAGCATACTGGCCGGCGCTAATAATGCAGAAGTAATGGTTGAAATCACTGAAGAAACAATAGTTATGGTTAAAATTACAGCGCTTATTGGATCTAAAAATATTTTTATCAAATTGGGAATTACTGACCCCTCAAAATTCCCAAGAGTAACAGAAGAGGTTAAACCCATAAATACAGGAATTGATCCAATAATTATATAACCCAATCCCGCCAAAATACATCCATACTTGGCGACTTTAGCAGAACGTGCAGAAAACATTCTCTGTCCTAAATCCTGCCCAGTCATATTTCCAAGTGCTGATATGCAAAACAAACCAATCCACTTCATTGTGTCTGATAATTTTTCAGTGGGAATCCATGTTAAATGTTGGTTAGCCACGCCTGAAATCATGCTGTTTGCCGATTCAAAAGAACCGCCTGAAACTTTAAAAAGTAAATAAATAAGACCAATTACAATTATAAAAAGTTGAAAACTATCTGTGATACTAACTGACCACATTCCTCCACTAATTGTTACAATGCATGAAAACAAGGATATTAATAATATTAATGACCACACTGGCAACGGAAAAAAAACAGCTAAGATATTAGCTAAAGATACTATTTGAACAGCTATCCAACCCACATAAATAGGAATATTTAGAATGACACTTAAGAACTCTACTCTTGCACCAAATTTTATTTTAAAGAAATCTGCATAAGTCATGAGTTTCATTTCCCACAGGGGCTTTGCAAAGAAAATTCCTGCCAAGATTAAACAAGCCCCTGCGCCATAGGGCTCAAGGGCGGTTACTCGCAAGCCCTCATTTGCCACTTCATCTGTCGCCGTGATTAATGTTCCTGCCCCGAACCAAGTGGCAAATAAACAAAATGTTGTTAGCCAAAGATTAAATTTGCGTCCTCCAACTAAAAACTCTTCTTCATTTTCCGTTTTTTTGGAGATAAAAAAGGCCATGCCTAGAATAATTAACAAATAAATACACAAAGAGTATAAAAGTAAACTTTCCATCAGCTTCTTTTTATGTGTTTATTTCGATATCGCATATTCAGGAGTTCAACTGTTAAAGAAAAGAACATAGCAAAATAAATGTAGCCCTTTGCAATGTGTTGACCCATTCCTTCGGCGACCAACATAACTCCAATAAGTAATAAAAACGCTAGAGCTAAAATTTTGACAGTTGGATTTTTCTCTACAAAATCACCAATAGACTTCGCTGAAATTAACATGACGACCATCGAAATAACCATTGCTAAAACCATAATGGAAATTTGCTTGGCCATACCCACAGCGGTAATTACTGAATCTAAAGAAAATACAATGTCTAGTAGAACTATTTGTAAAAGTAAAAATTTTGCCGCTAACCCAGATATTTGTTGAATATTTTCTTCAGGTGAACCTTCAACTTTGTGATGAATTTCAAATGTTGATTTCGCTAATAAAAATAAACCACCAAACAATAAAATTAAATCTCTACCAGTAAAGCTTTTAGTAAATAAACTAAACAGTGGTTCGGCTAGACCCATAACCCATGTTATAGAAAATAACAAAACTAACCTCATAAACAGCGCTAAAAATATACCCAGCTTACGAGTGCGCTCACGACTTGCCTCTGGCGCTCTAGAAACAATAATGGAGATAAACACAATATTATCTATACCTAATACTATTTCCATTGCTGTTAATGTAACTAAGGCGGTTAAAGCTTCAACAGTAAACAGATCCATCATATTCCATCCCATACATTGTATTAAAATATTTATTAATAACAGTTCTCTATAGAGATGGAAAGTTCTTTACCGTTTTAAAAGCGCTCCATTTTCTACTAAATTTTGACGCTTTGTGTTTGTGGCTTCGATTATTTAATGAACTTTAAAAAATCTTGCTTGCAAGTGAAATATTCTTTTTTTGCTAAATATATTTTTAATTTTTGTAGTGGATTATGGTTACCCCAAGGCATTTTTTTTTGCACGAATTTACCTTGGAACAAATCTAATTGTGTATAATAGGGGGCTACTTTTACGGATTTTTTTCCGGTGATAAATTTTAAAGCCTCTGCACATAACAAAGAGCTACCAAGGTTGACCGCCAACGCCAAAGAGGGACCCGTTTGGATTTGTATCAACTGTTCTTTGTTAAAATTCATGTAACTTCTGTGCAAACCTTTAGGAGCTATGCCAACTGTAAAGTGAATTACTTTTTCCGCAGGGTCTAAATTTGGTTTTAAATTAAAATATTCATCAAAAGGCATTGAGTCTTTAGAGAATGCTAGAAAGGTTGCTGAAAAGCCTAAAGGAGCGGAAAATAAGGTTGGTTTTTTATGTTTTTTGGCTGCTAGTTGCAGTATCTCACGAGCAGTTATAGAAAAATATTCAATTGCATCAATAACCAAATCGGATTCACAAACAAATTCATCCACGTTT
This sequence comes from Bdellovibrionales bacterium, assembly GCA_020435005.1. GTDB lineage: Bacteria > Bdellovibrionota > Bdellovibrionia > Bdellovibrionales > UBA1609 > JACKAN01. The sequence continues at coordinate 6,094 of JAGRAE010000127.1, forward strand.
TTTTCATTAATTCCTATCGGGAATACTTTAATTTTAACATCTGGATTAATTTTAAAGGCTTCTTCTTTCATTACATCCACTTTTGTTCGCCCAAAATTTGCATGATTGGATCCCACTTGTCTGTTTAGGTTGGCAATTTCAAAAGTATCCAAATCTGCAATACTAAAATTCTCTACGCCCATGCGAACGAGTGTAAGAAAGGTCATGCCCCCTATACCACCTAAACCAGCAATAGCTATATGTGCATTTTTTAGCTTGGTTTGCTCATCGCTAGTAATTACTCCAATATTGCGCGAAAAACTTTGTTGGTAATTTAAACTGTACTTTAGTTTTAGAGCTTCCATAAGGTCCCTGTTTAATAGTCGTTTATCATTTAATTTTACAACATTTGACTATTAGGGATCGATTCTAAAGGAACTTATTTTTAAAGAAGTAGACTATTGTCCCAAGCGCAAATAATATAACCCCACCAATAATAGAGTTTAAGGGTAAATTGATAGCTAAAATTATACAAATTAACAAACCTATATGAGCAAAGGTCCGTGGAAAAAGTAAATGTTCCTTGTTTAATCGAATAGCTGCTAAATTGGCTATCGAATAATAAATTAAGATAGCAAAAGAACTAAATCCAATCGCCGATCGAAGATCAGTAAACAACACCAAAAGACTTATAGTTGTGCCAATCATAATTTCAGCCTTATATGGAATTTTATGCCTTGGGTGAACTGCACTTAAAAAGCGTGGTAAGTCACCATTAGACGCCATAGCAAATATAGTTCTACTGATTCCTGCTATGAGCGATAATAAAACACTAAATGACGCTATAGCGGCTCCAATACGAATTAACGGAGTCAATTCAGAAAAACGTGATTGTTCAACGGCTAGTGCTAAAGGTGCTGAGCTAGTTACTAAATCAATAAGAGGAAGAGAAGCTATGATGGTCACCATAACTAAAAAGTACAATACGACCGTGATAGCTAGTGCTATCATTATTGCTTTTGGTATAGTTTTTTGAGGTTCAATAACCTCTTCACCTAAAGTTGCAATTCGTGCGTATCCAGCAAAGGCGAAAAACATCAATCCTGCGGCCTCTAGAATCCCTTTTATTTTATAGTCTTGTTTCCAAGCAAAGAGTCTCTCTGCTTGAAATTGATCTCCAGCAAAAATACTGATTAAAACTATCAATAAAGTTAATAACACTAAAACCACTAATACTCTTGTCGCCCAAGCTGTTTTTTTGATTCCTAAATAATTAATAAAAGTAATTAGCAAGGTAACAGAAAAGGCAATGATATGGGCCCATTGAGGATAAATGTAATAAGCAAATGTCAAAGCCATCGCCGTACAACTGGCGGTCTTGCCAATGACAAAAGCCCAACCCGCTAAAAAACCAAAAAATGAGTTTAATTGTTTTTTTCCGTAGACATATGCTCCCCCTGACTCAGGGTATAGAGCAGCTAATTGTGCAACAGATGTTGCATTTAAATAAGCCACTAAGCCAGCTAACAAAATACTAAAAAGGATGGCACTTCCTGCAGATTCAGCAGCTACACTAGACACCGCAAAAATACCGGCACCGATCATGGAGCCCAAACCTAACATGATGGCATCGCTAAGAGTTAATCTTCTAGCAAGGCGGGTTTTTGCATCATTAGTCATTTGGACTCCTTGTGCTACGTTGTAAAATTTCATACTATAACTAAACTTCATTTAAAAGTCGTGTTGCTTAATTTAACTTAGAGTTTACTAAGCCATAAATACCATATTGAACCATATAGGACAGTGCATAATCTGGGAAAGTCGACTGGAATTCTTGAGTCAAATTTTCATAATGCTTAGTCGCTTTCTCAGTTGTAAGCTCACTCTTTTTAGTTCCTAATTTTTTGACATAATTAGAAACTATACCATCTGCTTTTTGAAGATATTCAATTTGAACTTCTATCGCTTCTAAAAGATTTGTTGCTTCACCTCGACCACCATAAACTTTTATATCAGAATCATTCTCTTCAGTTATTTGTTTAAGCAAACTCACCCAGCTGGAAATAGTTGGCGTGGCTTTTGAGTCAACAATGCCCCCTTCAAGCCAAGCATGTGCTTTATAATGAATTAAGTCACCGACGATAAGACCTTGTTTGTTTGGCAAAATGGCTACGGTCTGATTGGTGCTGATACCTGGCTTATTATACTCCACCAGTTCGATTGTTTCTCCTCCACTCAATCGCAAACTCAATTGCGTATCAAAACTCTCATCTATGGTAGGTTCAGATGGGTAGGTTTCATTTGTAAACATTTTTGCCATTTCAACAAAATAATATTTTTTGTAACCATGAACAGCTGGAATGTTATTCACAGTAGCTGTTGAAGCAATAACTTTGGCGCCCTCACTTCTAAATACATTTGCACCATTAAATTTATCTGGATTTGGGTGAGTTATTACTAACCAAGTAATTGGCTTATCAGTAAATTTTCTTAAATGTTGAATTGATGCAGTTGCATTACTTTCTGTAAATTGTGCATCAAATGCAACGACTTCTTTTTTTCCCACATAAAATATCGTCTTAGTATTAAATCCCTCTGCTGAAGACTCGAACTCAATAACACGACTCTCAGATAAATTCTCATTGTGTTTAGTATTGGTTACACAACCGAGTGTAAAAGCTGTAGTCATCAACGAAAGTGCTGATAATTTGGTTAAATTTTTCATAATAAACTCCTTTAGTTCAAGTTAATCTCAAAAATGTTTTAACCTATTGCAAAACATTCGACTTGCCCCTTTTGGCAAAAGTTACTTCCCAAATTGGCAAAACAATGCTTTGATAAGACTATGAAAAAAGGACAGGATATAGCCGTTAAGTTACCGGATTTATTGATTATTCATCAAAAAGTACCCGGCCGTGAACTCGGTCGCCACAGCCATAGTGAACATGAATTTTTTATGCCTCTTCAGGGTGAAATAACAGTAGACAATCAACAAAAGAGTTTAAAGTGTGGCCCTGGAAAAATGTTATATGTTCCACCAAACCTTGAACATAGTTTTTCATCAAGTGCTTCAGGAGAGGGTGAGCGAGTTATACTTTTAATATCTGATAAAAAGTGGAAAAAAAGTACTACAAAAGTATTCACGCCTACTCTTATGCCATTGAATTCTTTAGTCAGAGAATTAGTATTCTATATTTTATTAAATCCACAAACAAATTTTTTAAAAACTTTCAGCACGGCACTCATAGAGTCACTTATCGAGAACTTGAATGTGCATAAAAATTTTATTGAAGATGAATTTTCGCAACTAAGCTCGAAGGTTGTAGATTATCGTATTAAAAAAGTTATAGAGATAATAGAGTCCAACCATGAAATTTCAATCTCTGAACTGGCAAAACAATGTGGCTTGAGTAATAGAAATTTAAACAAATTATTTATGCAAGAAGTTGGAACCACACCAAAAAATTTGATTATAAATAATAAAATTAATAAAGCTAAAATGTTATTAAAAACAACTAATTTAACAATAACTGACATTAGCTTTGAGGTTGGCTACAACTCACTATCAAAGTTTATTTCTACATTTCAAAAATATACTGGAAAACTTCCCTCTGAGTTTAGGAACTTTATAAATTAATATTTAATTTTCTGGTAAGGGTATGGCTTCCGCCTCATTTATTACAGGTG
>JAGRAE010000128.1 GCA_020435005.1 Bdellovibrionales bacterium
GAATGCCTCCTGATGGAAATCTATCAGCGGCTAATCGCAAATTGGTTCGCTATTGGATTCTTAACGGGGCTCCCATGGGAACACCGGCCCCTTAATCGCGAGTGTAGTCGCGCATAATTCGCGCGGCTTTAATAGTTATATTATTTAAAGTTTCTTTTCCAAAGTTTTCAATATCGATAAACTTTAAAGCAAAAGATTTTGCCCCGGAAACCATGCCAGTCCTAACAACAATAGCTTTAATACGAACTTCTTTAAAATCATCGATGTATAGATTGGCGTAAACTTCGTCATCAATACTAAGTGCCTTGGAATAGTTTGTAATAAAATAACAACCAGTTAAACTAAGATCTAAAATAGTTCCTTCAACAGTTACAATATTGTCATTGATTTGCTCAATATTAATTTCTCGTTTCCACTTAATGGGAAGTTGTGTGCGAAAGTTAAGTCTTCGTTGAATTCGAAATACTTTATCTAATGTTATGTTGAATTGACCTTTGTTATTTAATTGAATGTTACCAGTGGCCTCAAAGCGTGATTTATCAAAAACCCATTGAAGCTTTTGTTCACCTTGAAACATATCACTGTTAATTGAGTTCCTTGGTATGCTTAGTAAATTTTCATTTTCACGGCCAACAATTTGAAATTGAATTTTACCTAGGGGACTAGTGACTTGTATAATTTGATTCGCTTCTTCGCCCAAACTTTTTAAAAGTTGAAGTTTTTCAGTATTTGAGATGGGATTTTTAAAATCTTCTGAACCCATGAATTAATCTTATGTCATTTATGTGATGTATCAAAGACTTTCGGTCAGAAAACCGGACCTTTATGGCTTTAACTCCCTATTTTTGGCTTATAAAAACTTGGCAAGTCTTTGCAATACATAATTTTTATGCGAGTAAAGTCATTTATCAAACATGGTGTTGAGTGGTGTCCGGTTGAAATTGAATTGAGTTTTATGCCGGGGTTACCCCAGTTTCAATTTTTAGGTTTGCCAGATACGGCATTAAAGGAAAGCCAATGGCGAATTAAAACAGCCTTAAAAAAGCAAGGCTTCGAGTGGCCGAAGGGAAGACAAATAATTGTAAATATGCGTCCTTCAAACATCAGAAAATCGAGTCAGGGATTAGAGCTTGCAATTGCTTGTGCCTTTTTGTGGGCGACAGAACAAGTTCAAAAAAGCCCGTTGCTACCTGAAATACCTTGGGTATATGGAGAGTTAAGCTTAGAGGGTGATGTTATTGCACCTAAAGATATTTATCGAGCAGAATGTGAACTAGAATCTGAGGTTTTGTTAACTGGGCAAAGCGATGAAGATTTTCCATTTAGTACGGCTCAGATAGAAAACTTAAAAAGTTTAGAGACGCTCTATGTAAATTTATCTAGTGGCTTAGAGGAAAAAGAAGAGAAAAAAATTCCTGAAGTTTACTTTTGTAAATCAGCAGCTCAACTTTTAAAGGTTATTGCTACAGGAGAACATAACTCATTACTCGTAGGTCCTGCTGGTTCAGGTAAAACTACTGTTTGTGAAATGATTTCTCATTTATTAAAGTCTTCATCGCAAAAAGATTTTCGCGAAATAAAACGATGGGCTTTAATGATGAATTGGCCAATTCAACAGCGGCCATTTGTTATGCCCCATCACTCTACACCTAATATTTCAATGATAGGTGGGGGAAGTCCTCCTGTGCCAGGTGAAATTACTAGGGCTAACAAAGGAGTTTTAGTTTTAGACGAATTATTAGAATTTTCTTCTGTGGTAAAGGAATCATTGCGTGAGCCTATTGTGAGTGGAAAAATATCTGTATCGAGAAGGGGCATTAAAAAAGAATTTCCAGCAGATTTTTTACTTTTAGCAACTAGTAATTTGTGCCCTTGTGGCAATTTGGTGCCAGGAAAATTTAATAGTTGTCGCTTTTCATTAATTCGTTGTCGCTCTTATACCGAAAAATTGAGCGGTCCATTGGCTGATAGATTTGAAATTTTAGCATTTTCTCATTTGTGGAAAAGCAATCAAGAGGTATCGCTGCAAGAAATTTATGAATCGGTAAGAAATGCCCAGGAGTTTGCTAAAGCGACAAGAGGGCAGGATATGGTTAATGCAAAGGTGCCAATAAAAATTATTGAAGACACCATGGATCCGTTTCTAAAATCGGGTGGTATGCCTGAAATTTCAGGGTCCCGTCGAAGATACCAGGCAGTGATGCGGGTCGCCAGAAGTTTTGCTGACCTTGAAAGTTCGGAGTGTATTCGTCTTAAGCATATACAGTTGGCCATCGGCTATGCAGTGATTCCTTTTGCAGAATTGCAAGAAATTTTTGCATAATTCCTAGCTTGAAAATCACTCCCTTACATGGCAAATTAACTATTCTTTAGAGGTGGTATGGCGGAGAGGCTACGCACTGGACTGCAAATCCATGTACATCGGTTCGAATCCGGTTACCACCTCCAATTTTTTCTAGGGAAAGTGGCCGCATGAGTCAGGCCATTAACCTTAAAACCTATAAACAAGCTAAGAATCTTGCTGACACAGTTAAAGCCGTTGAAAATCAGACTTTAAATGTTATAGAAGTTTACCGAGAAATAGAAGTAGTAAAGAAAAACAAATCGGTAAACATAATGAGCAGCAGATATCACATCAAGAATCCAAGCAAAACCAGGGGCAAAGGTAAACGAGCCTCTTTCTCTATCTTTTTAGCCAAGCCGCAAGTTGATGGCACCACCAAAACTGAAACTGTTCAAAATGCTGATGTGGAGTCTATCAACAACAACTATCTCGCCGGAATTTATGACTGGGAAACAGCCAGAAAAAATATTGAACAAATTCGCAACCGCCTAAATGCCGAGATTGGCAAATTCACACTCTTTACTGGAAACAAAACCAATGGGCGAGTTTTAGAAAAATATTGGCAGGAAGAATACCAAGGCCGAAAAATCAAAGAAGAATCTATGAGTTCAGCTAAGCATGATTTACGACGGGCTTTAGATGCTATAGGAAAAGTGAGCATTGTCAGTGGCAGTGCCAAAGAAATCCAAAAAGCTATTGATGCCTCTGGCTTTGATGTCACTAAGCAAAGAAGAATTATTGCGAGACTCAATCAGATTTTAAAATTTTTAGGCCGCAAAGATGTTCGCCTTCACCTCCCTAAAAAGAGTCGCATAAAGGTTAAATTTCTATCAGTTGAAGAATTTCAAAAAGTTTTGGCTCTTGAACCACGTGAAGAAATTCGAGCACTTTATGAAGTTTGTTTTTATACAGGGGCAAGATTGGGTAGAGAATATTTCAATAAAAGAATATTTAAAGTAATTAGAAAATCAGTAATACATGAGTCGATGATTGTTCATATATAAAATAGCGTCGTGGACTTGCATTTTGTCTTTTACTTTCGGTCCTGCAATATTTCTAAGAACGATTTTTGATGTATCTGGATTAAAGTAGCCACCATCAAGACCACGCTCTGTTCTAATAAGTTCAAGGCTCATATCTTTTTTCTTTTTAAATACTTTCAAATCAGCAGAGTTAAAGACATATATTGGGGATAGTATCCCTTGGAATGCTTCTGGAGCATATAGCTTATAGCAAAACTCAAAGTTGCAATGAGTTAAGTCAAACCCCTCGATTTTTACCGAGGAGCTTGGACTTGCATAAGAACTAAACGCTAGAATACAAACAGAAAAGGAAATTAAAGCCAGAGTTACGATTCTTCTAAATATATTTAAAAATCTCATTCCTCTGACTCCATTAAAAGGCATTAATAACAAGGACGGTTAATAACACCAAGGTCAGTGAGAACTTTGTTGCCGTCTTGGTTAGGTAAAAGACCGCCAAGAGTTGTGTCAGCAACTTGAGTTGCATTTCCACATTGGTCAAAGTTATCAGCTTTGCTTGTATCCGGTAGTATTGACTTCAAATCCTTAGCAGGGTTCTCAAGGAATTCCCGTCCGGCAACTAAAACTTGCTGCTTAGCACCATCCCATTTGCGATAGTAGTCAATAAACGCTGGGCCAGCGAGCATTTTCTCCACAGTGGTAACAACAGATCGAATACTTCTCGTTTGGGCATCAGACGTATCATTTGCACAAAGACCTCGGCTAAATGCTTTTCCTGGGCGTTGATTGTTTTGATAGCTTCCTCGAGGACACAATTCACTCTCTAAACCTTTTATCCATTCAAACCCGTCTACTAAGTCTGCACCCATTTGAACAAGCTCTGCAAGTTCATTGTCACTCTTTAACTTTCCAAGATCGGATTTTGTCTTTGCATCAGAAATTAGCTCATGGTCATTTGGGTTAATTTGCTCAACCAAAGCTGCTACTTGTACGCCGCCTTTAAGGTTGTACGCTGTTGTTAAGATCGAGGAAATTTTTTGTCCAGCAGCCATATGGCGAATTACTTCCATATCTGCTGGTCCAAGTTTAGCTGTTTTAACGGAAGTATATGGACATCTTTTTATCAAATATTGCGTTGATGATTTTTTTTCAACCTCACAAACAGTAAGAAGAGATCGAAAGTTTACACCCTGATTTACAATAGTTGGGCTAATTTCTATATCAATATTCTTGTTTTCTTTTATATATTGATAAAAAGCATCTTGGGCTGACTTAACCGCATTCAAATGAGCTTGAACTTTAGTAGCTGTATCAATATCTTCTGAGCCATTTAGTAAAAATCGTTTCAAACTACTGTTAGGGATGTTTGAGATTTCAGCCTGGTAGTTACTTAAGGCATTGTCGCCAACTCTTTCCATAATAGGCTTAATTCGTTTCAGAATCCCCTTATTCAGAACTAAAGAGTAAAGAGCGTTGGCATAAACTCTTGCCTTTTTGTTTCCAGAATCAGCACGTAGAGCTTGGCTGAGTAGATCATAAGCATGTGCAAATCCATTTGGAGTCAAAAGCCTCTCTGCTTTTTTTGTCAATAACTCCGAGGAGTCATTTGCATTAATTGTGATTAGTGTATCTCCGTTAGGGAGAGACTCTACGCCATCTTCGGCGAGTGCATTTGTTGAGAATGCTAATAATGCCACTGAACTTGCAGCACATAGCAGGCGACTAAACTTCTTCATGGTTTTCTCCTTATTATTTCTATTTAGCGTTTTAGTTCACTTAATTATCGAAGCAATCTCTGTTCCAAATTGAGATTTAAATATCTTGCGTAATTTCAGCAGGTTATGAGCTAGGGGGGGTAAAGTGACAAATTTCGCTTTACACTTTGACCCTAAATGACAATTTTTCAATTTTGGGACACAATTTTGGGACGACTTAGTAATCTTGGAGATATCGTGGACAGGTGTGTTTACAAGTCAAGTAGTTGCAAAATCTGATTTTCAAAAAGCCAAGTCATTGGTGTCTGTTTAATAAAAATATTTTTTAACTCAAAAATTGCTCTAGCCCGTGGGTGAAAGCATTTTTAGGAGATTAAAAAATGATAAAAATAACCTTTAGATACTCTTTTTACCTTTTAAGTCTTCTTGTCTCTGGCTTAATTCCGTTTTGTTTTTTAAAAGTAATTTATCCAACAACACCTGCCTTTTACCTAGCTCTTATAAGCTTCTCGCCAGTTATTTACTGGTTAAAATCGCTTTATACAGAACTAAAACATCACTTTTGGATGGTTAAATATAGAAGAGAGCAACAAACCCAAGACTTCAAAGAGTTTAAGAAGTTCAAAAAAAGAAAATCTCTTGTTTCGCCTCGAATTGAAAAAAAAGACCTCGAATTAAAATCTCAAGACCAAATTAACCAGCTTGCTCAAGAGTCTTTTGATAGGGGTTTCACTCAAGGCTTAAACAAAGCCAAAAAAATCTACTCGAATAGAGAGAAAACTCTAAAAATCTATGAGTCAAAAATGAAACAGCGACTACTTAACTATGCCACTCAAGTCGCCAGTGAAAAGAAATTTGAAATCGAAAATTCTCAACCTAAAGATGAAAAAAAATGGCATTAACTTAAAGTTTCACCCGGTGGCTCGACTTTAAGTCCAAGGAGGTCTTTGGAAAAATTGTTATCTGAACTAAGAAGCTTTTTTGGTTTTTAAAATTTGATGAAGGTCAACGCCTGTAATCACAGAAAATTTCATCAAGGTTTCAAGGGTACATTTCGTTGCCGTTATAGAAAACATTCTTTGCACTTGAGAGGGACTGGTGCCCATCGCTTTTGCGAGTCCTCGGACAGAGTAGCCTTGCTCTTCTGCAATGCTTTTAAGCTTATTGCCAAGGTCAAGCTGCCCTTTATAACTGTCAAAGTGTTCTTGAAATTCTTCGTCTTTAAGTTCGTCATCTAACCATTCATCGAATGAAGAACCCAAGGGCGATTTTTTATTTTTTGCTGCCATAGTAATCCTCCGTTATCTTCTTTCTTTTACGAGCAAGGTCCATATCTTTCTTTGGTGTTTTCTGTGTCTTCTTCAAAATTGCATGAAGTAACACCACATATTTCTTACCAACAAAGCAGTAAAAGACTCGAACCTTTCCGCCTTCTGTTATGGCTCGAATTTCCCAAAGGCCACCACCAAGGTTTTTGCCGTGAGGAGCCTCTAAATAATGCTCTTCTTGAAGCTTGCGAATCAATGCTCCTACTTGAGCACGGTCTTTCTTTGCTAACATCTTTAAGAAAGTGCGAGTGGGCTCTGTTCCTGATGATGTCTGAAAAAATCGGGCCTCTAATTTCACTGACTCAGTGTACCCTTATATTGGTACGATTGTCAAGGGGTTATTTTGAGGCTGTCCTTAAGGGCTTGAACAATTAAAGACAACTCTTCTGATTGTAGGTCTTCGGGTACGGATATATCAGCCTTGCGGTGGTTCTTAAGGGGAATTGTTAAATTCATAAATTTTTGAATCACAACCTCTTCTATTGTTGGAAACTCTTGTCTTGGAGCTGTGTCAATATCCCCAGAAGGTTGAGCTACTTCATGTTCTTTTTTGCTCTTGTGTAAGGGTGTTAGATAGCTTCCGTCTAGCCCACATCTTCCGACGGATTGAACCTCATAATTAAACTCAAATCGCATATCACGAGTGCTTTCATCAAGATCACCCACTCCAAGTTCAGACAGAAACGCAAACACCTCTTTTAGCTCCTCCAAGGGGGGCAGATTAGGCTCTTTGCTTGCCTTAAGACGGAAGTAGAGCTGAGGGACATTCGTTGCTCCACGGTGCCGTTTACGGCTTTTCAGATAGGATAGGACAAACTCAAAAGCTTGTCTCAAATCAGGATAGATTTGCTCTTTTGCCTCTTTGAGTTTACTTTGAACAATTTCAATATCTTCCACAATTTAACCTCATTAAAACAATTTATCGGCACAATTTAAAATTATATTAGCACTATTTTGAGATTAAATCCTTCTAAATTGGATTTATGCTAATTTAAATGCTAATATTACATTGTTATCACAACAATTTAAAGATAACAACTTTAAATTAGCAAAAGGCTTATTTGGCTTTGACGGGTGAGGTTTTATTTTGGGTGGCTAGGCATCGGACTGCAAATCCATGTACATCGGTTCGAATCCGGTTACCACCTCCAATTTTGGTTCGATTTCTGGTTCTACGGTTCTGGTTCTACGGTTCTTTGTGAACCTGATAGACATGGATTTTTTGGGATCCATTCTCATTTTTTATATTAACGATGTAGAAATCTTTAATTCCAATTTTTGCTAATGCTTTTTGTGATCGTTGATTTTCAGAGCCAAGATGAAACTCAATAGTATCTACAAACTCAAGTGCATGTGAGATCATGAGTTTCTTCATCTCTTTATTAAAGACTCCACCCCAGTATTTGCGTTCAAGAAAGGTAGCTCCTATGGTGATCTCACTAGCCTTGGGGTCATAATTGTAATATCGAGAGCTACCAATTATCTTTTTAGAGCTATTTTCAATGACAACTAATGCGCCCATTGTCTTCATAGCTTCATCAAAAAATACATTAAAGGCAGCTCGTTCATGACGATTTGATTTAGGATGTTGTGTCCAAATTTGAGGGTCGCTGGCAGCTTGGTATAGATCTTCAAAGTCTTCCTGTTTAAGTGGGTGTAAAGTTAGCAGCTTGCCAATTAAAGTTGGTTGCAGATTCATGGTTATATGTAGTTCTCAGAGGTTAAAAGTTTCGTCCAGTTCATCCTGTTTTTTTGTCATCATCCAAGCGAATCACTAATTCAGACTCTTCATTAGCAAATTTGCGCAAGCACATATTCATTAATGTTTGGTAGGGGATGCCTGTCTTTTTTGCCATACGATTAAAATAATTTAATACATCTTCATCGAGACGAATGGTCTTTTGAACTTTATTTGGACGATAAAATTTACCTCGTACACCTTTTGTAAAATCATATTCCTTCTTCATAACTTTTCCTTTCATTCTTTGTGGCTTTACGAGCCGAAATAATTCGTATAAATTCATCTGAATCACTGTCAATATAAGTGTGGACAACTACGAGTGTTTTCTTGTCAGCAGCGAGACCAATAGTGACCCATCGGTCCTCTCCCTGGCTTTTAGAATCTAACAGAGAGAGATGATAAGGATCATTAAAAACCGTAGCGGCTACTTCAAAAGAGACTCTATGTTTTTTAATGTTTGATAGTGCCTTGTTTGGGTCCCAAGTGATAACCATGCACTACATTGTAGTTTAATTTAGACTAATTGTCCACTTCAAATCGTTATTTGAGGTGGCATTATGGTGGCAAAGTATGCTAACGTATTGAAATAACTGGAGGCGCGACACCACCTCCAATTTTCAATTCGAAACCAAATACGGGGGCCTTTTGGTATTTGCCCGACTATTAATATTATTCATTTTTCTTAATACATCATTTAGCTCCACAAAGGCTGAGCCTTCTGAGATGTACATTCAACAAAATGCAATGAAAGTAATTGGTTCACAAATTCCGGCTCCTATTCTAAGTCTGCTACAACCTTACAAGGTTATTGCTGTAGGCGAGCACCATGGTACAAATGAAATCCCAGAACTTGTAGCTAATATGGCATTAGCTCTAGCAAAAACTGATCAAGTAGTCTTAGCTTTGGAAATAGAGCAGGCTAATCAAAAAGGTTTAAATAAATATATGGAAACTGGTGATGAAAGTCTTCTTGAATACTTATCTCATTTTGCAAGAGAATATCAAGATGGTCGTTCAAGCATAGCCATGGTAGAACTCTTAAAAAAAGTTCGTTTAGAAAAAAACATTTCTATATTGGCTTTTGATCCTGATTTTTCATTAGATAGTCAAAATCGTGAAACTAAAATGGCAGAGAAACTTTTAGCAGAAATTCAAAAAAAACCAAATCACAGATTTTTAATACTTTCTGGAAATATCCATTCATCTACTAAAATAGGCAATTTTTTTGACCCCAATTATCGTCCTATGGCCTTTGAATTATTTAGTATGCAAAATTCTCCCTTAGAGGAGTCAGAGTTAATATCAATCATTACACGTTATGATTCGGCTACAATCTGGGCATGTATAAACGATAATGCTGAAGACTGTGGGGAAATGAAGTTAAAAATTGAGCCCTCGAATTACTCAACGTCTGTAGATTTTGAAAAGTATTTTTTAAAAGAACCTCAAATGTCTGAGGAAGGGTATAATGCTACTTTTTTTATAAGAGAGGTAAACCCATCTAAACCCTACAGTAATTAATTATTATTTATTAATTATTTTGTGTAAATTTAAAGCAATTGT
>JAGRAE010000129.1 GCA_020435005.1 Bdellovibrionales bacterium
TTCCCGATACTATTTTGTTAAAAGCCTTGGGCTATTCAACTGAACAACTTTTAGAGTATTTTTACAATTTAGATACTGTTAGAATTGGTAAAGGCGGTAAAATACTTCGTGATCTTAATATTGAAAACTTATCAGGCCAAAGAGCAGTTTCTGATATTGTTGACCCTAAAACAGGTGAAGCTATAGTTAAAGCTGGTCGTCGTATTACCCGTGCAGTTGTTAGAAAAGTAAATGAAGCCAACATTAAAGAAATAGAACTAACTCCAGAAGATTTGGTTGGTAAAGTAGTTGCTAAACCTTTAATTGACGAAACTACGGGAGAAATAATTGCAGATACTAATTCTGAAATGACTCTCGAAATTTTTGATCAATTAAAGGCTGTAGGTATTACTGAATTTGATTTAATCTTCTTTGATGGATTAACGGCTGGCCCAATGTTGAGAAACACCTTGTTAATTGACAAAGTCCAAACAAAAGAAGAATCTCTGTTAGACATTTATAAAAGAATGAGACCTGGTGAGCCACCAACTGTTGATGCGGCAACCAATTTTTTCCATCGTCTCTTTTTTGATTCAGAAACTTATGATCTTTCAGAGGTAGGACGTTTAAAAATCAATCACCGTTTTAATATTTCATTTGATGAAACGCCTGTTGCTCATCGTACACTAACTGAAAATGATATTATGAATGTAGTGAAAACACTGATTGATTTAAAAAACGGAATTGGTGAAGTAGATGATATCGATCATCTAGGAAATCGCCGTGTACGATCTGTTGGTGAGCTCTTAGAAAATCAATACCGTATTGGTTTGGTTAGAATGGAAAGAGCTATTCGTGAAAGAATGAGCTTGCAAGATCTTGAAACGATGATGCCTCATGATCTAGTTAATGCTAAACCTGTAAACGCTGTTGTAAAAGAGTTTTTTGGATCGTCACAGTTGAGTCAGTTTATGGATCAAACTAATCCACTTTCTGAAATAACTCATAAAAGAAGATTGTCAGCACTGGGTCCAGGTGGTCTAACTCGTGATCGCGCAGGTTTCGAAGTTCGAGACGTTCACCCCACACACTATGGACGAATTTGTCCGATTGAAACTCCGGAAGGACCAAATATTGGTTTGATTGCATCACTCGCCACATACGCGAGAATTAATCAATATGGATTTATAGAAACTCCGTATAGAAAAGTTGAAGAAAGAAAAATTTCTAAGGAAATTGAATATATGTCAGCTCTTGAAGAGTCTGGCCATTACATTGCTCAAGCCGGTAAAGATGTAAAAGATGATACTATTGTTAATGAAAGTCCTACAGCTCGAAGAGATGGTGAATATGAAGTTGTTGAGGCAAATAGCGTTTCACTTATGGACGTTTCACCAAGCCAATTAGTTTCAATTGCAGCTTCTCTGATTCCGTTTCTCGAGCATGATGATGCAAACCGTGCTTTGATGGGTTCAAACATGCAACGTCAAGCAGTTCCACTATTAAGATCTAGAGCTCCGCTAGTAGGTACTGGTGTAGAAAAATTAGTTGCTCGCGATTCTGGGACAAGCATTGTTTGCAATAACGATGGTGTTGTTGAAGAAGTTGATGCCTCACGTATCGTTGTGCGACGTTTTGCTAAAGGTGGAGAACTGGGGGGTAACGTTGATATTTACAACTTAACTAAGTATCAACGAACAAACCAAAACACTTGTTTTAACCAAAAACCTATTGTTAAAGAAGGCGACAAAGTCTTCCGTGGCGATATTATTGCCGATGGTCCTTCTACAGAGTTAGGTGAGTTAGCACTTGGACAAAACATCTTAGTCGCTTTTACTCCTTGGATGGGTTACAACTTTGAGGACTCTATCTTAATTTCTGAAAGATTAATTAAAGACGATGTCTACACTTCAATTCACGTAGAAGAATTAGAGTGTATTGCGCGTGACACAAAACTGGGTAAAGAAGAAATTACTCGTGATATAGCCAATGTTGGTGAAGAAGCACTTTCTAATTTAGATGAGAGTGGAATTATTAGAATTGGTGCTGAAGTTAAGCCAGGTGACATTCTCGTTGGTAAAGTTACACCAAAAGGTGAAACTCAATTGTCTCCTGAAGAAAAACTTTTGAGAGCCATATTTGGTGAAAAAGCTGGTGATGTAAGAGATACTTCTTTAAGAGTGCCATCTGGTGTTCACGGAACAGTAATTGATGCTCAAGTTTACAGTCGTGAAGGAGCTAGTCGTGATACACGCTTACAGTCTATTATTGAAGAGAAACAGCAGAAAATTAAAAAAGATATGGCTGTTGAGCAAAACGTAATTCGAAACAATGCTCTTGATAAATTAAAAGAGCTTCTTGTTGGTAAAAAAACTACAGGCGTTTTACTAAGTGAAGACGGTTCAAAAAATCTATTAACTAAAGGTCAAGAAGTTGCAGCGGATGATTTAGAAACAATACCTTTTGAACTTCTTAGCTATATTCCTCTTGAGCAAGATTTAGAATATCAGGTGACCCGAGTTATTGATAATGCTCGTAACCAACTAGATGCGGTCAAAATGGTTTTTGAAGAAAAAATTGATCGCCTTAATAAAGGGGATGAGTTGCCTCCTGGAGTTATTAAAATGGTTAAAGTATATGTAGCCATTAAAAGAAAACTCCAGGTGGGTGATAAGTTTGCAGGTCGACATGGAAACAAAGGTGTGGTTTCAAAAGTTTTACCTGTTGAAGATATGCCTTATATGGCAGATGGTACACCTGTCGATATGGTGTTAAATCCACTAGGGGTACCTTCTCGTATGAACATTGGTCAGGTTCTTGAAGTGCATTTAGGTTGGGCAGCACATGGCTTAGGTAAACAATTGGAAGCCTATCTAGAAAAATGGAATGAGTCAGGAGCTAGAGAAGCCCTAAAGCATGCATACAATGATAAAAATCTGTCTCAAAAAATTGATGAGGCTGATGAATATTCATTGAAAAGAATGATCAGAGCAGTTTCAGATGGTGTTCATATCGCGACTCCTGTTTTTGACGGGGCTAAAGAAAGTGATGTGAAAGATTTGTTAAATCGCGCAAAGTTACCATTGACTGGTCAAACTATCTTATTTGATGGTCGTTCTGGTGAACCTTTCCAAACTCCAGTTACAGTTGGAATTATGTACATGTTAAAACTTCACCACTTGGTAGAAGAAAAAATTCACGCCAGATCTATTGGTCCTTACTCTCTAGTTTCTCAACAACCACTTGGTGGTAAAGCACAGTTTGGTGGTCAAAGGTTGGGAGAGATGGAAGTTTGGGCAATAGAAGCTTATGGTGCTGCTTACTCATTACAAGAGTTCTTGACAGTAAAGTCAGATGACGTAGCAGGAAGAACGAGAATGTATGAAAGTATTGTTAAAGGTGAAAACGTACTTGAGCCTGGATTACCTGAATCCTTTAATGTGTTGATTAAAGAACTTCAGAGTTTGGCACTTAACGTTGACCTTGTAGAATCAGATATTTTAACAGAAGCACCTGTTGAAATTGATGAAAATATTGAGCAGTAACTTAAGTATTGAATTGAATTTATAAAAGGGAGTAAACCTTGAAAGACTTATTAAATTTTTTCGACAAACCCAAAGATCCATTGTCATTTGACGCTGTTAGAATTTCTCTTGCTTCACCAGAAATGATTCGTGAATGGTCATTTGGTGAAGTAAAGAAACCTGAAACAATCAACTATAGAACTTTTAAACCAGAAAGAGATGGTCTCTTTTGTGCAAAAATATTTGGTCCAATAAAAGACTACGAATGCTTGTGCGGCAAATACAAACGCATGAAGTACCGTGGTGTTGTCTGTGAAAAATGTGGTGTGGAAGTTACACAGTCAAAAGTTCGTCGTGAACGCATGGGTCATATTGAGTTGGCAACTCCAGTTGCTCACATTTGGTTTTTAAGATCTTTACCTAGCCGAATAGGAAACTTGTTAGACCTTTCTTTGAAAGATGTTGAGCGAGTCTTATACTGTGAGGCATATATAGTTAATGATCCTATGGAAACACCATTGGAAGAGGGGCAGGTATTATCAGAGGATGCCTATCAAAATGCGCTCAATGAATATGGTCCAAATTTTAAAGCGGCCATGGGTGGAGATGCCGTTCTTGAAATGTTGAGAAAAATCGATTGCGAATACTTATCACGTAAGATTCGTATGGATTTAAAAGAAACAAAATCTGAAACTCAAATTAAAAAGCTTTCTAAGCGATTAAAGATTGTTGAGGCCTTTAAAAACTCAATTAATAAACCCGAGTGGATGATGCTACAAGCTCTACCGGTAATTCCGCCTGATTTAAGACCGCTTGTGCCTCTTGATGGTGGTCGATTTGCAACTTCTGATTTAAACGACCTTTATCGTAGAGTTATTAATAGAAATAATCGTTTAAAAAGATTAGAAGAACTTAATGCTCCAGATATCATTATTCGCAACGAAAAAAGGATGTTACAAGAAGCCGTTGATGCACTTTTAGATAATGGGCGTCGTGGTAAGACATTTACAGGACCTAACAAAAGACCTCTTCGTTCATTAAGTGATATGCTAAAAGGAAAGCAAGGACGTTTCAGACAAAACCTTTTAGGTAAACGTGTGGACTACTCTGGTCGTTCCGTTATCGTTGTTGGCCCGACATTGAAATTACACCAATGTGGATTACCTAAAAAAATGGCCCTCGAGTTGTTTAAACCCTTTGTTTATAACAAACTTGAAGAGCGTGGTTTTGCTACTACTATTAAACAAGCAAAAAAACTTGTAGAACAAGAAACTGTTGAAGTTTGGGATATTCTTTCTGAAGTTGTAAAAGAACATCCAGTTTTGCTTAACCGTGCACCGACATTGCATAGATTAGGTATACAAGCGTTTGAACCCGTACTTCATGAAGGTAAAGCCATACAATTACATCCCTTAGTTTGTACTGCTTTTAACGCGGACTTTGATGGTGACCAAATGGCCGTTCATGTTCCACTCTCTGTTGAAGCCCAAGTAGAAGCGCGTGTTTTAATGATGTCTACAAATAACATATTAAGTCCCGCCAATGGCAAACCAATTATTAATCCATCACAAGATATAGTCTTAGGTGTTTATTGGTTAACTCGTATTCGTCCAGGAGCTAAGGGAACAGGTAAAATTTTTGCTAGTATTGATGAAGCCAACTATGCCTATGAGCAAGGTAACGTAGATTTGCAAGCGGCTTGTAAAGTTCGTATCAGTGGTAAATTAGAAGATACTAGTGTAGGAAGAGCTATTTTAGGTAGTATTTTGCCTTCAGATGTACCTTTTAGTGCTGTCAATAAAGTGATGAACAAAAAATCAATTGCTAACTTTATAGATACAGTGTTTCGAATTTCTGGAGCAAAAGCGACATGTATTTTGGCGGACAAGTTAATGCAGTTAGGTTTTAAGTTTTCAACTCTTGCTGGAGTATCTATTTGTATTGATGATATGATCATTCCTGAAGAGAAAAAGGTCTTATTGAGTCAGGCTGAAGCTCAAGTTAAAGAAATTCAACAACAATACGACGAAGGTTTAATCACTGATGGTGAGCGCTATAACAAAGTAGTCGATATTTGGGCGCAAACTGGAGATAAAGTAGCCAAAGAAATGATGAGCCAAATTGAGCGTGAAAAAATCATTGTTGATGGTAAAGAAGTTGACAGTGCAAGTTTCAACCCAATTTTTATTATGGCAGATTCTGGAGCCAGGGGTTCAGCAGCTCAAATTCGTCAGTTAGCTGGAATGCGTGGTTTAATGGCTAAACCATCAGGTGAGATTATTGAAACTCCAATTACAGCTAATTTCCGTGAGGGATTATCTGTACTACAATATTTTATTTCTACTCATGGTGCTCGTAAAGGTCTTGCTGATACTGCACTTAAAACAGCTAACTCAGGTTATTTAACAAGACGACTTGTGGATGTGGCTCAAGATGTAGTTGTAACAATGGACGATTGTGGAACTGATGATGGAATGTTTATTCAACCTCTATTAGAGGGTGGAGAAGTCATTCAGCCGTTGGGTGAAAGAATTTTAGGTCGTGTGACTCTAGAAGATGTTCTCGATCCTTATTCAGATGAAGTCGTTGTTGCAAAAGGCAAAGAAATCACTGAAAGCGATGTTAAGCGTATTGAGGATGCTGGAATTGAAAAAGTTCATATTCGTTCACCATTAACTTGTCGTGCGACACGTGGTGTTTGTATAAAATGTTATGGTCGTGATTTATCGAGAGGAAATACCGTAAATATGGGTGAAACTATAGGTATTATTGCAGCTCAATCTATCGGTGAACCAGGTACACAGCTTACTATGAGAACTTTCCACTTGGGTGGTACAGCTTCTCGCGCTGTTGAACAGTCAGTGCACACAGCTCGTCATGAAGGTACTTTAAAGTTTAAAGACTTAAATGTTGCTGAAAATAGAAGTGGAAAATTAACTGTTATGGCTCGAAACGGGGAAGTTCTTGTTGTCGACGACTCTGGACGTGAAAGAGAAAGTTTTAAAATGGTTTATGGATCAATTTTAAACTTTAAAGAAGGAGATGCAGTTAATAAAGGAGATACAATTGCTGAATGGGATCCTTATTCAAACCCAATCATAGCTGACTTGTCAGGTGTAATTGAATTTCAAGACATTGAAGAAGGTATTTCGATGACGGAACAAGTGGATCCAGTCACTGGTTTCAGTACAAAAGTAATTACCGACTCAAAGTCATCTGATGCAAAACCAACAATTTTAATGAAATCATCAGATGGTGAGCAATTAAACCTACCAAATCGTGATATTCCTGCGCGATACGTAATTCCCGTTGGGGCACAATTATTAGTAAATAATGGTCAAGATGTTCATGCTGGGGATATAATTGCAAAGATTCACCGTGAAACAACTAAAACCAGAGATATAACTGGAGGTCTTCCACGTGTGGCTGAACTTTTTGAAGCTAGAAAACCAAAAGAAGCAGCTATTGTTTCTGAAATCGATGGTTTTGTAACTTTTGGACAAGACGTAAAAGGTAAGCAAAGAGTTATTATTACTCCTGAAATTGGTGAGCAGAAAGAATATCTCATTCCTAAAGGTAAACACGTTACAGTTAGGGAAGGAGAGTTTATTAAAGCTGGTGAATCGTTGATGGATGGTTCAACAAATCCTCATGACATTTTAAAAGTGCTTGGGGACAAAGAGCTAGCGGCTTATCTTGTTAATGAAATTCAAGAAGTTTATCGTTTACAAGGGGTACCTATTAACGACAAGCATATTGAAGTTATAGTACGTCAGATGTTGAGAAAAGTTGAGATTACTGATCCTGGAGATACGATCTTTATTGCTGGAGAAAACGTAGAAAAGTACGCGTTTGAACTGGAAAATGAAAAAGTAATGAAGGAAGGTGGACAGCCCGCTATGGCCGAACCATTGCTTCTTGGAATTACCAAAGTTTCATTAAGTACAGATAGTTGGATTTCTGCAGCTTCTTTCCAAGAAACTACTAAAGTTCTTACAGAAGCTTCAGTACAGTCTAAAACAGACAGCTTATCAGGGCTTAAAGAGAATATTATCATGGGTCGTTTAATTCCTGCGGGAACTGGGTTGCCTAGTTACAAACGTTGGGAAGTTGAAGTTGAAGAAGAGCATACACATGTGGCAACACCCTTGCCATTTGGCGGTTCTGCTTCATATCATGCACACCAACACTAGTAATTTTAAGGGTTTACCTTGCCACCTTTGATTTTTTAAAGGTGGCAAAACTTTTGAGTTATTAATTAATGTTGAGTTGAACAGAGTTATAAAACTCAAATTATACTTGACGAAAACGGGGTGGAAGCGCTATTTTCGGCCTCCACAATGCCCAATTTTTATAAATTGAAGAGGAGTCAATGCCAACAATCAATCAATTAATTCGCAATGAGCGAAAGATTCAAAAAGAAAAGTCCAAGTCACCTGCTCTTACAAGATGTCCACAACGTAGAGGTGTTTGCACTCGTGTTTTTACAACCACACCTAAAAAGCCAAATTCAGCTTTAAGAAAAGTTTGTCGTGTGAGACTTTCCAATGGTTTTGAAGTGAACTCCTATATTCCTGGAATTGGGCACAACTTACAAGAACACAGTGTTGTTCTTATTCGTGGTGGTCGTGTTAAGGACTTACCAGGTGTTCGTTACCATACAGTACGTGGAGTTTTAGACACTCAGGGTGTAAATGATAGAAAACGTGGCCGCTCAAAATATGGAACTAAAAGGCCTAAAAAAGGTTAAGGGAAACTAGATGTCTCGTCGTAAAAAGAATTATAAAAGAGAAGTATTAGCTGATCCAATCTACAATGATGTCAATATCGCTAAGTTTGTTAATAAACTTATGTTGAGCGGAAAGCGCTCAGTTGCACAAAAAATTCTATACAGTGCACTTGATGAGCTTGGAAAGAAAGTTCCTGGAGAAGAACCACTTACAGTTTTCAAAAAAGCTATTGAAAATGTAAAACCTTCTTTAGAAGTAAGATCTCGTCGCGTAGGTGGAGCTACTTATCAGGTTCCTGTTGATGTAAGGCCATCTCGTCGATTAGCGCTTTCTATGCGTTGGATAATAAACTATTCACGTGAGCGCGGTGAAAAAAATATGTCACAAAGACTTTCTTCTGAATTAGCAGATGCTTATAACAATCGTGGTAATGCTGTTAAAAAGAAAGAAGATGTGCATAGAATGGCGGAAGCGAATAAGGCTTTCTCTCACTACAACTGGTAATTTTTCTGCGATATTTTCCCTGTGACATCGTTGCTGCGGCTTCAACGTACGATGTACACCTTCGGCCTAGCGACTCGTCATAGGAAAAATCTCTTTGAAAAATACTCGTTATCTCATGTCTATAAAAAATCATTAAATTTTAAAATTTACGATGGGCAACTTGAACAAAATGACTCATCTTTTGTAAGAGTCCATAAGCGGTTGAGTATTCCTTGTCCACAATTAGACCTTTTAATTTATTCAACATTTTTATATATGAACGATTCATAGTTATATAACGTCTAACAAAATTGTTTGATTCTATAGGGTCGTACTTAAATGCTTTTACCGGGATTAGTTTACCTTTTGCTTCTATATTCATTAGAGTAATAAGATCAATTAATGTATCAATACTTTCATAAGTTAATTCAATGTCATCTTGAGAAATTTCTAAAGAACCTTTGTTTAATTGGTTCACAACATACTCTAGGTTCCAAATTAAGCTTCTTAAATCCCGCATTATTTCAGCTAGAGCTGGGTTGTTGAATTGATCCTTGTTAATGTCTGACAATTCAGTGAGATAACTCTCGCACCATTTCGACTTTATTAAATGAACATTCTCACTATCTGTGGGTAAAGTTGCTGAGTGAGCAAAATGATTTAAGTTAGCGATAGTGAAAATAGTTGCTAAAATTAATGTATGTAAATTCAATAGATCCGACCCCGTTGGCCTTAATTAAGTCAATGATTTGTTGTGGTCAATGGAATTGAAGGTTTTGAGAAGTTTCTAATCAACTAATTTTCAATAAGAAAATTCTATCTACTTGAAATTCCATGCAAAGCTTATTACAACTTGAACCTATGGCATTTATGGAACCTAAAAAACTCG
>JAGRAE010000012.1 GCA_020435005.1 Bdellovibrionales bacterium
TTAAACCATGGATATAAATTTTACGGAAAGGAACATCTTTTTGAAATTCCAAACCCATCATCATCATTCTGGCGACCCAAAAGAATATAATATCGTGACCTGTTACAAGTACATCAGTCGGGTAAAATGTTTTTAAAGCTTCTGTCTCTTCGGGCCATCCCAATGTACTAAAGGGCCACAGGGCTGAACTAAACCATGTATCTAAAACATCTTCCTCTTGAGTGAGTTTTTTGCTCTTACACTTCTTGCATTCTGAGGGATCATTTTCACTAACTATGACTTCCCCACAGTCTTCGCATGTCCATGCTGGAATCCGATGTCCCCACCACAACTGTCTTGAAATACACCAATCTTGAATAATACTTAACCAGTGTAAGTAAGTTTTTGTCCATGACTCAGGTATGAACTGTGTTGTTCCATTTTCAACCACATGTCGTGCTGGAGTTGCCAAGGCATCCATTTTTACAAACCATTGATCAGATAAATAGGGCTCGACAACACAATGTGAGCGAGAACAATGTCCCACAGAATGTTTATGTGGTTCAATTTTTACAAGGAAACCCTGAGCTTCTAAATCTTCGACAATTTTTTTGCGAGCTTCCTGCACCTTTAGGCTTTGATAATTGCCAGCATTTTCATTGAGCGTTCCATCTTTGTTTAAAATATTTATAAGTTCAAGATTATGGCGCTGACCCATTTCGTAGTCATTAAAATCATGAGCGGGAGTTATCTTGACGGCTCCTGAACCAAATTCTTTATCTACATACTCATCAGCTATCAATGTGATTTCACGTCCAGTTAAAGGTAATTTTATCTTACTACCAACAAGTGACTTATACCGCTCATCATCTGGATGAACAGCCACCGCTGTATCACCTAGCATAGTTTCTGGGCGAGTAGTTGCTACAACAACTTCACCTTTTCCATCAGCAAATGGATAACGAATGTGCCACAAATGGCCGTTAACCTCTTGATGTTCAACTTCCAAATCAGAAAGAGCTGACTCTAATTTTGGACTCCAATTAATTAATCGAGTCCCTTTGTAAATGGCTCCTTTTTTATAAAGAGTAACAAAAACTTTGCGTACAGCTTTCGACACACCACCATCTAAAGTAAATGTATGTCGATCCCAATCACATGATCCACCCATGCGTTTCATTTGTTCAACTATGCGATCGCCATATTGCTCTTTCCAATCCCAAACTCTTTTGACAAAAGCTTCACGCCCCATCTCTTTGCGATCGAGGCCTTCTTTTGCCAATTGTTTTTCTACGACACTTTGGGTGGCAATTCCCGCATGATCGGTTCCTGGTAACCAAAGCGCATTAAAGCCAGACATACGCTTCCAGCGAGTTAAGCAATCTTGAAGAGCTTGATCAAGGGCATGTCCTAAATGTAGAGAGCCTGTCACATTGGGTGGAGGTAAGATTATACAAAATGGTGGTTTTGTTGATACATCATCAGCTTTAAAGTATCCGCGCTCCTGCCACCATTGATAATTTTTTTGTTCCACTTCTTGAGGGTTATAACGATCAGATAGACTCACAATATTGCTCCTTCAAAAGTATGAAACTACCCTATTTATAGCCTATTGAGACTGAATTGTGCATTGCGCTGAGAGTGGTTTTTAATAGAAACATACAAATAAGCGGTAAATAAACACAACTATTTCCAGCACAAAGGCAAGATTTTGTAATCTAATATTAGAATTATTATTTGAGTTTTTTTATTATTTAATTTTTCAATGATTTTTTATTTTGTGCTGTCAAGTTTGTGCTTGACTAAGTTTTTAAAAATCAAATTTAACACTTTAATTCCCTAATCTAAATCTCAATTTCTAGAAAATAAACCAAGTTTTCGGAATTCTTAGCCTCTTTGAATGCCAAAATATAATTTATGCTTATTTGAGCATGGAATAAAATTTGCTCATACACACTTCGACAAAATTTGAACGCGTATGCTATTGCCGGAATTAAAATGTATGTAAATGGTTTAGACTGTGTTGATTATAATGAAAGGCATATTCAGAAGCAGCAAATTCGACAGGTTATGTGCGAAATGATAGAAGAACAAGGGCATATATGTAAGCCCGAGAAAATTAAATTAAAATATAAGGATGAGTTTTACTTATGAAAAAAATAAAAAAAGAAATTCGAATAGACAGCATTGGCTTATTAGCGGCGGGTGTTTTTTTAGGTCAAGCAGGTTCGACAGTTATTTCTTATTTTGCAAAACCTTCTGTTATCAATATAGAAATGATTCTTGATATAATTTTACCTTTGAGTGTCTCCATAGTTTTAAGCATTAGGCACTACAAATCCTTAATTCAAAACGTACATTAAGCGCAATCAGAAAATATAAATAATTTAAAATATCTAAAGGGCTACTCAAAACTGAGTAGCCCTTTTTCTTATTTTGCGGTCCGAAGTCCGAGATTATTCGGTTAAAATAACTCTCAAATGAAAAATATAAACCATACAGCAGTTTAATAATTGGCAAGTCCCTTGCTAATAAAGCTTCTTGTAATTTTAAACCTATTCCTTGGAGGACAAATGTTCAATGTCTTAAACTTTAAAAAAACTTTGGGAATCGCTACCCTAATTTTGGCTGATAATAACCCTTTTGGTTTATAATTTGCCAAATTTTTGGAGTGTGATATGAAAACATTATTACTATTAATGACTGTTATATTTTCTCTGCTGAATATAGGCTGTGAAAGTTCAGGCGATGACTCAGGCCCCTCAACCCCTAATAACAATCCAAATACAAAAAACTTGTTAGAGGTATTGAACAACAAACCATTTCAAACTAACTGTATTAAAACTAAGAGTAACTCTTATGGTCTTTTAGAGCTACGAAAGAGCAACCAAAATACTATTTTATTAAATGTAAAACTATTTGATGATGAATTATGTACAGAGAATAATAAGTTAATTAATCAATACACTCTAAAGAGCTCAAATGAAAATTACAAACTAAGTGAGGATAGAAGAGAAAATTTAGGTTCACTTACTGTGCAAAGTGTTTCTAGTGAAAGTATGAAAATTTCTTTAAAAAGCACAGAAATTTCCGCGCTAATCGATATTCAAAGTTCACAAACATTAACAGCCTACAATTATTTAAGTTCAGCAGCACTTATTACAGCAGGTTCAAAGCTGAAATTGGAAGCTGACAGTTTTTACAAAACTTTTACAAGTTCATATGATTGCAGCACAGCATCTGATGAAGATATCAATGTGGTGAAGCTTTCCTATACTTTTGATAGCAGCCAACATAGCTATTACAAAGAGTTGTATATAAGTTTAAACTCCTCAACTGGTCAGCTAAATTTTTACGCTAAAACTTATGAAGGGCAAGCGGCAATACCCCATATGTTAAGTAATCAGGTTAGTGATAACACTTATGTTTGGGATATTTTAAAGACACAAAAGTTAATTAAAATGGATGAATACGGCTATCGCAAATTAAAGGCGACAATCAATCTAGATCCAAAAAATGCCTACATTGATATACCTCAAGATGCTATTTTTGAGCAGCCAGCAAACTTAGAAGTGACTAAAATTGATAAAAAGAAACTTTGTAATTAAGAAGTAGAGTTTTAGACAAAATGGGTTGTACTATGAATCGACAGTACATTCATTTTTTACCAATGATTCGCCTATTGATTTATATACAAATGATACTGAAAAGGAGGGGCTTGATTAATTTCTTGCACTTCTAAAAGGGATTGCAACTCATCCATGAGATTCCCTTGTGTCATTTTCGTTTCCGTAGAAACCAATGAATACCCTATTTTCATAGCCGCTAGAAAAGATAAAATAACTATAAATTTCCAGTTCACACCCATATCAATCATCTAATAAAGCAAAATGACAGCCAACTCATCTGAAATTATTTATCACTACACAATTATTTGAATGTTAAATAAATGACGTACCTGTACTAATTACACTTTATGAGTATCGGGCATTCTAGCCTTGTTTAACCAAATAAGTACAAAACCAAGGAATATCATTACACTCGCTGTATAAAAAGGAGCACTCCAACTTAAATCTCTATAAAACCACCCACCCAAAGCAGGTCCTAAAACCCTACCCAAAGCAGATAAACTTTGCCCCGTACCCATTACCGCACCTTGCTCGGAACTATCACTTAGTAAACTCATAGCCCCAGTAGATGTTGGATTTATCAGACTTGAACCTATCGCCATTAAAGTCACTGAGCCCGCCAAAAAGGGTATACTTTCACTTAACCCTACTCCTAACATTCCCAAAGGAGCTAAAATTAAACCAACTAACAACACTTTAACCTCACCATATTTGGGAACAAATCGGCGTATAAAAAGCCCTTGAACAATCACCATGATCACGCCAACATAGGCAAAGCCCCAACTGGCATCCACCATGGACCATGAGAACTTATCTTTAACAAACAAAAATAGAGAGGCTTCCATGTTAGCCATACCCAAAGTATTTAAAAAATAAGTAATCAGTACCGCATTTAAAACGGGTCTTTTATAGTATTCAATAATCATTTTTATACGTGATGGACGTTTTTTAGCTTTTCCTCTTAATTCTTGTGGCAAAGATTCTTTTAGACGAAAAAAAGCCATCACAAAATTTATGAAGCAAATTAATGAGGCTATCAGAGCGGGAAAACTTTCGCCAAAAGGAGGGAGCAATCCTATTTTTAACCCCCAACTCCCCGCTATACCACCAATCACTGGACCTAAAATAAAACCTAAACCAAAAGCCACTCCTATCAAAGCCATGCCTTTTGAACGATCTTTAGACTCTGTTACATCAGCTATATAGGCCATAGCTGTTGATATATTTCCGCCAAAAAAACCAGCTAGACCACGAGCAATAAAAAGCATGGTTAGGCTACTACCAAAAGCAAATAATAAATGTGCCACCGCGGCTCCTAGCAAACTCAATAAAATAATTGGACGCCGACCCATCTTATCGCTCAATTGCCCCCAAAAAGGCGCAAAAGCAAATTGAAATAGAGAATAAATTGTCATCAATAGACCGACTTGCAATGCATCCGCACCAAAATTTTTGGCCAAATAAGGGCTTAGTGGAATAACAATTCCAAATCCAACAAGATCGACAAAGACCGTAATAAAAATAACAAGAAGTGCTGACTTATTTTTTTTCATAAATTATTATGATTTTATGAATATCATAAAAATTTGCATTACCCTATGTATTTCTATTAATGTTGCAACAGCTCTGGCTACTCCTCCAACGTTATCACAAAAATATTTAAACCTAAAATCAAATTTCTCTTATTTAAATACTACGGCAAATTTTGATCCACAAGGGGGGGAAATTGTTGATCTTAGTAAAAACGGTTATTATAGAAATTATCTTCTCAATTTTTCTGCTTTTTATACCTTTCAAAGTGATGCTGCAATTGATTTAGGTTTTTCTTTTACTAGTGCTGAAAGTTTTGACGGCACTGACGAACGAACAAATACAGAGTTTACAGATGTTCAAGGCAAAATTCTCTATCAATTATTCGACAAATCTTTTGAAATAATAACAGAAGCGGCGATAAATATCCCCTTCAACAGATTTGATGCCAACACAGATGATGTTTTAACCGGTGAAGGTACGATGTCAGTTTCAGGAGGTCTGTGGCTGGTTAAAGACTTTGGCAGTTTTTATATCTATTTATCAGGATTCTATTTATACCGTGATGAAGGAAGATCTCATTTATTACCTTGGTCATTAGGTACAGAATTTGATTTTAATGGATTTTATGTTGGGGCTGAGGGCTATGGATTTGAAAGCGTTACAGATGATGAAGAGACTTCAACTCCCACCAATAAGACTACTATTACAAATAGAGTTAATGCTGGAAGTTTAACATACTATGCCGTCAACCCACAGGAAATTGCCGCCAAGGTTTGGTTTGGTATTGATTTTTCTAAATATTTTCGTACTAACCTTGTTTATTCACAAGGCCTCAATGGTACAAATTATGGTCTCAATCAAATAATTGCTGTGTCATTAGAATACAAATTAGATATGTCAATAAATGAGCCTAAACAACGCTCTTACTATGAAAGAAAAAAACGAAGACAACTTAAAAGCTTTGAAGTAGATGATGAAAGTTACGACGAAGATTTGTTTGACACCAATAAACAAATGCAACGGCGAAAACAAAAAAAGAAAGATGAAAAACTCTTAAATGAAACTGAAAAAAGCCTAGAAAGTGAATTATAAGAAACAGTAATTACAAAAAAGAAAAAAGCTTCTTAGTTTAGAATTCTTTTTGAAAAGCTTTTTCTATATTTCTTGCAATAGCTGCCTGTTCAGTATCTTCTGTAAAACTCATTTCACGTGCTTGAAAATCAGGTGGGTTTGGCATGACCTTTTGCCCCTGTTCAATCATAGCCAAATGAGACTGAACAACTGCACGAATATTATTTTCAAATTGCATACGAACCTTTTTAAGCTCAGAAATTTCAGAAAATATTTTTTGTAGGGATTCACGAGAATCTCTGACTATCATTTCAGCCTTTTGTTTAGCATCATTGATAATTAAACGAGCTTCTCTTTCTGCATCGGCTTGTAACTTATCACTCATTCGAGTGGCCGTAGTAATAGTATTTTTTAAAAGCTCATCTCTTTCTTTGTATTCAAGGATCGCCATTTCCTTTTCACGCAAAGATTCTCTCATTTCATTTCTTTCTCTAATTAGATCTTCCATTTCGTCAGCAATGCTGCGTAAAAAATCCATTACCTCATCAGGATCAAAACCCATCATTTTTCTTGTAAATGTCTTATGGGCAATATCAATGGGCGCAATTTTCATTTTTTCCTCCACCTTCTGAGATAATACTAATATAGGTTAAGACGACTTTAGCGACTTAGCAAGGTTAAATCCAATGTACAAAACACACTTATCTGGGCCTAGGTCTAGTCTGAAAGCTTTGCTAATTCTCTATCCCTAAGCACCGCTTTTTCAAAACTATATCGAATAGCTCTTTCTACTTCAAGTTCACGCATAGACTCCAAACCTGCCGCTGTTACACCCTTCTTAGATGTAACTTTATTTTGCAACTCTTCAATTGATTTTGCTTGGTCAATATTCGCCAATAAAGAAGCCCCTAAAAAGGTCTGAACTGTTAAATTTCTGGCTTGCTCTGGAGTAAAATCATGTTCTTCTAACCATTCTTGCCAATACTGCATGAGCTCAAAAACAAAGCCAACACCACTAGATGTTGCCACCATCAAAGCTTCAAACATTTCACCTTCTGTTACTTTTTCAACAACACCAGATGCAGAAAACAAATCTTCAATAACTGCAGATGTAGCTTCGCTTTCATTTAACAAACAATAGCCCACAACTCCTGTTTTTATAGAAACTGGAGTATTTGGCATCACTCGAACCCAGTTTTTAACTTGGGGAGCTAGCTTTTTTAATTTCTGTAATGGGATGCCCGCAGCTAAACTTATTACAATATTTTCTTCACCAAAACTGCTTGAGATCGGCTCCACAGCGTTGTATATATCTTGGGGTTTCACTGCAATAACAATTATGTCACTCTTCTCAATTAGCTCTTCATTGCTATTAACAGCTTGAACGTCCAATTCTTTTGAAACCTTAATTAGTTTTTTTTCAGATCGATTTGATAAATATACATTTTCATGTGGAATGATCTTGGCTTGCAATAAGGAACTTATTATGGACTGAGACATGTTCCCAGCACCGATAAAACCTACTTTTAAATGAGATAACAATGGATTGGTCATTATGACTCCCGTGGTCCGACAAGAACTTCACCTAAACGGATCATTGTAGATCCCTCAAGGATAGCTAAATTATAGTCCTGACTTGTGCCCATGGAAAGTTCATTCATAGGATGCTCCCTTGTGTCGACCAGCTTTTTTTGCTTTTCAAGCAATTCACGCATTTTTGCAAAGTATTTTCTGGAAACTTGTTCAGATTCAAATAAAGGGGGCATGGTCATTAACCCCCAAATACTAAAACCTTTTAGTTCAATAGCTTTAAGCATAAAATCACTCAGCTCATCCGGCATCACACCCGATTTTGTTTGTTCCTCAGCGATATTAACTTGAATCAAAATGGGTTGAGGCGCTCCA
Source organism: Bdellovibrionales bacterium (assembly GCA_020435005.1). Taxonomy (GTDB): domain Bacteria; phylum Bdellovibrionota; class Bdellovibrionia; order Bdellovibrionales; family UBA1609; genus JACKAN01. The sequence goes on from JAGRAE010000012.1 coordinate 8,118, forward strand.
GAATTTCTTTTTTCTATTTCTTTTAAAACACTCAAATGGTCGACAGCATGCCACAGGTAAAATTTTCCTAGCATATTTTTTACTTTTTTAGATTGTACCGCACCAATAAAATGCCAACGAATTGCAGAGTTTTTAATGAGATTTTGCTTTTCCAAAGCTTCTTGCAAGTAGTTTTCTCCGATGTCAAACAATTCGTTATCTATACATTCTTTAATGCGATCAATATTTTGCTTCTTGGTAACAGCAATGATTTTCAAAGAATCAGAGGGGCAATTTTTCATGTGTAAACAGCTATCAATTTTTGTTTTAATTTGATTTAGATTTTCTTTTATCAATTTTCCATCCATTTTCAGCCACAATTTTTTCAAATAAATACATTGGAAGACCAACTACATTTTCATAATCGCCCTGTCTTTCCTCAACAAATTGAGAGGCAAGACCTTGGATACCATAAGCTCCTGCTTTGTCCATTGGCTCTCCTGAATTAATATAATTATTTATTTCTTTTCCAGTTAAATTTTTAAACTTAATGTAAGTTGTGGCTAAATCACAAACACATTTACAACTGTAAAGATCATAAACACAAAGTCCGGTTTTTACGCTGTGCGTTTTTCCAGACAATAAGGATAAAAATTGAAAAGCTTCATTCTTATCCTTTGGTTTTCCTAGTACTTGGTCCTTAAATACCACTACTGTATCTGCACTAAGCAATAAAATCTTTTGTGATTTTAAGCGCTTATGTTTCTCAATATAAGCTTCTGCCTTTTGTCTAGCCACACTCATTATGGCTTTATCTAAATTTAGGTTTTTATCAATAATTTCCGATACTTTAACTGAATCCGTGCGAAATTTGTAATCAGTTTTTGCAAGGATATGACTACGACGAGGTGATTGGGAAACTAAAACTAATTCATACATGTTTTATTTAAAACATAGAAAGAGGGTAAATGTTAAGTTTTGACTTCCTAGGTTTAATATTATCTTTAGCATTCACAGCATTTAGTGTGTATCTGTTTGTTAGTACACTTTTTAAAAATAATGCTGATGCAGATGCTTTAGCTTGGGCTTCTGGTGATGAACCACAAAAGTCAAAGTCGGGGTTTATTAATTTCTCACGACCTCTCGTGCACAACTTTACCTTACAGCACGCTTTTCGAGTTAAAGCTCCTCAATATAGAAGAAATGTTGAAAAGAAAATTTTAACAGCAGGCCTTTCTAGAGAACTAAATGTTGACGAGTTTATCGGCTTGCAAATTTTATGGGGCATCATGTTTCCCGCCATGCTTACTATTTTGAACTTTGCTCTACAATTAGGTTACCCTTATTTAATGTTTCCAGCTTTTACTGTTTTTGGTGCAGTTTTTCCCCATATTCACTGTCAAGCTGCAAAAAATAAACGTTACATCTCAGTTGTAAAAGATCTCCCCTTCTTTATTGACTTAATGGCTCTGTCAACAGAAGCGGGACTTGATTTCGTAAATGCCATTCAAAGAATAGTAGATAAAGCTAAAGATAGCGTATTAGCCGATGAGTTAAATATAGTCTTAAAAGATATAAAACTTGGTAGCGCTCGCGGTGATGCTTTAAAAAAACTTTCAGAAAGATTAGACATACCAGAAATAACTAGTTTTTGTTCCGTCGTAATAGATGCCGACTACACGGGTGCGAGTATTGCACAAGTACTAAAAGATCAATCTGTACAGATGCGAATGGAAAGGTTTGTTCGAGCAGAAAAAGCCGGTGCAAAAGCATCTCAATTAATCTTAATTCCTATGATGATATTTATTTTACCAGCAGTGTTTTTAGTAGTTTTTGCCCCAATCATTTTACAGTTCTTTTATGGGGGTCAGTGATGAGTACTCTTAAACTTTACCTTCAAGAAAAGAATATATTGATTGCTAACAAGGTAACAATTGCAGATAATTTTATTAATCGTGCTCTCGGACTAATGGGTAAAAAGTCAATGGACCCAAGTTCAGCTTTGTGGATTAAAAGCTGCTCCCATATTCATACATTTTTTATGAATTTTGCAATTGATCTAATTTTTGTCGATAAAAATTTAGTTGTAAAAAAAGTTTGTTTAAATGCACAACCCTGGAAACATTTTTTTACCGGCTCCTGGCGTGCAGATTCTGTTTTTGAATTACCCGAGGGATCAATTATCGCGGCGAATATAAAAGAAGGAGATCAGCTCTATGTGGGTGCTTAGGTTTTTAAATGGACCTTTAGCTGGTCAAATGATCAATCTAAAAAAGGGACAGAATTTAATTGGTCGAAATCAAAATTGTGCAATTCCAATTGCTCATCCTGGTATATCAAAGCAACACTGTATAATTGTTATTAACGAAAATCAAATCAGTGTAAATGATTTAAACTCTAGTAATGGTACATTTGTAAACGGTTTGAAAATTAAAAATTATAATTTAAAAGCCAATGATAAAATCAGTATGTATGATATTATGGCAGAAGTTATAAATGTGTCTGATGTTAATAAAGGCTTTGGCCAAGCATTAAATCCCAATCAATACTTTGGCAATGCAGCTGTTAATCATCATCCAGCAACACATCATGCCCAACCACAAGTAGATATAAATTTTCATCCACAAAACAGCCCAGAAATGAATATGTCTGCAGAGTCTCAAAAGCAAAGCGTTCAAATACCAAAAGGTTTGGAAGGCTTTGTACGTTTAGCTCAAAACTACATTGAAGATGTAGTTCTCCCTGGAGTTTATAAACTAGCAGAGTGGACGGAGTTTAAATGGGTTCTTTTAATATTTATGGGTGCATTTATAGTTTTCGTTACTAGCTTATCGGCCATACCATTAATGAGAATTTTAAAAGCTAGTATCGAAAAGGAAAGTCAAAGAAGAGCTCTAACTATTGCTAGAACACTTGCCAAAGTCAACCAGGTGCCCTTAATGGAAGGGCAAGAGGCTAGTGTTTCTGTTGAGTTAGCAGACAGAGAACCTGGTGTGTCAAGTTCATATATATTCTCAAATGTAGATAATATTATTATTGCTCCTGCAAGATTAAGTGGAAAATACCCCAATGAAAAATTTGTACATACAGCAAAAAAAGAAGGCCGTGAAGTTGTAGGGCAAATAGATAGTAGCACTATTGGTGCCATAGTGCCTATAGAATTTTATAACCCACAAACCGGCGGACAATCCATAGTTGCCTACTCAGTAGTTATATACGATATGGGAACCTTAGCCGTTGACGATGGCAGAACTTTAAGTCTATTTATTCAAACATTTTTTATAGCTTTAGTTGTTGGCACATTACTATTTTTCTTTTTGTATAAGTTAATTGAATACCCGATTGCTAACATTAATAAACAGCTCGATAAGGCATTAAGAGAAGGTCAACTTCATATTGAACTTAATTATCAATTTCCAGTTATCCAAGATCTTATCTCTAACATAAGAAGCGTGCTCACTCGAATTGATGGTGCTAGCGATGGTAATTCACAGTCCGAGCAAGCATTTGAACAAGATCGTAGCCAGGAAATGGCCAGCCTTGTTCAACTCATTGGCTTCCCCGCCATGGCTGTACAGGCTTTGGATAATACAGTAGCTGCAATAAATTCCAACTTTGAAGAAAAAACAGGAATGTCTTCCAGTGAAATTCTTTATGGCAATGTTTCCAGTATTACTGATCAATCTTTAAAACTAAGTTTAGAAGATCTCATAGCAAGAATAAATGAAAACTCTGATCAAATGATTACAAATGAACTTGAGTTTGGCGGTATTAAACATGAAATTGTAGCCCAAGCTGTGCATGGCAATAACAAAGTCTCATATATTCTTTTTGTAATTCTTCCTTTAGGAGAGGAGGATGCAAGTTGAGTAATTTAGCTCTTAAAAATCAAGTTGAATACACTCTTACTGTTACATCAGGACCTGATAAAGGGGAAACCTTTAAGATAATGTCTTCAACTATTAAAATTGGTAGAGCTTCAACCAACGATATTGTTTTGGCCAAAGATGTTAAATGTAGTCGTAATCATGCAGAAATTATAATCTCTCACTCCGGTATTATAATTAAATCACTAAATAGTAAAAATTTAGTTGAGGTCGATGGCAAACCAGGAGAAGCCCTTTTATTAAATCACAATGCAAAAATACGTCTAGGCTCAACAAAACTATTATTTCAAATTTCCATGCTGATTAAAGATGAAGAAACCCGAGCTTTGAGTGCAACAATGAATGAAGCCTTTGATCCACAAGAAAAAGGATTAGGTTTTTCACGTCCACAGCAAATTCACAAAGGCAATAAACTTCCTCTCCCTCAAGGCAAAACCAACAACTTCAGAATGATATTAATAGGAATAGGTATTATTTTAATTATGTTTGCCTTAACAAATGAAGAAGTAGGTTTTAACAAAGATGCCGGCATTCGTACAGATGAAGAAATCGAAAAGGAAATAGACACCATCAATAAAATCAGAGAGGCTGAAAGAAAATTAAGGGAAAAAAAAGGATTGCAATCACCTAACTTTAAAGAAGCACAGACTCATTATATTAGAGGTTTTAGATACTATAAAAAAGGTAAATATGAAAGATTTCTTTATTCTTTTCAAGCTTGTACATCAATTTTTCCCGAACATGAACTGTGCAAGACATACAAAAAATTAGCTGAAAAAAAATACTATGAGTTAATACAGTTTCAAATGATACGTGGAAAAAAGTTACTTGAAAAAGGACAATACTCTGCATGCATTTCTGTTTTTAAAAATGTCACATATATGGTTAAAGATAAATCAAATAAAGTTTTTCAAGAGGCTGAAGCTAATCTCAGTCTTTGCAAATCAAGAATGGAAGGAAGGTTCTAGTGTATAAACTTAGTGTCTTCCACAATGGAAAACTTATTAAAGAGCTCTCTTTGACACCAGGAGAAGAGTACATCATCGGTCGTGATGCCACTGCCGATATTCAATTAGGTGTTTCAAAGGGAATTTCCAGACAGCATTTAAAAATATCTTTCAATGAACCTGCTTGGTATTTAGAAGTTCTTTCTCAATATGGAAACTTACACTATGATGGCGAAGAAGTTGATGAGTTGTTTCTAGATGAAAACACACAGTTCAATCTACCTCCATATGATTTTCATTTTTCAATTGAAAAAGTTAAAGTAAAAGAGTCCAGAAAATCAGAAAATGTACCTCCCCCACCTCCTCAAGAGGAGATTCATAATGAATTGAATTTACCAGCAACAAGTGAACCAGATTTGTCTCTAGAAAACAAAAAGACAAACTTGGTTCCACATAATAACAACTATAAAAATCCACACGAATTAGCTTTAGAAAGTTTTTCTGATGAAGATACTTCTCCTGGTTCTGCCTCTAACCTTGTTGGAATTATCAAATGGCATGATCTCAATGGTAAAAAGAAAGGATACAAATTTAGTAACAGTTGTGTTGTAGGGCGCGGTGAAAATTGTGATGTTACCATAAAACACAATAAAATGAGTCGAAAGCATTTTGAAATAAATAAGGAAAATAATAAGTTTTACGTTCTTGATTTAGGTAGTGCGAACGGTACAAAAGTTAACAATAAACCCGTTAGTACTCACCAACCATTACAAGTCGAGAGTGGAGATGAAATTTCAATATCCAATTTAAAGTTTAACTTTGAAATAAAGGATGAGCAATTTGCCAACAAATTAAGTAATGTACCAATGGTACAGAACCACGGCCCTGACAGGTTACCTATGCCGCCTCAAATAGCTGGAGCTAGAGTCGTACGAGTTAGTAAAAATCAACACCGACAAGTTATTAGCGATCCTGGACGAAAAAATAAATTGGTCAGACTTGCTATTATGTTATTGGTACCTGTACTTCTTATTGGTCTACTTTTAGAACCTGAAAAGGAACAAAATGAAAAGGGAAAAACTGATCTCGCCTCAGTTGTAACCTTTGACAAATTGACACCCGAAGAAAAACAAATAGTAATAGACTCTTTTCGGCTTGGTAAAAGTCACTTTAATCAAAAGAAATATGCTAACTGTATAAAAGAATTTGAAAAGATTCACAATATTATACCCTTCTATGAAAATTCAAAAGAGCTTATAGGTTTATGTGAACAAGCACTTGCTTTAGAAAGAGAAGTTTTGGTTGAAGAGGAGAAAGAACGAAAACAGCGAGAACTTGAACAAAGGATCGCTGTCATTGTAGAAGATTGTCGTGCAAAAATGAACCAATTTAGAACCGCAGATGAGGCTAATTCTTGTATCGCCGAGGCAATGACTATGTTTCCTGACCACCCTGCCATACTCGATTTTCAGAACACAATTGCGATGAGGGAACAATCAGAAAGAGACCAAGCTGCGGCAAAAGCCCGACGACAAAAACTTATCCAACAAGGTGAAAATGCTTACAATGCAGCAAATAGTGAATTTAAAAAACAAAGTTTTCGTAAAGCTATTGACCTGTTCAATAAGTATTTAGCTGGGAATTTCCCAGATACCAAAGGCCATAAAGAAATTGCTGAAAGAGATTTAGCTTCTGCAAAGACTCAACTAACAAAAAAGGTTGATGAGCTGTTTGGTGAATGCAAAAAAAATTACAATGACAGAAAATTTAAAGAGGCCATATTTGCTTGTGACAAAGCCACCAGTGAAGATCCAAAAAATGATGAAGTTCTTTCTTTTAGAAAATCTATTTTATCAGAATTAAGAAAAGAAATGAAATTAATGTATCAGGATGCCATTTTAGAAGAAAACTTAGGCAATGTAGATGCCGCCAAAGAAAAATGGAAGAAAATTATGGAACTAGATATTCCATCTGACGAATACTATAAAAAATCAGAAAGCAAACTCAAAAAATACGGTATTGGAATATAAAATGAAATCATTCGTTTTTAGAAATTATAGTAGTCAATTTTATAAACCACAACCTGTTATTAATGATGACTTAGAACGAACTTTACTAACAATTGCTACACCTTGGGGCTCTAAATCTGGCGCAAACAAATCTACGGAGATAATACATAATTTCTATTTATCAGCAAGAGGCGACCAAGAAGCCACCTCACCATTTGAACGGATGAGACATTTATCTCAAGAAGCCAATGATCTAAGAATTGCCGTCTTATTTGCAAACGAGAAAATTTATAATGAAGATAACAATGATGAATATGTTACTGGCTGTGAACTTGTTAGTATGGTCCAAGTAGGGAATGAAGTACACTTTATACAAGTTGGTCAACCCGCGATTTATTTAATTAGAAATGGCATTAGCCTATTGCCAATGGCTTGTCATTTAGATATGTCGATGAATTCATCTACTGAAAAGAATCTAATTTCTCCTATGCCATCAAAATTAATTGGATTGGAAAAAACTATTGATTTCTCTGTCCACACCTTCGTTCCTCAAGTGAGAGATAAAATTATTTTTTTGAGTAGAACTTTTGCACCCTCTAAAATTTTTAATATGGACTTCAGTTCAGTCAATTTGGATTCATTAACAATAGAAATAAGTAGGGAGAATCCTAACAACCCATTTTGGATAGGGTTACTGGAGTTTTAATAGTCGTTTTTTAATTCTCTCGTTTAGTTTTTTATTTTTAGTTAAATTCAGATATACTTCAGTAATACCAGGGCCATAATCTTGTTCTATTTCTACATCCCAAATTAAACCATTTTTTAGGTTTTCTATTTTTAATTTCTTTTCTAATTTAAAATTGTAGTAATTTCTAATAAAGGCATCAAATAATCGATCCCGTTTTTTGCCTTTTCCCTGCATTTTCCAACGCATTAAAGAGTTAAAGAGCTTATCGTTACACTCTTTAAGTTTACTTATATCATTTATTGTTTTTGTGAAAAACTGAAAGCAACCACGAGGAGGTATATTTATAGGTTGTCCTAATTTTCTTTTAGCTAAGTATAGCCAATATTTATTTTTTGCCTTTTTTGCAATATTCATTAAATTTTTCCATAAATTATTATTTAGAGCTAATTCAGCTTTCCAGCCATAAAGTTCCTTGTCTGTTCTATTTTTCCAAAGTGCTACATTTATTTCTTTAATCAATGTGTTTACATTTTTGTTTTTAATGCTCCAAATTTCTTTGGCTATTTTAATTTTTTCTACAAAATGTTTATTTATACCCTCCCATTGATTTAAACCATTACTTTTCATATAACTATGTATCGGTGAAAAGATAGTTGTCCACAATTTATCTTTATGGGAAATTGGTGAAATCTCATTGCGATCAATTAGAGTATTATACAACTTGATTTGCTTATCATAAACCATTGAATAGTGACCACTTCTTACTGAAAAACGGCTACCTCCCAGTTCTCTCCATTGTGGATATGCCGTTTCAATAAGTATATAGCGATTACTATCCCATGCCACATCAGGTTTATCGAGTATAGGTGCTAAAGATGTCACTTCTAGTTCGCGTCCTTCAGGAGAATCTGGTATGTATCCAAAAAGTTCGTACAAGGTAGCTCCTATATCCACTAAACTAACATTTTTATCAATTTTCCAATGTATGCCTTTGTCACGTAGTTTTTGTGCAGGCTTTATAAATAAAGGTGTTTGAACTATTTCTGAATATAAGTTTACCATGGAAGGCTCTTCAGGACGGCTCTGCTCAGAGTAGCTATTCAACCCAAACAGAAACACATGCGAATTGTGCCATAGTTTTTTTTGTTTAAGCTTATTAATTAATTCATTGAGTGATTCATCTAGCTCTAAAAGTTGTCCTTTATATCCCCTGGCTCGTTGTTGCCCAACATTATTGACAGTTGGGACATCAATGAACTGAAGGTCTGGAATATAAATTACTGAAAAGTGAGGGTGATCACCAACATCATTATTTAACCATTTAAAAAATTTTGAAAAACTCTTGCTGGCAGGAGTATAATGACTTTCTAGAGTTAAGTTTATGTGATCATCAAATTTTTCAAAGCCTTGTCCAAAGCCAGATTTACTAAATATCGGTGGTCCTCCTGAAAAAAAAGCTGTTCTATAACCTTTGTCTAAAGCCACTTCAGCAACCGTCTCGAATTTTTTGGATAAATACTGATTTCCATTGTGCCAAACTCCATGTTCTATTGGAAAAAGTGCTGTTAACACTGAAGCCAAAGCGGCTTGGCTCATAGTTGATGGCGTAAAATTATGAGTAAATCGAATGGCCTCATCACAGAAAATTTGAAAGCCTTGATTGAGCTCCTGTCCTTGCTCACAATTGACCTGGCGAAAATTTAGAGATTCAATTGCAATTACAATTACAGAAGGCCTCTTGTCCACATTCCATTGACAAGCAGAAAGAAAAAACAAACTCAATAACGCTAACCAGCAACTCATGTCACTTATTATATCCCTAGCTTAGAACTATGGCCAAGGTAAATATATTCCATTGATTCGACCTTTATCTTTAAGGCATAATGATAATGAATTAAACAAGAGGAATTTCACAATGTTTACAGAACAGTTTTACAGCATTGCCCATGCCGGTCATGAGGTCACTCTATGGTTATTGGTTATTCTTAGCATTTTTAGTGTGGCTTTTATTTTTGAAAGATTTTTTACACTTAGAAAAGTACGCGCTAACAGCCTCAAGGCGACTCAAAGAATTTCAGAAGCATTACAAAGCAACAATCTCAGTGAAATTGAGGATCTCTCACGTGACAGAGAAACTTTTGAAGGCCGTGCCCTATCCTATGGTTTAAGACATGCAAAAGATAATGGCGCTGATGGTTTAGAAGAAATTTTTAATTCTTATGCCCTCATTGAAAAACCAAATTTTGAAAAATACTTAAACTTTTTAGCAACGGTCGGTTCAAATGCTCCGTTTATCGGTTTATTAGGAACTGTGTTTGGAATTATGGATGCTTTTCGCGAACTAGCTACGAGCCAAGGTGATGCTTCAGCTGTGATGTTGGGAATTTCTAAAGCCCTTGTGGCTACTGGTATTGGTTTGTTAGTGGCTATCCCAGCGGTAATTGCCTTTAATTATTTTCAACGCCAAGTAAAAACAATTATGCAAAGCCTAGAAAGTGTTAAAGATATATGTTTAGCTCTTGCAAAATCTAAGAAGGTGAATTGATGGCTGCAAAAATTAGTGGTGATGACGATGCTCCCATAGCAGAAATTAATATTGTCCCTTTTGTGGATATTATTTTGGTGGTGCTAATTATTTTTATGGTGACTACTCCCTTTATTGTTAAACCCAGTATAAATATTAATTTACCAAAGGCTGCGAGTGGATCGGATACGGCCCCCTCTCAATTAAATATTGCTATCGGTGCCAACGGAGAAACACTCCTCAATGGCAAACCCACTAATGACGAAGCCCTATCGGCATTTGCAAAAACCAGTCTTGCTGAAAATCCTCAAGTTCAAGCTATCATTTCGGCTGACAAAGATGTGGCTCACGGGCGAGTTATTTCTATAATTGATATAGTGAAGTCTGCAGGCATCAGTAAGTTTGCAATTTCTATTGATAAGAAGTAATACCAATTTCAGAAATGAATCGTCCGCGGCGCAAGTTTGAAGCTGCATTGTAATACCGCAAAAGCGCAGCAACAATGGCCGATCTTTTGGTAGAAAAAATAGGATACAAAAGAACTGCTTTTGCTAAAATTATATACTTTAATTCTGGTGCGCTAATATCCGAAGAACGGACTCTTGAATCTTCTCTTTAAAAACTTCGACCACTTTATTTCTATCTATTTTTTGTTGGATCAACTCTTCTACAGAAGTCATAACTTCTGGGTTAAAGCCACAGGGGTTTATTCCCTTAAAAGCTTGGTCGTCTTGGTAAAGATTTAAAGCCAACCCGTGATAGGTCACCCACTTTTTTACAGCAATACCAATAGAAGCAATTTTTTGGTCTTTTACCCAAACACCCGTAGGTATGAGTTTAGTATTACTATTCTGATCTGGAAAAACTTCTCGACTCAGTTGAGCTGGTACACCTAATTTTCTAAGAACATTAATTGTTATCTGCTCTAAGTTAAATAAAAATTTAAGTACATCTTTATTTTCAAGCTTTACAATGGGATAAACTATTAATTGGTTAGGACCATGGTAAGTTGCTTTTCCTCCGCGCGATGAAGTAAACACATCCCCTTGCCAACCTTGCAGGTCTTCCTTAGTGGAGCCTCGGCCCAAGGTTACCAAGGGAGGATGAGAACAAAAAACCCAAGTATCGCTTGTGGTGTTATCAACTCGTTGTTGAACTAGTGCTAATTGTTTTTCTGTAGCTTCATCATAGGGAATCTCTCCCCAATCTTGAAACATCATTGTCTAGCACTCACTCCTTTGGTTCCACCAATTGGCTTTTGAATAATATGAATTGCATGGCCTAATGCTGCTTCCGCGGCTTCCATCATAGTTTCACCTAGTGTTGGGTGAGGATGTATACTTAAAGCTAAATCTTCTAAAGTAGCACCCATTTCAATGGCTAATACCGCTTCACTAATTAAGTTACTTGCTTCAGGGCCAACAATATGAACTCCAAGTACAATATTTGTTTTTGCATCAGCTATTATTTTTACAAAGCCTTCAGTTTCCATCATTGAAACAGCCCGGCCATTAGCTGCAAATGGAAACTTTCCTACTTTCAAATCACTATGACCATTGGCTTTACATTCTTCTTCGCTCCAACCAGCGGAAGCAATTTCTGGATCTGTAAAAACCACAGCAGGAACAGTCTTCGCATCAAAAACACGGTTTTGCCCAGCTAAAACTTCTGCCGCAATTACACCTTCGTGGCTAGCTTTGTGAGCTAACATAGGTTGGCCGACTATATCTCCAATAGCAAAAATATTAGGAATATTTGTACGCATTTGTGCATTCACAGTCAGAAATCCTTTTTCATCAACTTTTAAACCAATGCCCTTCAAGTTACATTGATCCGTGTTGGGTTTGCGTCCGACTGTTAATAAAATTTTATTAGCACTTAACTTTTGATCTTTACCATTCACTTCTACTGTAACTTCGTATTCAGACCCTGTTTTTTTATAAGATTTTGCTTTTGCACTTAATAAAACTTCAACCCCAGACTTCTTTAACTTTCTTGCAACTACTTGGGTACATTCTTTATCAGAAATAGAAGCTAATAAAGAAGGACCTGCCTCGACTACAGTGACTTGCGACCCCAATTTTTGTAGATAACTACCAATTTCTAAACCTATGTAGCCACCACCAATAACTACTGTTTTTTGTGGTACCTCTTCTAAATCTAAAGCACCTGTAGAAGATAAAACATTTTCTTCATCAACAGCAAAGCCTGGAATTTCAATAGGTCTAGAACCTGTAGCTACAATAAAATTCTTAGAATTTAATACTTGTTTGCCATTTTTAGCCGATATTTCTATTTGTGTATTGGATTTGAATTGTGCTTCGCCCATCAATATGTCGATTTTGTTTCCCTTTAATAATTGAGAAACACCGCCAGACATTTTATCACAAACAGATTGTTTCCAGTCTTTCAGTTTAGACATGTTGACTTTAATATCACCAGATATTTCGAACCCCATATTTTTTGCATCAAACTGAGCACGGTGCAAAAAATGAGCGGCTGTAATCATAGCTTTTGAAGGAATACAACCCACATTTAAACAAACTCCACCCAAAAACTCTCTCTCAATAATAGCTGTTTTTAGTCCCAGTTGCGCGCATCTAATTGCTGCCACATAACCACCAGGTCCCGCTCCCACAACACATACATCATAATTTTGACTCATAATTCTGCGCTCCTTACATCATATTCAACATTAAATGAGAGGGGTTTTCAATTTTTTGGAAAAAGGCTCTTAAGAAATTCGCTGCTACTGCACCATCAATTAAACGATGATCACATGTTACGGTATAATTTTGCATTTTTGCCGCTCTAAATTTTCCATCTTTTAAAACCGGCTTATCCATAATTTTGTAAACACCTAAAATTCCTACCTCTGGATGATTTATAATTGGTGTGGCATAAGTTCCACCAACACTTCCAATATTTGTTATGGTAAATGTTGCACCTTTCATTTCTTCAAGTGATAATTTTCCGTTGCGAGCTTTGTCCGCAAGCTCTTGTATTTCTTTACTCAATTCCAAAATTGTTTTTTGGTCAGCATTTTTAACGTTAGGTACTAACAATCCTTGTGGAGTATCTGCTGCAAAGCCAATATTAAAATATTTTTTATAAACAATTTCGCCTTTGTCATCGTCAATACTAGCATTAAACATTGGAAATTCACGAAGCGTCGCAATCAAAGCTTTCATTATAAAAGGTAAAAAAGTGACCTTTACTCCATAGGCTTCACCCACCTGTTTGGCTTGAGCGCGCATTTTTACTAGCTCTGTAATATTGGCTTCATCCATTAAAGTAAAATGGGGGACAATATGTTTGGTTATCTGCATTTGTTCGGCAATTTTTCTTCTGATACCTCTCAATGCAACTCTTTCCTCTAACTGTGGTGAGTGCGAAGTAAAAGCCGGCTTTGGTATTTCCATTTTGGGAGCAGATGAGCTCGGTAATGAATAAGAAGTGGTTGCACCATTTTTAGCTTGTAAAACATCTTCACGAGTTACACGCCCAGCATTACCTGTGCCGTTTATGATATTAATATCTAGACCTAACTCTCGAGCCAATCTTCGTGTTGCCGGCGTTGCTAACACACGAGACTCTGCAACAGGTGGATGCACTTCCATTCCGCCAACATTTATTGCTGGCGCAGGAGCTGGTGTTGGTATCTGTGTAGAAACAGAAGTTGAAGTGGATGACTGTATACTTTCTTTAGCAACGGGTGATTTAGTCGCTCCTGTACCTGTACCCGCATCCAACAACAGCATCGTTGTTTCTATGGGAATAATATCGCCCTCATTAGCTTTTAATTCTTTAACGGTCCCAGCATATGGGGAAGGAACTTCCACAGTCGCTTTATCGGTCATAACCTCTGCAATTGGTTGATCTTCTTCAATGGTATCTCCCACTTGGACTAACCACTTTACAAGTTCACCCTCTGTTACGCCTTCTCCGATGTCTGGTAATTTTACTTCAGTGGACATTTATATTTCCCCTTGTTGGTTATGTTCTTTAGTTTCTTTAGAAATCTTCTCTTTATAAATAGAATCCAAAATTTGTCGACTAGACAATTTATTTTGTTCCTGTTTTCTTTTTTGTTCAATTATTCCCTTCATAAAAAATTCTCCTGCACGGTAAGAGCTTCTTACTAGAGGACCACTGGCTACATAGAGAAAACCCATGTTTTCTGCAGTTTTTTGCCAGAACATAAATTCTTCTGGTGTATAAAACTTTTCTACTTTTAATTTGTGACGGGCTGGCTGTAAATACTGACCAAAAGTAACAACGTCACAACCCACTGCCCTTAGATCTTCCAAACATTCTTTAAGCTCATCAGCTTCTTCACCAAGACCTAACATTATGGATGTTTTTGTGTAGCGCTCTGGATTTAATTCTTTAGCTAACTTTAAAACATCCAAAGATTGTTGGTAGTTAGCCCTAGGATCTCTAACTTGTTTTTGCAAACGTTTTACGGTTTCAACATTATGTGCAAAAACATCCGGACCAGAGCTTACAACTTGGGCAATTAAATCCTTATCTCCACTAAAATCAGGGGTTAGCACTTCTACGATTAACTGTGGTCTTTGTGATTTTATAGTGGCCACAGTTCGAGCAAAATGGCTAGCGCCTTGATCGGCTAAATCATCACGATCCACACTGGTTAAAACAACGTACTCCAGATCCATCTTTGCAATTGAATATCCCACTTTTTCTGGCTCATCATTATCTATAGCTCCTTTGGGATTTCCAGTTTTGACTGAACAAAAACGACACCCACGTGTACAGACTTCACCCATAAGCATAAAGGTTGCTGTACCTCCACCCCAGCATTCTGCTATGTTGGGACAACGAGCTTCTTGGCAAACAGTCGCTAAGTTCAGTTTTTTTAACATGTCTTTAATTTCAAGATAGTTTTCACCTGATGGGGCTTTAACTTTAATCCATTTGGGTTTTGGCTGTTTTGGTTTTGCATTCGCTGTGGCCAAATGAGGACTCCTTTTTTTATTATCTATATTAATGATATGCTTAGCATATTTCAGCTCATAAAAGGTACCTGCTACTTTCTTCTGGAAGCGGGGCGTAAATTTAATTTCTAAATAACTTATGAAGTGTACCCATTAATTGCGGATGTATCTTGCTGTTACGCTCCCTAAATGCTTTTTTTACTCTATAATTTGATGTTTCAAGCGTTACTTCTCAAAACAATGTTTTGAGAAGTCCACAACGAACACAAAATCTACTTCATATGACGGGTTTTAATGAGGCGTGAGAATTTCAAATCCGCCATTAACGGGGACATTTTTTATATATTAAATATTGGCATAAACAGGCACTAGCTAAGAGAATCTGTTACTTTTAGAATTTTCTTCAAGATGTTACTTAACTTTCTTAGATTTAAGCTTTTGTCTTTAACGTTTCCCTCAATTAAAATTGCAGGGTTAAACTTATATCGCGAGGTAAATTCTTCTTCAACTTCTTTGGGTTTTAATGGAATTAGAAAGTCTTGATTTGTAGTTGGCTTTATAAGCACCGCACTGGGAGTGCTGTCGACGACAAAGTATTCATCAAACTCGATTATTTTCTGTTCGATGAGGTTTGCAAATTTAAGTTCACCTTTATGAAAACCAGAAGCGTTAACATTTAAAATAAGTAATTTATCAGAAAATGTTTCTTTAAATGATTGATCATTTTCCAGTGCCATATCTAATTTTTTACAGTAAGGACACTTCACATGGCCAAACAGAACCATTAAAATTTTATTTTTGGCCCGCGCCTCTTCAATAGCCATGATAAACATTTCTAAATTTTTTTCTGAACTACATTTTGAAAAACGAAGCCCTCCGTTGGCTTCACAATCTTTAACCTTTCCATTGTTAAAATATAAACCATCAATCTCGGCTTTGACTGTATTTGACAACAGCAGAACCAAAAAACATAAACTAAATAATCTTTTTAAGTTTCTAAACATATACATTTTCGATCTCGTCAAAAGTAAAATTCTATTTAAGCCTTAATTCAACAAGTGTGCTAATTTATGAAAGATCAGTAAATTGACAAATTTGTAAGCAATTTTAGTTAAAGTGCAATTCGATATGTAAAGATTAAGTTAGAGATGTAACCATAAAATAGTACGTAGAAAAAGTTTATGATTTTTTGTAGATATCATGAACAGAAGGTATTTGTTGTTTTTTGTCTAAATTTTTATCAAGTTAACTTTTTACGTTGTTTCACTAATCACCAAAGTATTCTACTTTTTGCGAGCAATTAAAATGTGCTCATTTGATTATGAGCTGCTCCCGTTAATGTGGATTAGGTATTCTCACGACTCGTTAAAATCCGTCATATTAAATAGCTTTCGCGCTCGTTGAGGAGTACTCAAAATATACCCGCAATTAACGGGAACAATTTAAATTCTTTAAGATTCACTTCAATAGGGATACTCAGGCTGTATAGGAATTGGAAAACCACCATTTTCATTATTCGTATCCAAACGCCAAACATCAGTAAAGTCCCAACTCTCGTCAATGTAAATTTGGCCAGTTGCACTTGTCATATTGGCCGTCGTCTCGGCAAATACTTCTGGGTCATCCACGTTCGTTGAACTCCGACCATAATCGTTGAGTCCACCAGCAATTGTTGTGTTCCAATATAAGCCCTCTATTATTCCTGCCAAATAATTACCCGCAACTCCACCAACATAGACATTTCCTGAAGCTGTACCAGGAGTTAAAACACCCGAGTAGTAATTGTGTTTTACTTTATAAATAATACTTGACCAGGAAATGACACCAAACAGACCACCTATGTGTTGATCTCCCGTAACACCCGTTTTACCCGTGACATTCCCTCTAGAAAAAAGACCTTCAACATCTCCAATATCACTAGATAACGGATTTAAATAACCGACAACTCCACCAATATTATTACTCCCAGTCACATTGCCTAAAGCATAGGACTCTTGAATAGGGCCAGAACTTTGTCCGGAAACTCCACCGACATGATTTATTCCACTAACATTACCCGTAGCAAAAGAACTTTTAATTTTTGCGTGCCATTCTGCATATCCGACGAGACCACCAACCAAATTACCTGTGCCGGTGACATTTCCCGTGGCGTAACTATTATATGCTCGACCACTACCTGAATATAAAGTCCCAACTAAACCACCCACTTCATGGCGACCATTTACCGTACCCGAGGCATGCGATTTAAAAACCAAATCATCAGCATAACCGACTAAGCCACCAACATAATCCCGTCCACTGACATTGCCTGCAGCGCTACAGTTTCTGCATTCTAATCCATGCAGGAAACTATCTGCACCATATAGACCACCCACCCTATCATTGCCATTCACTGTGGCTGAAGAGGATGAATTTTCTAAAGAACCTGATGCAAATCCAAAGGCTCCTCCTATATAATTTTGCCCAGTGACCGTACCCGATGAACTAACATCTGTTGTATTGCTAATTAGACTTGCATAGCCACTGACTAAACCTACATAGTCTCTGCCGCTTACATTTCCTGAAACTTGTATATTGCTTAAAGTTGTCGTTAAATTTGAACCTAATGCACCTACATAATCTCGTCCAGTTATATCGACATTACTAAGTGTTAAATTTTTGATTATCGAAGGAGATTTTGTAGCTTTAAATAAACCCAAGTTATCAGTACCTACTTGGTTAATATTCATATCTGATAAGGTTTTATTATTTCCATCAAATACACCGATGAAAGGAAAATCACTTTCACCTATTTGTAGAATAACACCTGAAACACTAAAGTCTTGAGAAACTTTAAAGAATTTATCCATCAACCGAGGGTTGTAACCAATTTGGTTGAGTTCTGATAAGTTTGAGATTAAAAAAGGATTACTTTCACTACCATCACCACCTGAAAAAATTGGCACTTCATTAGGTGAAGGGTTAACAAAATACAACTCAGGATATTGGACTCCCATTTTCCAAATATCATTAGGACCGTCACTGCCATTTAAAAAGTCCCAACCAAAATAAGAGTTATAAGTTGTAATTGTATTCATTTGTGCAGTTGTTTTGCCATAGGTATTATTACAACCCGAACCTGCGCCGGCACCACACATGTTAGCCACCGTTCCCACTTGTGAGTCATAGAAACAATTTGTAATCGCTGTACCTTCATGTTGGCCAATTAAACCACCTTTAGTACCTGGGCTTGAAATAATACCGGAGGCATAATCGTTTTTCAATGTACCTGCGGTGACCAAGCCAATTAAACCACCGGCAAAACTTGTTGTGGCGGTCACGTTTCCATTTGCGTAAATATAGTTTACAATTCCATTTTTTAAATGACCAATAAGCCCGCCAACATAATTAGCTCCCTGGACATTGCCTTGAGCAAAAGACCGCTCAATAGGACCTTCAAACTCTCCTGCAAACCCACCTACATAGTTATTTCCAGTTACATTGCCAAAAGCTTGAGTTTCACTGACTATAACAACCGATGTATTGCCTAGAGATTTACCAAAAACGCCACCCGTATAATCATTTCCTGAAACAGTATTTGAAACTAAAACCTTATTAAGAATCCTTGTATTTTGGGTTTCGCCAGCAAGTCCTCCCACAAAGTCATGGCCAATCACCGTCCCATTTGTGTAGATCTCTCTTAAAGAAACCCCACAACCTGTTCCTTTTAAAAAACCTGCACTTCCACCGACCCAATCATTGCCTGTTACATTTACATTAGATTCCAATCTCACAGTTACAGACTTATTATTATTACAGGTACCTATATAATATCCTGCTAATCCACCAACATAGTTCCCTGTAGAATTTATAGCTCCTGTAATTTGTAAATCTTCACTATAGCCTGAATAGTAGCCAAATGCTCCACCAACATATGAACCACCTGCATTAATTGTTATACTATCTATGTTTATATTAATTAAATCTGTTTCTGTAGCCTTTCCTGCAACAGCACCGACATAATTACTGGTGCCAGTAGAGAAGTTAAAATCCTTTAAAGTTAAATCGTTTATTTTTGAACTAACATCTAATTCTGAAAACAAACCTAAATAGTCATTACCAGCAGAAGATAAATTCAAATTTGAAATAGTTTTACCATTTCCAAGTAAGTTGATTTTTAACTTTTGTGCAGTTGGGCCAACTAAAGTGTAACTGTTAAAATCGTAACTGATTAAATCTAAATTTTTATTTAATTTTAAGTACAATAAATTAGTGTAATCTTGAGATGATAATGCTAAAAACTGTTCAGCTGTGCAAATTGTGAAGGCATTATTTTCTGAACTTCCATCCACCTCTCCACTGTTGGCAAAAGGTGTATTTGTTAGTTTACTACCACTACAGTACCCAACATAAATAAAAACTGTACCTTCTTTAAGGCTGCCATCCTTTGCTGTTACTGTGTATTTAAAGCTATCATCACCTTCAAATCCAGAATTGGGAGTATATTTGACAAGACTTCCACCTATAACTTGTACAGTACCATTAGTTGCTGAATTAACATGCTTTAAGCTACGTATACCTTGGTCATTTGTTAAAATATCTATTTCAATTGGTTGATCTATATCAATTGAAATATAGTCAGGACTTGTAACAGCATTGGGGAAATTGCCTTCTACGTTTTGATTCACTCGGCAAGCACTTGTAAATGTTAAAGATATGAAAATTAATAAATATTTTTTATACTTACGTACCATTACACCCTCAATAAAAGTATAGCATGAGACTTAAATATTATCTTTCACAAAGTTAAAACATCTTATTCTGAGATTAGTTCTTCTAGCAAAATTGTTTTATTTTGAAACATCCTAGCCAACTAAAAAAAGTTATATTATGCTCTGGGCGAACTTAAAGAGGAGTACATAGTTTGCTAATACCTCAACCCATTGAAGAAGGTCTTTTCTTAAAACGTTACAAACGTTTCTTTGCCGATATTAATTTTAACTCAAAACCAGTAATTGCCCATGTTCCCAATACTGGCAGTTTAAAAACCTGTTTAAACGAAAATGCACTTTGTCGTTTCTCTGTAAATAATGATCCCAGCCGAAAACTCAAATATACACTACAAAGTATTAAAACACCCAGTTCTTGGGTTGGGGTCAATACAGCTTTAGCTAATAGCCTGGTGTGGGAAGCTTGGGAGAAACAAAAAATTCCTCATTGGCAGAAGTACAAGTTTGGTAAAAAAGAAGTCAAAGTTTCAGAACATACAAGATTTGACATGACGTTTTGGCAAAAGGATTTAGGTATTAATCCCAAGAAAAAAATTGAACCTATTATGTATAAAAACGATTCCTTTCATTTTGTCGAAGTCAAAAATGTAACAATGGCTATTGATGGAGTGGCTTATTTCCCTGATGCTGTAACCACTCGCGGACAAAAACACTTGATAGAGCTAATGAAATGGGTCGATTCTGGCCACACCTCTGAAATTGTATTTGTCATTCAACGTACAGACTGTGATCAATTTTCACCCGCCAAAGAAATTGACCCTGAATATGCTAGACTTCTTACAGAGGCTAAAAATAAAGGGGTTATAATTTCGGCCTATGCCTGCAAAATATCAAAAACGATCATAGAATTAGCACCATCAAAAAAAATAAAAATCGTATTGTAATTTGTTTGCAAAAATATATGTGTAAATTTACAAGTCTCTGTTTAATAAAAAAAGCGCAAGCTTTTTGACTTGCGCCTTTTTTATTAAATCAATTGATGAAAGTAAAACCTTAGTTTTGTGTACTCTCTTCCAAGTGGCGATCAATCACTTTCTTAAATTCATCAAATGGATAAGCACCCTTTAAGGATACTCCATTAATTAAAAATCCAGGTGTTCCACTAAAATCAAATTTCTTTGCTTCAGCCATATCTGCAGCGATACGCTCCTTAACAATACTGGACTCCATATCTTTTTTAACTTTGCTCAAATTAGCGCCAATCTTTTTAACGACTGAATCTAAATACTTTTCTTTGCCAGATTTTAATTCAGATTGATTTTCAAAAACTATATCATGAAACTTTTCTGCTTTGTCATGACTCTGTAAAGCTACTGCCTCGTAATATTGAGCTGCAGGTTCTGCCATGGGGTGAAAATCAAGTGGTAAGTGCTTATAAATTACTCTAACTTTGTCACCATACTCTTCGCGTACTTTCTTTACAGTGTCATATCCTCTGGAGCAGTAAGGACATTCAAAATCAGAGTACTCAACGATTGTAATCGGAGCTGATTTTTTACCAAAAATTGGTCTTTTCTCATCGATGGTTGGTTTTTTAGGATTTTTAAATTCTTCTTCAATTTTAGCTTGCTCATCCATTTCGCGTTGCTTGGCAGCTTCCACTTGAGCATTTTTAGCTGCTTTATTGACTGTATCGATAAAGGCTTTTGGATTCTTTTCAATCGCATTGAATACGATCTCTGGATTCTCCTCAATTAATTTAGTCAAACTTTCTTTGGACGGAGTACAACCAAACAAAGCTATCACTGAAACTGCCGTTAGTATTGTTATTAGTGAATTCAAGATGAGCTCCTTTGTATTTTATTGATATCAATATCGGTTTATATATTTTTATACTTGATTAAATAGGGAATCAACGAACAAGAACTCGACTCATGTTGCAGCGCGTACTATTGCGTTTTAAAATCTATTAACAATACCCCGTCTTTAAAAATATCCATATAATTTTAACTATGAAAATTATCCTGCTTACACTGTGTTTTCTCGTCAGCCCAATTTTTCAATCAGAAGCTAAGCTTTATAAGTACAATGAATTAGAAATAAAAAGTTATGATGAGCTCAGTCAACTGGTTAAAGATCTCA
The DNA here is from genome assembly GCA_020435005.1 of Bdellovibrionales bacterium. Taxonomy (GTDB): domain Bacteria; phylum Bdellovibrionota; class Bdellovibrionia; order Bdellovibrionales; family UBA1609; genus JACKAN01. Next base: position 29,961 of record JAGRAE010000012.1, read on the forward strand.
TTCAAAAGGCTGAGCTAGTAGATGTAAAAAACCAAAAAGAGGCTGAAGCAATTGATGAGATGGCGAACTATGACACAACTGAGTCAATTGATTATTTGAAGGAAGCGTTAAGACTTATTTTTTCTCGCCCCAATAAAGATAATATGGTTGAAAAATTAATTCCTGAAGTGAGATCTGAGCTGATTTCATATAGTGCTTACTATGACTCTATATACGATCTCGTCGTTGAAGCCGTCGCGGGTCTGAATCAAAAAATTCCAGTTGTGTATAAATCTACATATATTTTTGTTTTAGAGAATGTAATGAGTGAGTTTCGCCCTCAATTGAAAACAAGTGATGAGGTTAAAAAAATCTTTTTCTATATTCGAGACTCTGGAGCCAGTGTGCCGGAAGATGTAAGGCTCGACCGAAAGTTAAGAAGCATGTTTAAAAGTCAAGATCCTTCAGACACGGCAAAAGCAATTATAGATAAAGAACTTCCAAAAACAGAACGTAAAGAGAAAAAAGGCTTTTGGGAGAGATTATTTGGCAATAGTCGGCTTATATTCAACTACCAAATTATTTAAAACACTCTCTCCTTGAGTCGTTGTTAATTGGATAATTAATTGATTATTTCCTGGGGCTAAACTTAAATAATCTGTCATAAAATGATTATTTTTTAGATGAAACACCGAGGCTTTTGAGCCGTTGGTACGATTTAATATTTCAACTTTATCAAGCTCTTGGTCGACGCATAGCTTTGCTTTAATCTGCAGCATTTTCGCCTGACTATTAAAAGTATGGGACTCTTTATGATTTAAACACTTCAGGTCCAGAGAAAACATACTTTTATCTATAGATTTATTTTTATCATTATCGCCTTTTTCAGTTATATAGGACGCTGGTCCCCTCACAGATGAGTTTACATTGGTAGAGTTAGTTAATTCATCTGGGGGATTAAATACACTTACATAGGCAATACTCCCTAATACCAGGGTTATTGTACCTGTTAAAAATAACATAGCCCTTTCAACTTTTGTAAACATAATAGCTTTATCGGATAATTTATAAGGAAGTATTAAAAAGAATAAATACTGTCTAATAATGAGATTCGTTATCTAAGATTAATTTGACCAAGTTAAGCCTATAAGAATTTTTTTCTCACCTTCGATTTCTGGCTCATTATCGCTTGTAAATTTTAATGTGTTATCTATACTTCCGCCACTTTTAACATCGGCTATCCCCGTTATAGTCGCCACTAAATTATTCCCTAAATACCGACTGCCTATAAGAGAAACATCGCCGTCATTTATGGTATAGTCTGTAGACACTGTTGTGATTGGATTTAAATTATATGCAAAATATAAACGTGTTTCATTAATCTCTGCCGGGCCCACTTTATCAGGATTCATTTCAAGTGTGATGCGACTTTGTACATCGTAAGGATTATCTATTTTTAAATTTAAATAGTTTCCACTATACGAATAACGCATATGAACTTTATAGCCCTTTTTAACTTCTAAATCGACTTTGCTTATTTTTTCTTTTAATTCATAAATCGGACGAACTGAAGGATTGGACTTAAAATACTCATCTACGTGGTGTTCTGTAAGTCTTTTTACTATATAATTGCCAAAGGCTTGTCGTTTTTCTTGATCCTCTTCGGGAGTGACCCATACACCTGGTTGATATTCCTGTTCAGCATACTGATTAGGAGCCGCAAAATTTCTCTGTATATCTGAGTAGCCAAAAGATTGCTCGTAGCGTTCCTTGAACTCTTTTGTTAAGCGCGGAACAAATATTATTTTTTTCAAAGAAACTTGATCGCTCTTGGGTCTTGTCACCAATGGAATTTCATAAACAAGAGTGTGCCTTTCTTTAACAATATCATAAGTATACCCATCCTTTGAACCATAAGTTAAAGGTATAGAAAAGGCCCTTGGAGATATAATTCCCATTAGAAGGAATAAGTATATAAAATTCCTCATGTTTTTTTATAAAGCAAAGAAGGGGCCACAAACCCGTTTGTAAGCTACTAAAAATACAGGCTTTTTTTATTTAATTAGCTCGCCCTTAGTAAAGCTGTTAGTCTTGTGCAAAGCCTCGCTGCACCTAAGAATTTCTTTTGTATTTCTAAGGGGTTAGAATGATAGCCAGGATACATTGAAGGGACGTAAATTGTCGTATATGTTGTGATCTCAATGAAAACGGTAACTATGAATAGTCAGTTTACAATGAAAAAAAAATCAGACCTCCACCTTTTAAGAAAAATCTGGCATTTTTTGGGTGTAGTAGTAATTGCCATACTTTATCAAATAGTTCCTCATTCTACGGCAATACAGTTAATGGCTCTGGCGGCAGCTTTGTTTACAACTCTCGATTTATTGAGAAAACAATTACCTTCATTAAATAATATTCTCATTAATGTTTTCGCTCCTATTATGAGAGAGTCAGAAAAAAATAAAATAGCTGGCACCACTTATTTACTCAACGGTGTTTTACTCATTATGCTGTTTTTTCCAAAGCCAATTGTCATATTATGTTTATTGCTTCTGGGAACTGCTGATCCCATCGCTAGCTTTGTTGGTCTAAAATATGGTAAAGATAAAATATTAGGCAATAAAACTCTTCAAGGTAGTCTGGCTGCTTTTGCCATTTCCACAATTGTTGCAGCAGTATTTTTCTTTACAACAAACACCATGACTGAACGCTTAATGATTGTAAGTTTATTATCAGGTCTAGTTGGAACCTTTTCAGAATTAATTCCAGTTGCTAAAATAGATGATAATTTTACTTTCCCACTATTATGTGCTTGTGGTTTGTGGGGGATTTATTATTTATTTGGAGGCTTCTAGTGCTCTCATCATCTAACGAGAAAGAAAAACCGAATATGGCTAAAAGAAAAAAAGCTCTAAATTCATTGAGCAACAGAACAAGAAGACTTAGGGAAAGACTGAATGTTAATATTTATGTACTGCCGAATCTATTAACCACAGCCAATATGTTTTGTGGTTTTTTCGCCATTATATATGCGATAAAAGGGCAATATTTAGTTGCTTCATACGCCATAGTTGCCGCCGCTGTTTTTGATTTATTAGATGGAAGAGTCGCTCGCATGACAAACGCCACTTCACAGTTTGGTGCGGAATATGATTCTCTCAGTGATATTGTCAGCTTTGGTATGGCTCCAGGAATTTTACTTTTTTTATGGTCTTTACAGCCTTTTGGCCGCTTAGGATGGTTGGCTGCATTTTTTTACTTAGCCTGTGGCGGACTTCGTCTGGCCCGTTTTAATGTGCAAAAAAAGGTTATAAGTGTAGCCTATTTTCAAGGTTTGCCCATACCCATGGCGGCCGGTATTGTGGCAAGTTCTGTATTAGCCTTTGATGACTTAGGATTGAACCCACAAAAAAGCTGGGGGCTACTAGCTATGACTTTTTTGTTGGGCTTTACAATGGTTAGTAATTTTAATTACCGTTCCTTCAAAGATATTGATCTTAAAGAACGCCTTCCATTTACTTACTTAGTTCTTGGTGTGTTTTTGTTTGCAATTGTCGCCCTTCACCCGGAAGTCATGTTGTTTGTTCTCTTCCTAACTTATGCCGTCTTAGGTGCTGTTTTTGGAGTTTTAAAAATTGGAAAACACGGCCGTAAAGCACTCACTTCTGGTCCCCACCATGATTCAGAACTTGAAGAAGATATTGAGTTTATCGATCCTGATTGGGACGACGAAACACCAACTCACTAGTTAATACTTTTAAAAGTAACTCCTTCTTTGCTCTATTCAAAAATTGTGTTAGAAGCTGGATATAGCCAGAACCATTTGAGTGTATAAAAGGAAAAAATTATGGGTTTAAATGTCGGTGTAGTTGGCGCAACAGGCGTCGTTGGTGAAGCATTTTTAAAGTTAATGCAGGAAAGAAACTTTCCTGTTAATGATTTGAGACTCTTTGCTAGCGATAAAAGCCAAGGTCTTCCCATTAATTATGCCAATAAAACTTTTCGCTGTGAAATTTTAAAACCAGATTGTTTTAAGGGCTTAGATCTCGTCTTTTTTTCTTCAGGAGATGATATTAGCAAAAAATGGGCCCCTCATGCTGTTGAATGTGGAGCCTTTGCGATAGACAATTCCGCTGCATTTCGCATGAGCCCTGAATATAAATTAATTGTCCCTGAAATTAATGGTAACCAATTGCCCAAGCCAAAGGACTCGAAAGAAATTATTGCCAATCCAAATTGTTCAACCATTCAACTTGTTATCGCTCTAGCCCCTTTAGCTATAGAGTTTGGAATTTCAAAAGTGAATGTAGCCACCTATCAGTCCGTCAGTGGTGCTGGAAAAGAAGGAAAAGAGGAACTCCTACACAATACAAAAATTGCCATGGAAGATACTCATTCTCCCGTCCATACACAGGTTTTTCCACACAATATAGCATTTAATTCCATTCCTCATATCGGCTCATTTAATGAGTTTGGCTTTTGTTCTGAAGAAATGAAAATAATGAATGAAACGCGTAAAATTTTAAATATGCCAAAACTCCCCGTCTCCGCTTTTACGGTTAGAGTTCCCACCTTAAATGGACACGGTGAAGCCGTATGGGTAACACTCGATGAAAATGTAAGCTTGGATAAAATTAATTCAACTCTGAATAAATATGAGGGATTAAAATGGGTAGAACAAAGTTCACCTGAAAAATATCCTACGGTTCAAGACGCCGATGGAAAGTATCCAGTTTTCGTAGGGCGCGTACACAAAGATTTAAATGATCCCCATACAATTCTCATGTGGATCGTCGCTGACAATTTATACAAGGGAGCCGCTTTAAACGGC
>JAGRAE010000130.1 GCA_020435005.1 Bdellovibrionales bacterium
CAAAATATTTAATTTTTTAGGTGGATTTAGACTGTGCAAAATTTGAAAAAACTCAGTAAATTAGACAAGCTAGAGCGGCAAATTCTCTTGCAACTCCCATTGAGTCGTCTACCATTGAAAAGACATAATCCTCTTATAGAAAAGGCTTACGCCCAATTAAAAAAAGAACTCAGTAGAAAAGGTATCCATTTTGTTCCCCATATTTGGATTTCCAGTGAATGGTTTTGCCCTGATGGTATACCCGGTTTTGCCATTCCTTTTTATCTTTATCATCCGACCTTACAAAAGATGGAAAAAGAAAAAATTGGTGTTGTAGAAGGGGCAAACTATAGTGAATTGTTAAAGCTTATGCGACATGAAACAGGTCACGCATTTGAGAATTATTACAGCACGAGAAAGCATCCGCTACGTAGAAAAGTCTTTGGTTGTTCTCAAACCAAACCTTATCCAGCTAGTTACAAACCCGTACTTTATAGCACACAATATGTCAGCCACCTAGGAGAGGGTTACGCCCAATCACATCCCGATGAAGACTTTGCCGAGACTTTTGCCGCTTGGCTATCTATGCCTAAAAAGGTTTGGTCAATTAAGTATAGACAAAAAAAAGTAGTTTTAAAAAAATTAGAAGCTATTGAAAATATAGTCTTTGAGGTTAAAAATAGAAAACAAGCAAATAAAAAGAATAATAAAACTTTTGAAATTATAGATAAAGATCATCGGCTCTTAAAAGATTACTATAGCGAAAAACTGAAAAGACAAAAACTTTCAACCAGTTTAGAAACAAAAAAACTTATACAATCTAAAGGTATTCTGAAAAACTATGTCAAAAATGAAAAGGAAATTTACCGGGTTCTAAGTAGGAATCGAAATAAAATTTTGAATGAGTTATCACATAATTTAGGCCTATATAAATATCAAGCTAAAAAGTTAATTAAACCTCTCGAGAAAGATTTTAAACTCATAAATAAAACACTTCTTGCAAGTGAAGAGGATATTTATCAATTTATCCTAGACACCGCTGTTGTGGAAGCTTTAGAAAGTGTTCGCTTAAAGAAAGATAGAGTTTACTTGTGAAAAAATGTGCACTTTTAACCTGTGATGATTTAACAGGATATGTATCTGACGAAGATCCTCTGGCTGAAGCCATTGAATCACAGTTGGGCTTTATTTGTCAGTGGATACCTTGGAGCCAAAGCATTAATTGGAGTGAATTTGATTATGCAATTATTAGAACAACATGGGATTACACCTTAAAACGAGATTTATATTTGCAGACTCTAAAAAAAATTGTGCAAAGTGGAGTGGAGTTATTCAATCCATTTTCTATTGTAGAATGGAATAGCCACAAAAGTTATTTATTAGATTTATTGAAAAAAAAATTAAATGTTATTGAAAGCTTGGATATAAATAAGTATTCAGAACAAGAACTCTTAGAAAGAGTTAGTAATTGGTCACAAAAACAGATCATTGCAAAACCTTTTGTTGGAGCCACCTCACAAGGACTTAAGATTTTTAATAAGGATTTACAAGGGATTAACCAATTATTTCATTATATAAAAAATCCTCAAAACTGGTTTCTACAACCCTTTTATGAGGAAATATTCGAAGGTGAGATGTCTTTAATTTATTTTAATAATAAATTTAGTCATGGGCTAAAAAAAATTCCTAAAAATGGAGACTTTCGTTCTCAAGAAGAATTTGGCAGTGAAATTAAAGCCTATGAACCCAGTAAATTGGAAATAGATTTTGGGTTAAAAATATTATCCACTGTTACCGAGCCTTTGCTTTATGCTCGAGTCGATTATGTTTTGGTCAATCAGCACCCTCTTCTCATGGAATTAGAGCTCATTGAACCAGCTCTGTACTTTAGAACTCACCCTCAAGCCCTAAATAATTTTGTTTTGGCCATAAAGAAACAGTTTTGCTAAGGGCGTTCTACGCGGAGCGGAGTATAATTTAGAAGATTCACCACGCACAGAGCACTATTAGTTGTTCGTGTTAATAGTATTTAATAGTATAGGATATCAATTTAATAATCAGTTTTTAAACAGCGAGGCTGAACATGATAAAAATATTTATTCTTTCAATATCAATTTTATTTTCTTTAAATTCATTTGCAAAAGATAAAGCAAAAAAGGAGACAAAAAAAGTGAATCCAATAGTCGAGATGAAAACAAGTTTAGGAACAATGGAAATCGAGCTGGATGCCGAAAAGGCCCCAGAGACAGTTAAAAACTTTTTAGAATATACAAAAAAAGATTTTTACAATGGAACCATCTTTCACCGTGTGATTAGTGGCTTTATGATTCAGGGCGGTGGATTTAAAGAGGGCATGGCTCAGAAAGAAACTATGAAGCCAATTAAAAATGAGGCCAAGAATGGTTTAAAAAATAAAAGAGGTACAATCGCTATGGCTAGAACTTCTGATCCACATAGTGCCACTGCTCAGTTTTTTATAAATCATAAAGATAATGATAATTTAGATTATCCTAGTTTTGATGGATGGGGTTATGCAGTATTCGGCAAACTCACTAAAGGAGAAGATGTATTAGATAAAATAGCCTCAGTTAAAACAACAACAACAGCAGGTCATCAAAATGTTCCTGTTGAAACAGTAAAAATTATTTCACTGACTGTTAAGTAATGCAGGTAAACTTATGAGAGAGTTCGATGTAGTTATTATTGGCGCGGGAACAGCAGGATTGTCAGCTAGAAAACAAGTAGCAAAAAAAACAGACAACTATCTAGTTGTAGACGATGGCCCATTAGGTACAACTTGTGCGCGGGTAGGATGCATGCCATCAAAAGTATTGATACAAGCTGCTAATGACTATTATCGCAAACACAAATTAAAACAAATGGGTATTTTGGGAGGGGAGAATCTTCTAGTAGACACTAGGCAAGTTATGAAACATGTTCGCTCGCTGCGTGATCGATTCACTCGAGGAGTTTTGGGTGGAATGCCTTCTTGGCAAGACAAATTTTTAGCTAAACGTGCAAAGTTTGTGGATGCCAATATCCTCGATTTACAGGGTGAGAAAGTTAAAGCCAAGAATATTATAATTGCAACTGGTTCAAGGCCCATAATTCCAAAGACTTGGTTAGAGTTTAAAGATTACTTAATTGATACCAATGATTTTTTTGAATTGGAAAATCTTCCACAATCTATGGCAGTCATTGGTATGGGAGTAATTGGCAGTGAATTAGGTCAAGCTTTATCACGACTAGGAGTTAAAGTTGTAGGTGTTACTGTGGGGAAAGCCATTGGTGGACTTACAGATCCGGATATTCAAGACTATGTTGCCCAAAAACTATCTCAAGAAATGCCCCTTCACTTTAATGGTGCAGAACTTGTTGGTGTTTCAGAAAATGGTCTTTTAAGAATTAAAGCTGATGACAAAATCTACGAAGTGGAAAAAGCATTGGTGGCCATGGGACGTCGACCGAATGTTGATAATTTGGGCTTAGAAAATTTAAAATTAGAAATGGATACCAAAGGTGTTCCTGCAATAAATTTTAATACTTTAAATGTAAAAGGCTATGATCATATTTACTTGCCAGGTGATGTAAATGCGGATCGTCCAATTCTTCACGAAGCTGCAGATGAAGGTAATATTGCAGGATTTAATGCCGTTAATGAAGGGCAGTGCTTTCAACGGAGAACAAGTCTTGGCATTACATTTATGGACCCCAATATTGCCTTTGTCGGACAGACTTGGGCACAGCTCAAAGAACAAAAAATAGAATTCGAATCTGGAGAAGTCACCTTTGAGGGACAAGGACGCAGTATTGTAAAACTCAAAGAGCAAGGGCTTTTGAGAGTTTATGCTGATAAAAGGACAGGTCGATTATTGGGGGCAGAAATGCAAGCCCCAGATGGTGAACATCTGGCTCATTTATTGGCCTGGTCCATTTCTTTAAAACTGACAGTTTTTGAAGCACTTAAAATGCCTTTTTACCACCCTGTGGTCGAAGAAGGTTTGCGTACTGCCCTTCGCGATTTAGCTTGTAAGGTGGGGGAGTGTCCAGCGGAGGAGCTTTTAAGATGTCAAGATCCGCCCATTCGCTAGTACCCAATTATGGAATTCACTGGTTTCGTCGCGATTTAAGAGTGGCTGGCAACGAAGCCCTAAAGTGGAATTGGAAACAAAATGATGGGCGTGTCGTTGGACTTTTTTGTTTTGATAAAGATTTTTTAGGGCGCTCTGATTTTTCTATAAACAGGTTTCAACTTTTTATTCACACACTTTTGGAGTTACAAAAAGAATTAAGAGAGCTCGGCTCTGATTTACTGGTTTTAGACATAGGCCCCTTTAGTGCCTTTCCAGATTTGTTAAAAAAATTAAATGCCAAACCTAACTTAATTACTTGGTGTCGAGACTATGAACCATTTGCCAGAAGCCGAGATCAAAAAGCATTTGAACTTTTTGTAGAATATGGAATCGAGTGTAAAGATTTTCGCGATCATTTGTTAATAGAACCCGAAGAGCTATCCAAAGATGATGGTACGGGCTATCAAGTCTATTCACCTTTTTCCAGAAAGTGGCTAGAAGTATTTCAAACCAAAGAGGTACAGAGTCGTTTAAAGAATATAAAAAATGCGAATAATTTCTTAGAGGAGCGCCTTCGCGGAAAGATAAGTAAAAATCTGTTTAAATTAAATTGGGAAGATGTTTTAAAAAGTCATAACTTATACCCTGATATTTTAAAACAGTATGACGTAGAAAACTCTAAAAAAGTGACTGTTGAAATTCCACCAGCTGGTTCATTAAATGCATTTTTAAAACTTAAAGAATTCAAAAACTCATTAAAAGACTATGGTTCACATCGCGACTTTCCGGCGAGTCAAGCGACCTCTGGCCTTTCCCTCTATTTAAAAAACGGCTCCATTACGATTCCACAAGTTATTGAACTCTTAAAGTTAAAACCTTACAAAAAAAAGCAAAGTTCACAAGATATTTTTTTTAGTGAATTAATTTGGCGAGAATTCTATTATCACATTCTTTACAGACATCCCTATGTAGAGGCCGGTTGTTTTTTAAAACATTTTGATAAAATTAAATGGCCTAATAACAAAAAATATTTTGAAGCATGGAAAATGGGCACAACAGGTTTTCCCATTGTCGATGCTGGTATGAGAGAGCTAAACTCAACAGGGTGGATGCATAATCGGGTTCGGATGATTGTGGCCTCTTTCTTAACTAAGGATTTACTTATTGATTGGCGGTGGGGTGAAAAATATTTTATGGAAAAGTTACTGGACGGAGATCTCGCCCCTAACAATGGAGGTTGGCAATGGGCCGCATCGACAGGTTGTGATCCTCAGCCTTATTTTAGAATATTTAATCCATGGCTTCAGAGTAAAAAATTTGATCTAAAAGGTGAGTATATTTACAAGTTTATTCCAGAATTAAAAAATGTAGACGCCAATAAGCTTCACGAGCCTATTTTAAAACACAAAATATATCCTGAACCTATAGTTGACCATGGTACACAAAGGTTAACTGCTATTCACATGTATGAACAGGCGAAGAATTATGCATAACTATCTTGGTGACTTTTTAGTATTTTTAGGAGCTGCTGTCGTAACAGTTCCCATATTTAGATTTTTTAAAATGGGAGCTATTTTGGCTTATCTCTTTGCTGGCATTTTAATAGGCCCGCAAGCTCTGCAATTAATTCAAGATCCCAAAGTCATTCTTAATTTTTCAGAGCTGGGTGTCGTTCTATTACTTTTTATAATTGGTTTAGAGTTAAAGCCCAATCGATTGTGGAAAATGCGCAAAAATGTATTTGTACTAGGCTCATTACAAGTGCTAACAACAGCTTTTTTTATTTTCTTAGTTGCCAAGTATTTTGGTCTTAGTGCAAATGCTAGTTTTATAGTTGGTTTTGGTTTGGCCTTATCTTCAACGGCATTCAGTTTACAGCTGCTCAATGAAAATCATCAGTTAAGAACATTGCATGGCCAAGGGTCCTTCTCCATATTACTTTTTCAAGATTTGGCCATCGTTCCTTTGTTGGCCGCCGTTCCCTTTTTAAGTGGTCAAACGGTAAATGGTCCTAGTATTTGGGATTTAATAATAGTTTTGCTTGGAATTTTACTTTTAGTCTACGGGGGCAGGTATATTGTTCGTTGGGTATTAAGGTGGGTTGCAGAATCTAGAGTACAAGAAGTATTTACCGCAGCCTCACTACTGGTTGTGGTTGGAACAGCTATATTAGCTGAAAAAGCGGGACTTTCCATGGGCATGGGAGCATTTATAGCCGGGATGTTACTTGCTAACTCCGAATATCGACACGAGTTAGAGATTAACTTAGCACCATTTAAAGGTTTACTCATGGGCCTATTTTTTATTGCTGTGGGGATGTCATTAGATTTAGTGCATTTTATCGAAAGGCCTCATTTACTGTTGATTTCAGTGTTTGCTTATATGTTTTTAAAATCAGTTGTGGTATTTATTTTAGGTCGACTGCTTTCCTTTCCCTATGAGTCTTCTCGCAACATGGCTATGACCTTACCGCAAGGTGGAGAATTTGCATTTATGTTGTTTACCGTAGCGACAGCTTCTCAATTGCTTTCTGATGACGTGAGTTCATTTTTAAATACAATTGTGACTGTGAGTATGGTGTTATCTCCTTTTGTCTTTACAATTAATCAAAAGTTTATGCGAACTTATTCTGAAGTGAGCGAGCGACCTCACGATGTTATAGGTGTTGAAACAACAGAAGTTATTATCGCGGGTTATGGTCGCTTTGGCCAAATTGTCTCTCGATTCTTAAAAACGGAAGGAATTAAATTTACAATTCTTGAACACAGTGCTGTCCAAGTGGATACAGCTAGAAAGTATGGAACCAAAATTTATTATGGCAATGCATCGCGAGCAGATATTGTTGAAGCGGCGGGAGGAAGAGAGGCTAAAATATTTGTGTTGGCTATCGATAATGTAGAAACATCAATTACTACAGCCAAAATGGTAAAAACAAAATTTCCAAATATGGAAATAATAGCCAGAGCACGCAATCGACAACATGCTATCGAATTAATGAAGCTAGGAATAAACAACGTCCATAGAGAAACCTATTTAACTAGCTTAGAAGTAGCCAAGGAAGTTTTACTTGTAAAAGGTGCACCACGTGATCGCATCAATAGACACTTGGCAAAATTTCGAAAACACGATGAGGAAATTTTGCGTAAACAAATGGACTGGATTGGTGATGAACAAGCCATGATTAGTAAAACCAATAAAGCCAATCAAGAACTCGAGGATATTTTAATTTCAGATCGAAAAGAAGCTGTGAATAAAAAAACAACAAAAAAAATCTAGACTTAAGTCTTATTACATTTGTCTACATATCCTTAATTATCTTTTGTCATGGTGTATTCATTAGTAATTTATTAGGAAGAAAGACTTTAGAAGTCGTCCAAGGAAAGGAAGCTTTATGTTCGTTAAATATTTTGTTTTTTTATTTGCCGGTTTTATTTGGCTCGTGCAACCACAGCAAGTTTGCAATGGTTTTTTGCCAGAAAATGATCTTAAAATACCGGTGTCTGAAGTTTCAATTTTTACACTGAATCAAAATCAATTTAATAGTGTTCTTGATCGTGTTGAGAAAGTGTACCAACCCATTATTGCAAGTCTTGGTGGAAAATTAGAGGTCAAAAGACTGTGGACGGACGATACAGTCAATGCATCTGCAATGCGCTTTGGGAATCGCTATATATTAAACATGTATGGAGGGATGGCTCGCTACCCATCTATTACTGAAGAGGCTTTTGCCTTGGTTGCATGTCATGAATTGGGCCACCATATTGCGGGAGCGCCCAAAGTTGGAGGTTGGTTTAATACTTGGGCTTCAAATGAAGGTCAATCGGATTATTTTGCCGGACTTAAATGTTTTCGCAAAATTTATTCCGACCAGGAAAATGTAGAATGGGCTAACAATGCAGAAATTCACCCCATTGTTCTAGAGAAATGTACAACTCAGTGGGCTTCAGATGCCGATGCAGCTGTTTGTGCGAGGTTTGCTATGGCAGGAAGAGCTATCACACAGTTGTTTAAAGAAATAAAGTTTCCTAATGATGAGTTGGGCTTTGAATCACCAGATAACTCTCAAGTAAGGGAAACTGATGACCGCCATCCTCGTCCACAATGTCGTTTAGATACCTATTTGGCTTCAGCCCTTTGCGATAGGCCCATTGACGAAAAAACTAATGATCAAGACCCAGAAGTGGGTGCTTGTACTCGATTGGCAGGCTATACGGTCGGTGTAAGACCTTTATGTTGGTATAAGCCTTAAAATATTTTAAAATATTAGCTCCTGCTATTGACATTAAATAGTCGAAAGTGGTTTGAACACTATGTGTATACGAGAGAAAAGTTCCAAAAACTTAGTACATATAGACAGGCCGAAATTATATGGCATGAGCTTTCTATAATTGAACGTCAGTGGGAGGCTGAGCCATCGCTGACTTCCCTTAATAATTATTTTAATTGGTTAAATTCAAGTTCCCCGTTATATCGTTTAGAAAACTTAGTTAAGCAATTGAGTCATCAATCCACTTTAAGAGAACTTTTAAATATATTAGTACCAGTTGAAAGATATTTAGATAAATCTCTTAAAGATAATGATTTTATTATTAGGACAAACGACAACTTAGAACAAAGTAAAAAAACTTTACCCATTTACTTGGTACTTGATCACTTAAGATCTTCATTTAATGTAGGAAGTATTTTTAGGACAGCAGAGTGTTTAGGGGTTAAACATATCTTTTTAGTTGGATATACACCCTCTCCCGAAAATGACGGAGTGAAAAAAACAGCTATGGGTACAGAAGAATGGATTTCTTGGTCTCACCATAACAATATTGAAGAAGTTGTCGATCGTCTAAAGCAAGAAAATATTTCCATAGTTGGTTTAGAAACTTGCTCACGGGCTCAACCGTTGAGAACCTTTCGATGTCCTGAAAATGTAGCTTTGGTTTTGGGAAATGAGCGCTTTGGCTTAATGGAGAACACGCTTGTGCAATGTAATCACCTAGTTGAAATTGAAATGCTAGGTTACAAAAATTCATTAAACGTTGCAAATGCCTTAAGTATAACTCTCTATGAATTTTCAAATCAAATGTTAGAGAGTCGTTAAATGGAGTTAACTTATAAAGCCATAGGTGTTTTAAACTGTGAAAATGACAAGTCTTATGGGGCTCCTAGACAGGCTGTACTAGCAAAAAAATCTAAAGGAGTTATTCGCTTAAAATCGCCAATAACTAAAGATTGCATTATTGATTTACAAGATTTTGATAGAGTTTGGTTAATTTACGATTTTCACCACAACAAATCTTGGAAACCTAAAGTAAGACCTCCTCGTTATTCACAAATCAAGAGATCTGTGTTGGCTACACGATCGCCTTATCGTCCAAACTCTATTGGGTTAAGTTGTGTAAAATTAGATAAGATAGAAAACTTACAAATATTTATTAGCGAACACGACTTATTAGATGGCACTCCCA
>JAGRAE010000131.1 GCA_020435005.1 Bdellovibrionales bacterium
TTTCTTTATTGATTGCTGATCAAAGCCTTCGTACAATAAAAGATATTAGAATATAAGGGGTGGGTTTATGAAAGTTATACGTCTTTTGCTGGTGAGTTTGATGATTTTAACTATGAGTGGCTGTGGCAAGGATAAGAGTAATGAAGACTCTCGAGGTGGTTCCCCCGCAGTTCCGCAAAAACCAACCGATCTTTCTAAATTACCTATCGATCAAGCTATTAAAGTAAAATATAGTAAATTGAATTTTAAGTGTGATTATAAACTTGTTTTATTAAGACCTGATAAAGTTGGTGGAGTTGCAAAAACTGTTTTGGAAAAACAATTTTATTTATGGGATCTTGTAAATGATTTTAATAAAAATGCTGAACTCGAACTAAAATATGAGTTTGAGAATGTTTACTCTCGCGTTGTGTGGAATGTTGAAGTGGGAATGGTAGCTAAGGCTACTCCAGGACAAGACGGACAACAGTACTCCTCAGCTTATGAATTAACAGATGCCATTGTTTTAAAAGGAACAAGTCTATCAAGCATTAAAGAATTCGCAGAGAGCGGAACTGAACTTGGGTCTAGCGAGACTCAATTAAATGATCAAATTTACTACGATAGAATTCCTATGGAAGTTACAAATACAATCTATGAATTTGCCGACTTAGAGGCCAATAGTACTCAATTTTATGTGAATTGTATGTTAGATGCAGAAGTTAAACCTGGATTTGAGTCTGACTATAAAGTAAATAAAAATTAGTAAAGACTTTAGATGCGCTAAGTCATATGCCGATAAAAAGCCAACCAGAGAATTGGTTAAATAATATCTCATTTTAACTTAAGGGGTAGGTTTTCATGAGCATGCTAGCGCGTTATAAAAAATCAGGTGGTTTTAGGCAATTGCTTCAATTAATTGAAACAAGTGGAAAAACTAAACAAGAACGCTTTATAAAAATGATCGAAGAAGAAGATGCCAATTGGGCGCAGGCGATCGAGCAAAGAATGCTAACTTTAGAAAAGATTTTAACCTGGGAAGACCAAGTTTTAGCTGAGATCTTCTCTCGATTGAACGACATAACTTTAGGTATAGCAAGTCATTTGTTGGAAAAAAGTCAGTGGGAAAGAGCAACTAAGACATTTTCACACTCTAAGTTAAGAGCCATAAACGAAAATCATGCTGATAAAGAGCCTTCACCCGCCCAACAAAGCACAGCTATTGTGAATATATTAACTGAAGTTAGAACTATGGTAACTGAGGGCATGATTCGTTTAGACCAAATTGATAACAAATTAATCATAGAAGATGACATTGAAGAAAAGCTAAATGATGCATCAGGTGGTGGCTTTAAAAAGTCAGAGGTTGATGTAGATATGTCAGATATTAACCGAAAACTCAAAAATGTTAGCGGTGAAGAGGTAGAAGAAGTAAAAAAAGAAATGATGAATCTAAAAAAGAAGATTGTCATTTTAGGAAATGAAAATCATAATTTACGTCGTGAGAACGACGAGTTAAGAAGAAAAATTGCTCAAATTAAAAAAATAGCGGCTTAATATGAAATACTTTACTTGGACATTATTAATTATTTTTCCCTACATATCACTATCAAGAGTTGATGTGGTTGACTGGACTGTGTTGGAGCAGGATTGGCGAAAACCTTTATGCTTACAAGAAGCGGTATATCCATTAGACTCATCGCGAGCCGATGTGTTGGCTACGCAAAAAGAAAAGCAATTAAAATCCGAATTTGGTGTAAGTAAATTGGAAAGCCTAGCTTTTGGCAAGTCGGCACCCAATCCTACGGTTTTAGAGCCAATGAAAGAAATAATTTTATTAAAAGCACTAGAAGTAGCTAGAGCCAAAAATGTAAAATCTCAACAATTAAATGTTGTTAAAAAATATGCTAAAGCCGCTTATACAGTGTGTTCAAGAATTTTAAACACTCATCCTTCAACACGCTGTCATGATTTTTTATTAGTAAATATTAAACCTAAAGAGTTTATTGATTTAGTTGGTAATCACTTTGAGGAATATAAAGCATCAGCCATCTATCTTTTGGATATGCAGGGACAGTGTCGTCCTTTAAGCGACCCAGATTGGAATTGTAGTGAGCTGGCCAAAGATTATTTTGCTAAAAATCATTTAACGAGCTGTGTGGCTGGTCAGCTAGAACCTCCCGAAAAACTGGAACCCATGGCTGAATTGACTGATGAGGCTAAAGCCAGCTGGTAAAAAAATCTGTAAGATTTTTTGAGTTGTGCAGCATATAATAAGCACCCATAATTCGCGGAATTCTAAATAATGTTGCCCAAAAAAAATGAGACCATTTAAGGCGAACCATACCCGCAGCCCAACAACTTATTGAAAAAGGAAGAGGTGTGAGGGCGCCCAATACAACGACCCAATGACCAAATTTTTCAATCATAAGTTTTTTCTTATTAGCTAAAATTACAAATTTTTGTGGTAGCCATGATTTTTCTCTCATAAGGTATCCTACCCAATACCCTGCATTTCCACCTAAAACAGAACTTACTCCTAATAAAGAGGCGTAAAAAATCCAATTTTCTCTTAAATCACTTGTTGCGATAACAAATAGCATAGCGTCAGGTGGAATGGGGCTAACTATAGCATCTGCAATAAAAACAAAAAAACACATGCCCCGTATTCCAAAATTTTCAACAATCCACTGAGCATAGTCCCTGAGCTCTTTCTCAAAGATTAAACTAAGCGCTCCCGCAATTATAAAAAAAATGGATAAGGAAATAACTGCGTAAAAAATATTGCTATTTTTTAGTTTTTTCCACTCTTCATCGCGATCTGTCAATTCCATAATCTATCAGCTATTTTACTTGGTATAGGCTCTTTCATACATTAATAATTATTTTATTGTAGTGTAGAAGTATTTGGAAATTATTTGTGAGGAAAAAATGAAGTTTATTTTAATTACTATTTGTGCCTTTTGGATATTAAGTTGTGGACATAGTCAGAAAGAGAACAACGAGATTCAAAAGGCGAGTTGGCAGGCTGATATGCATAAATTAGCCCTTTCTATGTCAAAATTGCTGCCATTAGCAACGAGTTCAAAGGAATTTCATAATCCTCAAAACACCAAGATCATTAAGACAGAAATGAAAAGGCTTGTAGATGTATCAAAGGGTTTAAAAAATAATCCACACGCAACAAAAGGAGATCCTATATTACAGTTTACAGCTGAAAAGTTTGCTCAAGATATTGAGTACGCTTATGAGCAGTACAATTTAGGAAACTCTGATTTCGCCCAGAATAATATTAGAAATGCTACAAGTTACTGCATTGGCTGTCATACACGCAATAACCAAGGTCGTCAGTTGGATTGGGCTTGGGGAGTTGACTTAGAAAAACTATCAAAATTAGACAAGGCACAATATCTAGCTTCTATTCGAGATTTTGACCAAGCTCTGGAGGCTTATAAACTGGTCTTATCAGATAAAAATTTAGCTAAGACTAGTCCTCAGGTTTGGGAAACTAGTGCAAAAAAATCGATGGCTATAGTTGTTCGAGTCAAAAGAGATCCCGATTTAGCACGATCTATTGTCAATAACTTACTTGCAACAAATGTTGTCCCACCTTCATTACAGCAAACACTACTCGAGTGGAAACTGGCTATTCAAGAATGGAATAAAGATGCAAAAGCCGAAATGAAAGTGAAAAAAGAAAGTTTTGTGCAAAAATTAGCCAAAGCCAATCGCCTGCTACAGAAGGGTTGGCAGGCCACCCAGTTTCCACAAAGTAGTGCCGGTGCAATTTACTTTCTTAGATCTTCAAGTTTATTACATGATTTACTAGAAACGCCAGGGACTAAAAAAGAACAAGCAGAGACATTGTATACGGCGGGATTAGTGGCTGAACGTCTTAAAGATATTAACCTGTGGACACTCCACGAAGTTTATTATGAAAATTGTATTCGTGTTTTACCGCGAACTCAGTTAGCAAAAAAATGTTACCTTCGTTATGAAGCCGTGGTCTTAGCTAATTATATGAATGGTCCCTATTCTGGCCAAGTCCCTGTTCACGTTCGACATCATTTAGATCGCTTGAGAAAGACAGCTGAAATGGGTGACTGGAATGAATTACTTAATTGGGGATTGGTCGAGTAAGCACATTGGTTAAAGGGGCCAGAAATTATCTTTCCGGCCCAAGTAATGTTATAGACTTAAGAGTATCGATATCTACAGAATCACCCTTTGTCTTGAATTCAATTTGCAATTCACGATCAGTTGTTGAGTGAAATTTATCTAAATCAACTTTTACAAAAAAGTGTATCCAGTTTTTTGCACCACTCTCAGTAATCGCAGGGTTCATTGGTGCAATTAATTGATAGGCCGAATCCTCATCTTTCAGATGATATTCAGTAGAAACTTGAGAAGGGCTTTGGTTTTGAATATGTACTTTAAAGTGATTAATAACTTCTTTCTTGCCTTCCATTGTGTCAGTGACTTTATATGGTTCTTCAACAGCTCTAATAATACTAAAACTAACGGACTCTTTCTTTAATAAAGAAATGGTTAGGCCGGAGAGTAGGATGACTAAAATGACGGCGTACAATATTGTGCGTGGTCTTAAATGGTTAGACTTATTACCTTCCAAAGTGCTCTCCGAAGCATATCGAATTAAACCCTTTGGCTTATTCACTTTTTCCATGATCTCATCACAGGCATCAATACAAGCCGTACAAGCTATGCATTCCATTTGTAAACCATTGCGGATATCTATGCCGGTAGGACAAACAGAGACACATTTATAACAATTTATACAGTCGCCTTGTTCGCTGGGGTTATCTTTATTTTCTTTAGTTCTTCGAGGTTCACCGCGTTTTTTATCATAAAATACACCTAATGAACTTTTATCCATGAGTACAGATTGAAAACGTCCATAAGGACACATGATTAAACAAAATTGTTCCCTGAACCAGCCAAAATCAAACAGTATTATAGCCGTTGTAATGCAAATAATAAGAAAGTTTGTCCAGTTTTCTTTTGGACTGTGTTGAATCATATCAAGTAGGCGATCTGTACCTACAAAATAGGCCAGAAAACTGTGAGTTATAATTAATGAAATCAATAAAAACAGGGACCATTTAATAGATTTTTTTAGAAACTTTTTAAAATCCATAGGGGCTTTATCAAGTTTCATACGGGCTAAGTAGTTGCCTTCTACTAGAATTTCTATACGCCGAAAAACACTTTCTATAAAAACTGTTTGTGGGCAAGCCCATCCACACCAAACGCGTCCCCACACAGCAGTTACAAAAGATAAGCCGACGAGTAAGCCGGCTATTACAAAAAATATCATAGGAGTGTCGTGGGCCCAGAAAGAAAGTCCAAAAATATTAAACTTTCTCTCTGGTAAGTTGAGTAAGACCCATTGTTGATCGTTAACTTTTATCCATGGCAATATTAAAAAAAAGGCAATAAAAAGGGGATGAATTATATTTCTCCAATTCTTAAAAAACCCTTTTATTTCTGCTGGATAAATATATTTTCGATCCCCATATTCATCTAGGGAAGCTAAACTATCTAAAGGAACTTCGCGGGGATCTTTTTTATTCACGATACTACTCGACTTTCTGGCCTTCAGCCTTTTTTGCATTTGCTGGGTTTGTACCTTTTAGTGAGACGACATAGGCCGAAACATGGTTGACATCAGATGCAGACATCATTTCTTTCCATGCCGGCATACCCTTATCGAGTACACCATTGGCGACAATGCCATGAATGTCTTGAATCGAACCCTTGCCATGTATCCACCAGTCATCAGTTAAATTAGGGCCGATACCGCCACCACCAGCGGGGCCATGGCAAGCGGCACATCTAAGGTCGTATTGTTTTTTGCCGGCGGCAATAGCATTTGTATCACTTACTAATGCATTCAAGTCAGTAGCTTCCATTTTTGGTTCACTGGCTTGTGCGGCATTTCTCAATGCTTCCACTTCAGCTAATTCTTGTTTAAGTTCAATATCGGAACTTGTGATTTGCGAAAGTTCATAATGAAAATAATAAATTCCAGCAAATACGATCGTTACAAAAAAAGTAATCAACCACCACGTCGGCATGGGGTTGTCGAGCTCTTGAATTCCATCATAATTGTGGTCCATTAAATACGGATCATCCTTAATTTTGTCCATGTAGTGTCTCCTCTTGTAAAGGGGCTTGAGCTACTTGCTCATATTCCTTTTTTGCTGATTTTCGAAAAGTCCAAAATATAATCCCAACAAATGTCACCATAAATAAGGTAAAGGCTATGGCCATTAATTCTGGGTGAGTAAAGTACTTTAATCCTTCTTGTTTCACTTCTCTCCTCCCTTTTGTCCAAGGGCTTGTAGATAAGAAATAAGTGCTAAAATTTCTTTGTTGGCAACATTAGCAGTTACGCCGGCTTCTTTTAATCCTTCGGCAATAGCTTCAGCTTCACTCTCAGCATGAGCATCGGCATTGGCAACTTGTTGGTCGGAGTAGGGAACTCCCAAAATTTTGAGCACTGAAAATTTCTTTCTCAAGCTGTAGTAGTCAATGTCTTTGTTATAAAGCCAAGTGTAGTTGGGCATTAGTGAATTTTGCACGACTTCTCTTGGGTTTTTCATGTGTTTGTAATGCCACATATCGGGATATTTTTTACCAACACGAGCCAAGTCGGGTCCTGTTCTCTTTGAACCCCATTGGAATGGACGATCGTACATGGAGTGCTCGATTGTAGAAGCATTTCCAAAACGAAGAACATCCGAAGGCATTTTTCGAATCATTTGCGAGTGGCAAACGTAACATCCTTCACGAATGTAAATATCTCTTCCCGCAAGTTGAAGAGGTGACCATGGTTCAACTGCATTTTCCATTTTTACGTACTTATGCATTGACATGGTAGGAACCAATTCTATTACAGAACCAACAATAATAGCTAGAGTAGCTAAGACTGTGAAAGTTAAAGCTAGACCTTCAAGTTTTCTGTGTCCGGTTCCCACATCACCATGGGCATCATAGGCTTGTGTAGGTACGGCCACTTGAACAACTTCACCTTTAGAAGCTTTTACGGTTTTAACAATGTTGTAAACCATAATTAAAAAGCCAACCAAATACAGGGTTCCACCAATTATTCTCACATAATAAAGTGGTACAATTTTCATTACAGTTTCAACGAAGTCTGGATAAACTAACTGACCACTACCGTCGATCGCTCGCCACATCATCCCTTGTGTTAGACCAGCAGCTAGCATTGATGAGTAATAAAAAACAATACCTAATAGTCCCAACCAAAAATGGGCATTGGCTAATTTTTTACTAAATAGTTGTGTATCAAATAATCGGGGAATTAAATAATAGATCATACCAAAGGCCATAAAACCATTCCAGCCGAGAGCACCCGCGTGGACGTGGGCAATGATCCAATCTGTATAGTGACCTAAAGCGCTAACACTTTTGATGGATAAGAGGGGGCCTTCAAAAGTAGACATCCCGTAAAAAGTAACAGCAGTAACAAAGAATTTCACAATGGGTTCCGTTCTTAGTAAGTGCCACACACCTCTTAATGTAAGTAGTCCATTAATCATGCCCCCCCAGCTTGGCGCCCATAGCATAACGCTAAAAATGACTCCCATGGTCTGCAACCAATCAGGTAGTGCTGTATTTAATAGATGGTGAGGTCCTGCCCAAATGTAAATAAAAATAAGGGCCCAAAAGTGAACAATTGAAAGTCGATAACTATAAACTGGGCGATTTACCGCTTTCGGAATAAAATAATACATTAAGCCCAGAAATGGAGTGGTTAAGAAAAAAGCCACGGCATTATGTCCATACCACCACTGTACAAGCGCATCTTGAATACCAGCATAGACGGGATAACTTTTAAGAAAACTAACTGGAATTTCAATGGAGTTAAAAATATGTAAAACAGCTACGGTAACAAAGGTTGAAATATAAAACCATAGTGCCACATACATATGTCGTTCGCGGCGTTTAACTAATGTCATAATAAAGTTAATGCCAAAAACAACCCAAATGACTGCTATGGCAAGGTCAATAGGCCATTCTAGTTCAGCATATTCTTTACTTTGTGAAAAACCCAAAGGCAGAGTGATGGCGGCTGCAACAATAATAAGCTGCCATCCCCAGAAATGGATTTTACTTAAGGTATCTGACCACATGCGGATTCGTGTGAGTCTTTGAGTGGAATAATAAATCCCCGCAAAAATGGTATTGCCAGCAAAGGCAAATATTGCTGCATTAGTATGCAATGGTCTCAACCGTCCGAAAGTGATCCATTCAAGGTTGAAGTTAAACTGCCAAAATGCCATTTGGATAGCAGCGATCACCCCAAATAAAAAGGCGGCCCCACCCCAAAGCATTGTGGCGTAAATAAACAATTTAACTATATCGTCGTCATATGTGTTTTTTAGATTTTTGCTCATTATTTACATCCTTCATTTGCTTGTCTTCTAGTAATACTTCGTACTGGGGAGTTACGAGGTCATCGAACTGCCCCTGTTTTGTTGCCCAAATAAATGCGACCAAAAAAAATACTCCTAATATTATAGATGCAGGAATCATGAGAATGAGAATATTCATGTAAGAGCCTCAACAGTTTTTATATTTTTTGGTTTTTTAAATTTAAATGATTTCATGCCATTTAATGACGTAAATAATACAGTTAAACTACTAGCCGGCATCAGGAGTGCAGCTATTAGAGGATTAACTAATCCCATAATAGCTGCCAATGCGCCAAGAATATTATATACAGCTGAAAACCACATATGTCCTCGTACTGTCTTTTCGAACAGTACACTGATGTCTAAAAGTTTATGTAAATGTTCTATTCCATCTACTGTAAAGTAAACATTTGCAGCTTTCAAGCTTGCTGACATACTTCCTTTAACAGCAATTCCAATATCTGCTTTGGATAAAGCCACAGCATCATTGGCTCCATCGCCAATCATTGCCGAGTTAGGGAGTGAACTAATAAATTTAACTTTGTCTTCAGGAGAAGCTTTAGCAATTACATTTTGAAGAGGTATATTTAATGACTTGGCGATAAAATGTGCGCTTTGAGTGTTGTCACCCGTAACTAAATAAACTTGAGCCTGCTTTTTTAAACGTTGAACAATTTTTCTAGCGTGAGGCAATAGTTGATCACCCAAATGAGCAACAGCTAGTAATTGACTGTTTTTGTAGAAGCCGACAGCGGTGCTTACATTATTATTGGCATATTTATCAGGAGCCGCTTTGAGCTCATAAAAATCTTCTAGAAAGTAACCACTGACACCTTGGCCAAATACTTCTTTCCACTGGCTGATTTTTATGGGCTGTAGAAAACGATTTTCTGTCTCTTGAAGGAGAGCTTTGGCAAGTGGATGACGCGCTTTTTCTTCAAGTGCATGTATTATGGCATAATCATTAGAATTGAGAGTGTGAGTTAACTCTTGCCACTTTATAAAGTTAAACTCACCTTTTGTGAGAGTTCCGGTTTTATCAAAAACAAAATTTTT
>JAGRAE010000132.1 GCA_020435005.1 Bdellovibrionales bacterium
TAATTTAATTATAAATTTATCCCTCCAATACAACTTCTACTTTTTTACTTACTATTTAATTGTCTAAATTTCTAAATACTTTCTGCAAATAACCTTCATTCTTGAACCTGAAAATTATGGTTTATTCTCATCAGTTCAGATAGAAAATTGGAGGAATAATGAAAGCAAAAGATGTTATGACAACAAATGTAAAAGTAACTTCTCCAAATGAAAAATTACATAAAATAGCAAAAATCATGGACGAGGAAGCAGTGGGATCACTACCCGTTGCAGAAAATGATCGAATCATTGGCATGGTAACTGATAGAGACATAGCGATTAAAGGTTTTAGTAACTTAAACAGTGGAACCGTAAGAGACGTTATGACTCATGAAGTTTACTATTGTTATGAAGATCAAGATCTCAAGGATGTGGTCGAATCAATGGGCAAATTTCAAGTAAGAAGAATGCCTGTTTTAAATAAATCCAAACGACTTGTTGGAATAATAAGCTTGAGTGATCTTACAAAATCAGAACAAGCTTGGAAGGAGACGAATGATATAGTATCCCAGTATTATCTGGCAATATAGGAATAAATACCACCTAAAGACCTATAACCCCTCCCTCGTCCCACGGCTCACCTAAACCGTGGGATTTTTTTTGTTTTTAAACATCTTCAATAATTTCAATAATGATGACTTTTTTAAAAAAAAGGGCTTTTAAAAAGCCCTCTTAAATGAGAATATTGGTTTGATACAATAAGGTAGATTGTCTTACATACTATATAAATGAATCTTTTTTCTTTTGTATTTGTTATCAAATTTTTTAGAAATCAATTTTTCCAATACTTTTTTTGCTTTGTGAAAGCTCTCTTGAAAAGAAAGACTAGCTTTTGTCACAAAAATTCTCTTTTTTAGATATTTTACACTTATAGAGCAAACAAACTCCACAGGTCCAGCACTTGTCCTAGGGTTATTATTTTTTAACCAAACCTCAAATTCTGGATTTTTACTATTTTGTAATCTATTTTCAATTTTTTGAATTTCTTTCCTGATCTTACTATCTATGCTGTCAGAATAACCAATATTTCCATAATTTATGGCTTTTAACATATTGCTAACTCCTTTTTTTGGTTAATAATTATTTTTAAAAAAGCTTCTTGAGTTAAGAAGCTTTGTTGTAAATTATTAGACTTTTACCACGTTCCACTGATTTATAATGAACCTCATAAGGCTGTGGAAAATTTGCAATTTTATTTAATCCATAATAGAAACCATAAGCTGGTAAAACGAATAAAATGGTTAATATAAAAAGTAATGGTATTAAAAGAGGTACAAAAAATCCCAAGCCTAAAACCAAGAGTGGTGATATTAAAATAAACATTATATAAAAAATGTTTTTGAATTCAATTCTCATAAAGTAAATCTCCTACTTCACGAAACATTATCCATGTTATCGTTATTGATAAAAATCATCCCCAATTCTTCAGCTTTCTTTTTATTAAATGGAAGTTTTGAGTACTCATCAAAAACTGCATTTTGAAATTTTGTCTCAGTGGCATCTACCTTGTATAAGTTTGCACCTCTTAAATCTGTGCAACTAAAGTCTGAATTAACGATCAAAGCACCTTCTAAATTGGCTCCATGTAAATTGCAGTAACTTAAATCTGAGTTACGTATTTCAATAAACTCTAAATTAGAGTTTTTTAAATTTGATCCATATAAATCAGACATGTTTACATGTGAACAGGATATATTTGCCCCTTCTAGTTCAGAAAAACGCATTTCTGCTGCTACTATATTTGAATGAGACAAATCGGCTTTAACTAAGTTAGCACCATGTAAATTAACTCCCGTTAAATCCAATTCTTGTACGATATAGTCGTCATCGTATAAATTGAAATCATCGATGTCTTCGTAATTGTTGTAAAGTTCATAGTCACTAGGATCCTCAAAGTCATTTCTACTGTAATGATCCTCTAAAAAAACTAAATTGCCGTGCGATTTTTTCTTCATTTTTTGGTCCTCCATTTTGGACCTAAAAATAAATTTGAAAAGATATTAATTCCTTTCTTATAAGTTTAAGTATTTTGTAGAATTCTAAAATTATTCTCTTCTGGAACTTAAACACAATATTAAAATTTTAAGCTATGAATGAAAAATGGAGGCCTTTTATGTTGAGCACAACAACGTTTAATATAGCAATTTTTCCATTTGTTATGGTACTTTTTGCTGCTTGCACTCTTATTGCAATTTTTTTAACGACTTTATTATTGATCTATTTTACAGCTTACACTGACAAAACACAAATCTCGGAATAATACTTTAAAACCCTTATTGGTTTGAATTGTATTTCTTATTCCATACACGCCAAGTCTTAATATCTTTGATATTTTTGTAACCCATAGAATTCAATATTTTTTTTGCACGGTCTGAACGTCCTCCCGATTCACAAAATACTATGATTTCTTGGCTTTTATCGGGAATCATTGAGATTACTTTCTTTTCCAAATCGCCAATTGGAATATTTAGTGAACCATTTGCAGGATTTATTCTCGTCTCAAAACCCGTGCGCACATCCAAACCAATATACTTAGGAGTTGTTGAATTTGCTTCTAATTTGGAAAAAGCTGGATGAATTAATATGAATGAAAAAATTGTAATAAATAAAAATTTCATAGACCCTCTTCTACAGATTAAAACTTCCTAATGTCATCTCAATTATATAATTGAATCCACAAATTCAGAAGACTCAAAGTTTCGCAAGTCGTCTAAACCTTCACCAACACCAATAAGTCGTATAGGTAGCTCTAATTCATAAGCTAAACCCACTGCCACTCCACCTTTTGCTGTACCATCTAATTTAGTGAGCACCGCACCAGTAAGCTCCAGAGCTTCGTTAAACATCTTTGCCTGAACGAGAGCATTTTGACCTGAATTTGCATCTAAAACTATCAATGTTTCCTGAGGAGCCTCAGGCAATACTTTAGCAATTACTCGTTTCATTTTCTTCAATTCATCCATTAAATTACTTTGAGTGTGAAGTCGCCCTGCCGTGTCTATAATGGCAACATCTACGTTTTTAGCTTTTGCAGAGCTACAGCCATCAAAGGCCACTGCACTAGGGTCCTGTACGTTACCTGGATTAAAGATCTCGACATCAGCTCGTTGACTCCAAATATCTAATTGCTCCCTTGCTGCGGCTCGAAAAGTATCCCCAGCAATGAGCATAGTTTTTAATCCTGCGCTGGCAAATAAATTGGATAACTTTCCAATAGTTGTTGTCTTTCCTGCTCCATTAACTCCAACAACCATAATTACAAATGGATGATGACTGTTTTTAACTTTTTCTAAAAGATTTTGCTTTTCTTTTTGAATACTCTGGAAGATGTTCAACATTTCATTTTTTAAGGCTTGTCTGACTTTATCAGCATCTTTTTTCTCTGATTTATCCAAGTCTTCACTTATTGCTTCTACTAAACGTTGAACCGTTTGAGGACCCAAGTCACTTGTGTACAAAATCTCTTCCAGGGACTCAAAATCATCTTTATTAAGTTCAGATTTTCCTGAAAAACTGTCTTTAATCCTTCCCCACAATCCTTGTTTAGTATTAAATAATGCATCTTTTAATTCTTTTTTAATTGGCTGAGGAGTTTTTAAATTTTCAGGTTCTTTTTGTAAAACTTTTCTCTCATCAACTGTTTGAGTGGGCGGTATCTCTTTTAAGCTTTTTACAACTTCGTTATCTTGTTCACTCGTTTTAAAATAATAACGGGCAAAATAGTAAATTATAGTGGAAATTGTTCCTAAGACTAGAGCGGCACCACCAATGACCCATATCCAAGAGGTATCCAATTGATTCATAATTCTCCCTGTGTTGTATTCAATCTAGCTAATATCATAGCTAGACCTAATATCAACTACTTGATTTTGAGAATTTTTCCACTTGAAAAAGCACCAAATTCAGGAGCATACATAGCCTGGAGCTGAGCGGGACCAACTCTAAATTGCCCAGACATTTGTGCTTTTGCCCTATATTTCAAGGTGTATTCGCCCATGGGCAAATACTCAAAAAAGAAGTTCGTGGCACTATCACGAATTTCTTTATAACGAGGCAAACCTAAATCCCATTCCCAACCGGAGGTTACAACCCCTGGTTCTAGGCCAGCAGCCCTCGGATCTCTCAAATGGACGTATTCAAATTGATGCTTTGCGCGAATGGATAGATGAACTTCAATTTCATCGCCAATCTCTAAATTTTGTCCCTCACTAATGGCTTTTAAAACCATCCGTCCTCCCTCATTTTGTCGGAGGTAATATTTTCGTTCCACAGATAAAAAGTCACCAACGCCCTTTGACGGCAGTTGTTCTGTCGAATAATGCCAAGTAGCAGAAGCAAAACCCAGAGCTGGGTCCTTTTTTTCAAAATGAATTTTTGCCATTTGTTTTGGATTTATTTGTGGACCAGGAATAACCCACTGTTTATTTTTTCCATCAAAATTTTCTGGCTCAAAAATAAAACTCCTATTTTCTGAGCCTATTTTTACATCAATCTGTTCTCTTATTCCTAATTGGTTCGCTGTTTTTAAATAATGAACTAAGGAATATAAAACTTCTGCCGTAGCCCGTGTGGACTTCCAATGGTTTAGTTTTTTATTGATAAATAGCCATTTTACTAATCCTTCACGCCTATTATCTTTAGGATACATTTCAGTCATTGCCCTTAACACAAAAGCATGACTTTCAATTGTATCATTATACCATAACCAAGAACGATCTTCTGCAGCCCAATAAGTTCCTTGATCTTCTGTGGTCTTAGCAGAGTCCATAATAGAATCAAAAACCAATTTCGCTTCACTCGACTTCTGCATGCGGTAAAGTGATAAGCTTAAATAAGCCTTCAAGTAAGGAGAAAGTTCTCGCCAATGTAGAAAAGTATAGTCTAAAATAGTTTTTCTTTCTTGATCTGTGAAAAACTTCCCTGTCCAACTACTGTCAGGAAAACTACTCGCTAGATAATTTAAATAAACTAATAAATGTAAACTATGTTTTTTCAGTTCATGTTCACGAAAATGCTTATACAAATAATTCCAAGCCTTAACAATCATAGGCTTGGGCAGATCTACACCAAATTCAAGAGCTTTTGAAAAACCATGAATAACCAACATTGTTATATGTGGACTTGGTGCCCCTCCCGGATACCACGGAAAACCTCCCACTGAAGTCTGACTCTGCTGAATTTTCTTTAAAGAATTTTCCATTTGCAATTTTGATATTTGTGGATCCAGTACTTTGATTAATTCTTCTTCACTGTGTCCACCTCCTTGAGCTTGACTTAACCAAGGAGATTCTTCTAAGAGTAACATGCGATTAGGGTCTTTCTCATTCCACTTTTCAAATTGAGTTCTTCTTTCCTTAGAAAATTTGCTAGCCATTTTTTTTATAGCTGGATGCTGAGCAAATGTTTTATTTAGAATAGCTGTAGAAATAAAACGATTTAATGTTTGTTCAGTACATTCATAAGGATAGTTTACGAGGTAGGGCAACGCAGATAAAACAGAATATATTAATTGGGCATC
The DNA here is from genome assembly GCA_020435005.1 of Bdellovibrionales bacterium. Lineage (GTDB taxonomy): Bacteria > Bdellovibrionota > Bdellovibrionia > Bdellovibrionales > UBA1609 > JACKAN01. Next base: position 5,558 of record JAGRAE010000132.1, read on the forward strand.
TAAGGTAATCACTAATTGTTTGTTTATACGAGTGTCATCTCCGGTTAATCTCATACCAACAAACTCTACTTCTCTTGGATTTCCTTGTTTTAATGTAACAAACTTTGATTCCATTAAATGCATGCGACTTGGCAGAATAGGTAAACTTCTTAATTCTCCATCACTCCAGAGTCCAGAAGTGCCTTTTATTTTAAAAGAAACTTCTTGAATTTTTGCAGGAACATTTAAATAAATACTTACTGTTTTTGACGAACTAGGTGCAAGAACAATTTCTTGGTTCCAGTCTCCACTTTGTATACCAAATTCTTTCAATATATTTTTTTCTGTTTGAGGATCAATAATTTCTGCTGTCAAGTTAACCTTCATTTGTTGATTTGAAGAATTGTTTACAGCAATTTTTAATTCACCCCTGTCACCTTCACGTAAAAAACGGGGCAAATAGGGGCGAATCATTAATTCTTTTACAGTTTGCAATTCTTTTTTTAACAAACCTGATGACAAATTTTTTGTAACAGCTTGCACCCAAAGATTCCAACTGGTCAATGAGTCTGGGACTTCAAATTCTATATAAGCCTCACCATTTTCATCAGTTAATAATTGTGGTTGCCAATAGGCTGTCTCGTTAAAGTTCTTGCGAATTTGAACATCGTTCACATCTACAGAGGAAGCTTTTACACTTTCTTTACTACTTGGTAATGTATCTGATTTTGCTCTTTTAACTTGCATTTTAGCTGAAGCTCTACCACCAAATCTTGATTCATCTTCACTCAAAGCCTCAGTTTCAGCATAGGCATCATCTAACTCCCTGGGAGCTGATGATGGCACCGCCAACCCTTTGGTATAGCCACGACCTCTATTTCCCAATCCACCAATACCATAATTTGTTAAAAAGCGAAAACTATCAGAGTTAAGATAAGGTACAGAAGTAGATCGTTTTAAATTATAACCATAGATATAAGACTCTGGTGCAAGGCTTAAATTTGTAGTTAGCGGATGTTTGAAATGAGAATGATTAGGAAAAAATTGTAATGGACTTTTAGGGCTGAGTTGATTAAAAACATCCAAACTTTTATCATACATATAGGATAAAACCTCAGCTGTTTCTTTTATGCGCTCATTATAAATTTTATTTTTTATCACAATTTTAAATTTTTCTTTAACTCCTGGCCTTAACCGATCACGAAAAGTTTCAAACTCAATATTGAGTTCCTTATTTGACCAAGGCACACTAACATGACCTTGAATAGAATTCATTTGATAATCATTTATAGTATAGACTTGATAAGAAAAACCACCTCTATGCTTTTCCTCTATTGGTATGTCTATTGTTTTCATTGTTGTGTTACTTTTTATGCTTCCACTTTTTAAAACTTCTTCATTGTTACGAATAACATAATTAATAGTTTGATTCTTGAATCCAGAATGTACAAATAGTTTAAAAACTTCGCCTGGCTCATAAACAAACTTCTGTGAATCAACGATAAGCGGGAAATGCAGTTTGTTTTTTTCCGAAACTACATAAAAATCTTTTTGAGTTTTAAATTCAGCTCCATATTTATCTTGTGTTTGATAAATAATTCTGTAGAAACCAGATTTTAAACTCTTAATTGAAATATCAGCCTGTCCTGCATTATTGTGATTTATAGAACCTGCTGTGACAACCTGCCTCTTAGACCAATGGAAACTAACTTGTGACCAATGACTAAAGTTTCTCCACCTAGGATATTTCTTGTCATCAAGGTGTGTGTAGTCTTTTGTGTTTTTATTAAAGCTTAAACTGGATTGAACCTCCTCACTCAGGGGACGCGTTTTACTGGGTTGTTTTATGGTATAAAGTTTCCAGTTTCCTTTGCCACTCAAAGGCTTATTGTTTAGAGAGCTTAATAAAACTTTTAAATTAACAGGTGATCCAGCCATAAAATAGTTTTTCTCAGTAGCTATATTAGCTTTAACATCAACAAAACCTATACTATAGTTTCTTTCTGCGGACTGCGTTTCACCTCCTAAGTCTGTTACATCTACCATTAAACGATAATTATAGATGACACCTGAATGTTTGAGATTTTCATCGGCTTGTGGTTTAAAAGAAATACTAAATAAGCCCTCTTTATTTAGTAACTCAACACCAGATGCTATCATTTGTTCTGAAGCTTCATAACTAGAAGAGGAGCCCCAATGATACCAGCTCCACCACCAAGGAAAGTTAGTTTGGCGATAAATCTTCCATTTCACTTTCCCTTCAGTTACTGGAAGTCCATAATAATATTTTACGTCACCAGTAATCATTGATTTTTGATTTAATCTAATGGCTTGTTTGGGTGATTGCAGCTCAACTAAAAAAGTTGGTCTTTTATATTCTTCTACGAGAAATTGAGAGTGTGTATTAACATTACTACTTTTAGCCCTCAGTGTCCATTGACCTAAAAGTCTTCCCTTTGGAATTAGAAACTCAACATGTGCCGTTCCAAATTTATTCGTTTTTGCTTTTTGCTTCTGAACAGTTTTGTAATTGGCATCTTTAAGCTCAATTTCAATATCGGTATTTTCTGCAAATGGTTCGTACTTACTTTTATCCAAATGTGTATTCTGAAATCCTAAAACTTTGACAAATATTTTTTGCCCAGGTCGATACACACCTCTATCTTGATATAATATAATATTTTTTGACTGTCGGACTGATCTTATATCTCCAAAGTGGATATTGCTTTTATCTAAAGTTATATCCTTTTCTTTTTCAGCTGTAGCTATATAGCTAAACCTTGGAGTTAAATTATTAAATTCAACATAACCATTTTCATTTGTAAAATCTGATCGAACAACTGAAAAACCTGTCTTATAATCTTGTTTGTACAGCTTTACATTGGCATTGGGAACTATTTCACCTTTATCACCAGTGACCGTATAAATACGCCATCCACCATTTTCCATTCTTTCTTTTTTAATTAAATACTTTGATTGAATATAATTTATGGCAATTATTTTATTATCTTTTTTTTGTCTAGGATCGTCTTGTTTTGAGGCTACAATTATATAATAACCATTTTTGTCTAGATCTAAATCTAAATATTTTTTATGAGATTTGAAATCTTCAGTAAGTCTTAAATCAAATGACCATTTTTTATATGGTTCTGTGGAAATTATATTAGTTAGCTCCCCTTTATCAGGAAATAAATTGTAATCTTTCTTGCCGACTAATAATTTATTTAAATTGCGTTTATAAGCGAAAAGATAAATTTTATTAATATTTTTATAATTTAATTCTAATGATCTTTTATTTTCTCCATCGATAAACATGGATTGCAATTTGAAATCTTTTTCTTCTATTCTGTCAAAATAATGTTGGCAATATTGGGCCCCTGTAGTTTTTGGATATTTTTCAATACATTCTTTAGCTTTATTTCTAGATAAAATCAGAGAATTATTTTTATTCTCTTCAAAGTAGAACTTAACTATTTCAGCGTACACCATTGATTTCCATGATACATTTGGGGTTGTCCTTAGTAGTTTTATTAAGAACTTTAATTGTATCGCTTTATCAATATCTGTTTTAAAGTGTGAAGCTATTAAGCGATATCTCTCTAATTGCGCTTCCAGTGCAGCTTCTAATTTTCTATTTGATTTATGCCAATTTTCTAAATCAGTTAAAATATTAGAAATTTGAATAAGTGGATGTGAACCTTTTAGATTGTTACCAGACAATAAGTCTTCTTGATTTAAAATATAAATTGAATTTTCTTGCACAGGCGTCCAATACTGTGAGTTCGCCAATTGCTGAGACCAAATATATGTTATAGCATCTCTCAGAAAAGTTCTTATGCCAGGAGGATAAGAGTTGGCTTAAAAAAATTCTTTAAAATCTTTAGTTTTAAAACTTGAGATATTAACTCTATATTTCCACAACTTA
>JAGRAE010000133.1 GCA_020435005.1 Bdellovibrionales bacterium
TGTCACCTTTTACATAAACTCTGTGCGGATATAGAGAAGGGTGAGAATTATTATTATAAGAACAATAACCCCACTTGCAGAATAAAGTAAAAACTTGGCCCATGATTTCATAACTTTTAGATTTCTCCTTATAACTTCTGGCTAGTTTCAAGCTTTTCAGAAGTGTTTTGTCGCGTAAAATTGCGAATCGTTCTACAGCGTTGCGACTCTTGTCTTTTTATTTTAAGCTTCTTAGCCACTAGTGGTGATAATTCAGGATTACTCTCCAAGTAAGGAGTTAAAAGGTCGGGGTCATCTGCTTCACAAAAGACAGGACCTAATGATGCAAAGCTATTGGCATAAGAAATATCTCTTTCTTTAGTAATTTTGTCTAAATCATTAAAGAAATCCTTACTATATTTATTGCGAAGATCGACTTGGTTGTTAGGGAAAATATAATAAGCTACAGACCTTAGTATATCTAATGAATAATCTGATTTAGGATTCAGAAAATTTTGAATCCATATTTCTTTTTCTTGCCAATCAGGTCGAACAGCTTTTGCAACAAGAGCTTCTTTGTTGCCTCTAAATGAGTTGTCTCTCTCATGTTCTGTAGTTATTATCTGATCAATATTTTTATAGTTTTTTGCTGCTAAACTTTGAATAATCTTCCAACGAATATCTTGATCAATAGTGAAACCTAAGCTACTAGCTTCTTTTGATTTTGGATTTAAGAGTTGATGTGCAATGTCTAAATATTTTTTATCGTTTATAATTTGTAAATAAATATTTAGAATTTCCTTCTTTAAATCAGAAGATCTGCCTTTATTACTTAATAATTTCCAGAGTTGTTTTTCTGATTCAGTCACAAATTTTTCATATTCAATCTTTTCATTAATTGATTTTTTAGGCCAATAATATGTTACTTCATTAAATAAAAGTGCATTTTTAAATGTTCCTGGGTCTTTTACATATGGCGATTTATTGAGTATAAGCTTTCCGTAGCTTCTAATATCGTACTTTCCATCTCTGACCATGCGCCATAAGTCCATCCAGAGCATTTTTGAAAGCAAATGGTCTGATATTTTTTCGATATTGTCTTCTAGAAACTTCACAGTTTTTTGATCTAGTTGGGGATTTACAAATGCATAATCTTTATAGTTGGGATAAACGATATCTGGACAAGCTAGTCCTTTAAAAGACTCCACGAGAGTTGATGGATCAGTTAATAAAACATCTTTGACATTATATACTTTGAGTTGATTTTTTTGCTTTTTAATTAATGCTACTAGTGTTTTGTGTGGGCGTAGGGTGGGATGATCAGCTTGTGCGCTTTGTGAAATTTGAAAATTGATGATTTTCTCATTTTCACAATCATAATTTACAGACAAACTATTTACACCAGTTGTTTGCAGCCATTTTTTTTGCCAATCGTTTAAATCTAATTTTGAGGCTTCACTTAGAGAAGAAATAAAATTATCCAGTGTTGTATTGCCATTTGCATACTTTTTAAAATAGGAAGCTAAACCCTTTTTGAATTTATCTTCGCCAATATAATAAACAAGCTGTCTCAAACTAGATGCACCTTTTCCATATGTGATACCATCAAAGTTTGAAAAGGCCTCTTCGGTAGTTTTGACATCAGTCAGAATGGGATGAGTTGTCACTAATCGATCTTCCCAGTAAGCCCATTCTTTAGTGCCGTTAAAATCTAACCAAAAAGAATCTGCATTTCGTTCGGTTTTGCTTAAGCCTAAAGTAGAAACAAAGGTGGCAAAACTTTCATTTAACCACAAGTCATTCCACCACTTCATCGTCACCAAGTTACCAAACCACATGTGAGCCATTTCATGATAAATAACATCTTTTAAATCTCTCTCTTGTCTAGCTGTTTTTTTTCCTCGACTAATAAATAACTCATTGAATGTCACAGCGCCCACATTTTCCATGGCACCTGAAGATAATTCAGGTGTTATAATTTGATCATATTTACTATAGGGGTAGGGAGTATTAAAATATTGAGGGAAGAACTGAAGTCCTTTTTTAGTTGTTGTCAGCCAAATATCAGGTTTTACGTATTTTGCCAGAGATTTTCTTGCAAACAATCGTAGAGGTATGTCATTGACTTGATCTTCCCATACATGAAAATCTCCAGCAATTAGTGAAAAAATATAAGTGCTAAATTTTTTTGATTTAGGAAATGTCCATTTTTGAAATGTTTTATTAATGGCTTCTTTTTTAATTTCTCTTTCTGAACTAATAACTTGCCAATTAATAGGTGCAGTTACTTGTAAAGTGTAATGTGCTTTAAGATCGGGTTGATCAAAACAAGGAAAAAGTAGATTAGCATTAAATGGTTCAAATTGTGTATGTAAGTATACGCGTCCATCTTCTTTGTCTACTGTTCTATGTAGTCCATGGCTATTTGTCATATAGGGGTGACTATAAGATACTACAATTTCATTAGGCTGATCTTTTAGTAAATATTTAGAGGGAATCTTTAAATAACTACCATTATAGTCTATTTTGATATTTTTAGCATTGGCAAAAACTTGATGAACATTTCCGCCATTAAAGTCAACTCTTAGAGAGTTTGTATCGTTTAAAACATTGAATTTAATTTTAGCTACACCAGTAAACTCTTTGTCTCTATTTAGAGTTATATCTAACTCATATTCAATTTGATCTACCTGATTTTTTCGCTTTATCGCATCCTGAACTGTAAGTAATTTTTTATTGTTAGCCATTTCTTGCTTTGGTGATGTTGTACAAGAAATAATAAAAACAAAGCCGATCAATATTATTATTAAGTTAGACATAATTCCCCCCTAAAATCTCTAAAAAACTAGCTTACTTAGGGCTTTATTGGCAAATGGAATTCAATGTGTCACTTGTGAAAGACTTTTTTTAGTGCTTGCAACAAATTTATGTTTAAGTCTGGATTAGATGTTAAGATTCCTTGATATTGTAAATATTGTGAATAGCGCAGCAGGTTGTAATGAGGAATATTGGGGTTTAAATGGTGTTCACAGTGATAATGTAAGTTTAAAGGTAAGAAATATTTGGTTAATCCGTAACTACTAGTAATCGAACGAGTCTCATTGGGACTTTCAGAGTTAACATTTCCATGTTCTAAGGCGTTTTGTAGGTGAACAAAGGGTAAACTAAATAGCAAAGGTACTAACCAATATAAAATTAACTCATATACCCAAGAATGAAAAACTGAAAAAGTTAAAATAAAAGTCCAAAATGTCAGATAATTCCAAAAATCACTTTTAATTAATTTTTGTGCGGGTTTGATGTTTTTATTAAAGATTTTATTAATTCGATAAGGTATCTCTGTGAAATATTTTAAAAAATCCCAGTATAAATGTAATGAGAAGATGTATTTTAAAATATTTTTAGACCAACTCACAAAGGATACTGGGTAATAATTATAGAGATAAAAATCTGGATCTTGCTGGGTGCCAATATATCGGTGGTGAAGTAGATGAAGTGCTTTATACTGTGAAAAAGAAACCAGGTTTGGATAATGACAAATATATCGACCCAAAATGTCATTCCATTTTCGATTTGTTATTAAGAGTCCATGCATAGCTTCATGACCTAGAGCGACCAAGGCTACTTGACGCTGGCTAATTATTAGCAAAGCCAATGGATAAAACCAAAGTGAATATTGTATACATATGTAAATTGAAAAAAAAATGGGAAAACATATTGCAAGTAAATCTACCAGCCAATGCCAATTGTTTATCTTTTCTAAATCTTTATTGCGGTATTTGTTATTCATAATTCTAACTCTTTATATTTACCATTTTCAATATTACCGACTATTTTATTCCAATCTATTTTATGAGAGTTATTAATGGGAATTTTATTACTAATGAAGAATTTTTTTGGAATAAAAACAGTAGCTAAATTTTTTCTCCAAACATCTATAATCTTATGAATATCATCAACTCGAGTATCATTGTAAAATACAACTTGAGTACCAATAATTTTATTTTCTTTTTTTAGTGGAAGAGCAGTTAATTTGACTTGTTGATTTGCTTGCTGTGCTAAATATTCAATTTCAGAAAGATCAAACCTTCTACCACCGATTTTTATTTGGCGATCTTTTCTGCATTTGAATATTAAGTTGTTTTCCTCATCAATATCGACAAAATCTCCAGTTTTAAACCAAATATTATTATCAGAATCTTTAATAAAACGATTTTTATTTTCTTCTACATTAAAATAGCCTTCAGTTAATTGGTTGCCTCCAATTAAAAGTTCACCGTTATGAATAGTGTGTAAAACATTTTTTAATTTTACTCCTATAGGAATTTTAAGGTTTTTTAAATTTTCTGATACGCCATAGTAGTGGCTCCATACTGTTGACTCTGTAGGGCCATAGAAGTTATATATTTTCGAATTCGGAAATATTCTTCTCCATTCGTCTACAAGTTGTGATGATAATTCTTCTCCAGTAAAAATAGTTGTTTTTAAGTGGTGGATGGGCTGAACGGTTACATTTCTAGCACGTTCTATATTCATTTGTGCTAATGAAGGTACGAGAGAGCAAAAATGAATATTATTTTTCTCAATGTATTCAAACAGGTTGTATTTATTCTGTTCTTGTAATGCAACCATAATATTTTGATTTGAAATAGTTAAAAATAGATCCGCAAGAGAGGGGTCAAAACTAAGCTCAAAAGTTTGACTTAGAGTAAGTGGGTATGGCGCTAGATTTAGTTCTTCTAGGCTTTCTAAAAAATAGTAGAAGTTATCGCGACTTATTTTTATTAGCTTTGGCTCACCAGAACTTCCAGAAGTAGAATAAATATAAGCAAGTGTGTTTTTGTATTCTTGATTTTCTAAAAAGTATAAAATTCCCTCGAAGGGGTTTTGTTTCTCGATTGAATTATTTTTTAACATTTTTGACAATTTATAATCATTTATAAAATTATTTTTCTTTTCTAAAGGCCAGCATTTTGGAATGGGAATGAATGGTACATTAACAATTAATGATGCGATGACTTGTGAGTAGGCTTCTAAATTTTTATTTTCAGATATGGCAAAGTACTTACTTTGATTTGTTTGCGCCTTTGTATAGCCAAAAATTTGATTTGCTAAGTCAAGATACGTGTAACAATTATTATATGATTTTAAAAAAATTAAGTTTTTTCTATTTTCTAATTGCTTAATAATATGTTGAAGCTTTTTAGCTAACAGATCCATTAGGCTGTCTTTAAGTACTTTTTTTCAATAAATTGAGAGAGAGTGTTAAAAGTTTTAAAGTTCTCATAAGTTATATCAGAGTTTTCTATTCGAATTTTAAATTCATCTTCTATAGCAAGAACATATTGGATGAGCGTTAGAGAATCTATAGCACCTGTTTCGAAAAGATCAGAGTCCTCGCTAACAGTTTTTGCAGATGCAGAAAAGTTTAATTCTATTAAGATTTTTCTTAGTTTATCTATAGCTCTGCTCATAAAATAAAACTTTCATGATAAATTTTAAAGTTTTTGGGTCCTACATCAATTATAACAGATTTTTTGGTACTTGGGTCAATGTATGTGGCAAATTCAGAGGGAAAGTCTTGTCCAATAAAGGAGGGTACAGATGCTGTTAAGCCATAGGATCCACATTCATTAAAAACAACCCAATCTCCTGGCTTAAGGTCTATGGGAGCTCTAACATGTGGTAAAATACAGTCGTGCCCTAAACAAAGAGAGCCATATAAACTAATATCTTCATTTGAAGAGGTGCTAATTCTATTTATTCCATCTCTAAGGAAAAAACACAAATCTTGATTTTTTTGAGTGAATACAGAAAGTAGTGAACTTCCTAAATGATGAATTCCGCCATTAAGAATAGCAATTTTTTGACTTTCTTCTTTAACTGATAAAATGGGCGCGCCATATAGACCTATATTTGAAATCAAAGAACGTCCAAGCTCAAATGTGATTGGAAATTTATAGTTCATATAGTCATTTGCATCTAAACTTAGTTGAGTCACAGAAGGCAGACCCGGACCGATAAAAATCTCTATATCTTTTTTAAAGTGATCCCTAAATCTGTTAATAGTATTATCTAACAAATCTAGAACTTCATTAAAGTATGGCTTGCTAAAACTTTCTCGACCTAAATAAGAATGCAGTCCTTTTAATTTAAATGAGTCTTCTTTTTTCAGAATTTCAAATGCTGCATTCAAATCATTTTCATTGAACCCTAGTTTGTCTTCTTCACCTTTGGTGTGAATACGCAGACTAAAATCAGTGTCTTGAAATTTGTCTTTTAGCTTAATTATAAAATTAAGTTCATCAATAGAATCAATATGAATGGATTTTATATTATTATTTAATGCAGAAAGAATAGCTTCATTTGTTTTTCCAGGTCCTGAAAATGAAACTCTTTGCGGATTAATTCCAAACTTTAGTAAAGCTTGTAATTCAATGAAAGAAGAGATATCAAATCCATCTACAAAGCTGTCTATTTTCTTGATTAAACACATGTTTGGGTTTGATTTAACAGAATAAAAAAGCTTATTCCTATTTAAATTTAAAAATTTTTCTAGAAAAGCATGGTTGCTTTTAATTTTATCAAAATCGTATAAAAAAAAGGGAGTATTATTTTTTGTTAAGTTGTGCCAATCCATTTATACTTTATTTGTTCAAAGTTGCTTCAATCGCTTTATCTAACTGATTATACCAAGCTGAATTGATATACATAAGAGGACATATAAAAGTAAGTTCAAGTTGACAGTTTTGACTTTGATTTATGGACTTTAGCCCAGATACTTCAATTGGAAAAACACGATTATGAATTTCGGGTATTAATTTTTGCAGGTGATTCCAGAAGTCATAAAAATTTATTATAGGTTTTCCATCGATTCGAATTCTTTTGCAAACATAATCTTCTACTGAAAAAAACTCAGCAGCATTTTGAATAAGATGTCCTTTGCATAATCTTACATTTAAATCGACAATATAGCATTGACCCTTATCATTCCAAATTGTGTCGAACCCAAAGTAACCCAAATATCCTTGTTTTCTTAGAATTTCAGAAACTTTTGAAGCCAATTTATCAAGTGTTTCACACTTTTGTTCCTCTGTTGCAGTAGAATGAAAGTAGGAATAACCATTTTTATCATACTTCACAACTAAATGTTGATATTCATCTAAAAGTCCGTCTGTATAACAAAAGCTTGTGTACTCTTCAGAGGAGGGTATTACTTGTTGTGCTAGCCAATTGAATTCAGTTTCATAGGGTTGTCGCTCAATGAAGTCTAAAATTTTTAAATCTTTTGTTTGTTTTAGACGTATTTGGCCAGCACCACCTGAGCTTTGTGGGAACTTTAATAAGCAAGAAACATTAGTAAAGTCGTAGTTTTTAAAATAATTTTTTAGCTGACTATTTGCCACAATTTTCGAATCTGGAAACAATACTGGTAAATCATTGTGGATTTCCAATAAAAAAGTCTTATCATTTAACTTGGAATACAAATCAGTATCATGTTGTTTCGGGAAGTTAATATTCAATAATTCGCAAATATCTTTTTCTAAAACAGAGAAGCCTGCACCAAATATATTTCTAATATTCTTATGACTTAATTCTAGTTTTTTTACTTCTTCAATCCAATTGGCTGAGTCAAAAGGGTTAGCTTTCAAGAAATGTGTAGAATTTGAAATCTTAAAGAAGGAGTTTACAAAATCTAGGTAGGTTTCATCTACTCCAGTATGACCAATGAAAGTATCTTCTACTTTGGAGAAGAAAAGTCCAAGGTTTTGTTGAGTGAGTAAAAGATGTTCAGAACTAGGTATTCTTGCTGGAAAAAGTTTCGACAAGGCTTTATTTTTGTCCCATAAAAGATCTATGCCTAAATTGGTAAATATTAAACGACTCATATTTATAAAAATAAAGAATGTAATTTCATTCTCATTCCTTTTTCAAAGCTATTAAAACAATCAGACCAATAGGATAATTCTGATTGATGTAAAATACAAACTCTTCTTGAATAGTTAAGGATATATTTAGGATCAATTTGAGTATAGTCAATTGAGCTGTCTCTAATATTTAAAACATCGTAATTTGATTTTTTAGAAAAACCAACTATGTCATTTATGTTTAAATCTATCTTTCCAAAAATATCGCAAATGGCATACTTAATAGTCTGACCACTTTTTATGTGATTAAGCAGAGGAGAGAATTTGCCTGTATAAATTAACTTTCTAGCTTTTTCTAGGTCAGCAAGAATTAAAATGCCCTTTATTTGCCCATTTTCTTCATAGACGTAGTAAAAGCTTTTGTTAGATAAGGAAGAAATGCATTTTAAACTTTCTACACCTAAGCAGGGGACAAATTCTCTCATTTCAGAATTTATAAAACTTAAAATATTATCTTCAGAAAAACTTGTTAACAATTGATCAATGTTTAAAAATTTAGAATTCGATATATTTGTATTAAGTTCTTTTAAATAAATTTCTTTGGCAATAGTAATTCCAATGTATTTAAAATTGAGATTTGAAGCATTAATAATTTTTTCTAATGCTGTAAGAATGCCTGGGGTTTGCTCTACCATCCACAAAAGATTATTGCCGAGAGCCTGGATAAAGTAGGGCACAGAAGCCTTTACATATTTCCAAGCATTTTTGGTATTTCGCAAATTAGGATGAATATATAGGTCACTTCCATACATTATGGGTAGTTTGTAGCCAACTTGAGTTTGATAAGGGATCAAGCCATAGCAAAAAACTAAGGTTCCAGAATGATCTCTTCCAATTATATAGGTTGCTTTATCACTTTTGAATGTTTTGTATAAGTTAAAAAAGTTAGGAGATCTATCCTGGTAATTAAATGCATTTAGATTTTTGTATTCTTCTATAAAAAGTTGAATAATTTCATTAGAGTATTTTTCTTTTACTATTTCAATTTTCAAACTATCATTCCTGTGTAAAAGATAAAGGATAAGGTTTTGCTAATTGTGGTGAAACTTCTATTATATTGTTATCTTCGATTATGTACTCTCTTATTGAATCCGGAGATATAAACTGATTTGCGCCAGCTGTATATCCATAGGCTCCACAGGGCATAAATTCTAACCAATCTCCTCTTTTAATATCTTTAGGGAGTTTTACATCTGACAATAATCTATCATTTCTCACACCGAGTGATCCATGTACGTGGAAAACTTCTTCTTCTTTATTAGAATTCCTCAGCATCTTGCATGTAATATTACTGTTGCCAAATTTAGGCGATGCTAAATTGGCGGCGTGATGCTGTAGTCCACCATTAATGATAATATATGAGTTGTCTTTTCTATTTTTAACAGTTAAGACTTTTGCGAAATAGGAGCCGCAACTGTTTACTAAAAAACGACCAGCTTCTGCATGAACAGGAAAATCGATTTTATTATAAAAATCATTTGGCCAAATAGATTCT
>JAGRAE010000134.1 GCA_020435005.1 Bdellovibrionales bacterium
CTCTTTGTAGATTTCTCAAGTCTTTGTTTTGAGAGGTAACGCTTGAAACAACAAATTACAAACTAAAAAAAGTATAGATCTTCATAAAAACTTCTCAACATCGTTGCTGCGTCGGCGCGATACCTAGTACAGCTTTCTCCTTGCGCCCTGTTGAGAATCATTTATGAAGATCTATACTTAGAGAGCATAATTATAGTATCTATCTGAAATATACAGAAGCAATTAGAAAATCTTATTAAGTGTGTACGTGCATAATTATAGGATCTATCTGAAATATACAGAAGCAATTAGAAAATCTAGTTAAGTGTGTACGTGCGTAATTACAAGATCTATCTGAAATATACAGAAGCAATTAGAAAATCTTATTAAGTGTGTACGTGCGTAATTACAAGATCTATCTGAAATTTACAGGAGCAATTAGAAAATCTATTTAAGTGTACACATGGGTAATATTTAGTTGATAAGCTCTTTAAATAACTTTTAATTTGTAAAAGCCAATAAATCAAAAACGACGGGCTGATATAAATTCTGGGATAGGTCTGTCAAATATCAAGTCGGTTAAACATTTTCCTGAGTGAAAAGCTAAACCTAATCCATGAGCAGTGAAGCCACCACTAAAAAATACTTGCGGATCTTTAGGCAATGAACCAATCATCGGCTGACCATCAGCGCTAAATCCCATAATTCCCGACCAACGGTGGGTGATTTTTTTACCTCTGACTGTGGGAATATGTTTATCAAGAAACTCTTCCAATGCATTTTGAATTACATCAGAAGTATGGTCAGCATAACCAATCTCTGAATCTTTTTGCAATTGTCTAAAACCACCAATAATCATTTCGCCAGTTGGCAGCTGTCTAAAATAGTCTAATACAAAATTAGCATAGCAAGGACCCTCCATAAAAGGGGGAACAGCTTCAGTACATAGAATTTGTCCACGTGTGGGATATATTTTATCTTTAAAATAATCATCTAACAAAGGGGAGTATGCATTCGTCGCTAAAACTATAAATGGACTGTGAAATTGCTTGTGTTGTGTGTGAATAACTTTGTTTTCGCCAAGTTGATCAACGTTAAAAACTTCGTGGTGTTCGTAAACTTTAATGTTTGGATTTTTTAAAACTCTGGACTTAATGACTTCGATTAACTTTATGGGATGGACAGAAGCATCATCGATGTATTTGATGCCACCGACAAAGTTTTCAGCGCCTAAACGTGTTTTTATTTCATTTTCGTTTAAGACATCAACTTTTATGCCCATAGTTTTCATGAGATCGTGAGATTGTTTAAGTTCATTAAACTCTTCTTCCGTTGAAGCGAGAGAGAAACTTCCTTTTTGTTCGAAACCAATGCATAAACCTTGTGGGTTAGTTCCAACAAAACCTTGTGGGTTAGTTCCAACAAAACCTTGTGGGTATGTGGAGGAATAATTTTTCAAATCAAGATTTAAAGGTTCTATAATTTCTTGCTTTAATAACTCCAGGTTCAATTCACTAAATCGCCAAATTTCTAAGGCTTTATCTTTACCATGTGTGCATACCAAACGATTAAAATGCTCCACAGAACCACAGGTTATAAAACCGGCATTGCGACCAGTAGCGCCTGAGCCTAGGGCCCCTTTTTCAATGAGACTTATTTTTAAAGAAGGATCTTCTTTTTGTAACCAATAAACAGCCGACAAGCCGGCAATACCCCCACCGATAACACAAATATCGCATTCAATAATTTGACCCTTGGAGTGGTCTTGCCAGTAAGAAATCGACAAATTAAGACATCTCCAACTTTGCTATCGTTTGCAATTGCATATTGCTAGTACCTTCATAGATTTGTCCAATTTTAGCATCGCGATAAAATTTTTCGACAGGGTATTCTCTAGTAAATCCATTTCCACCAAAAAGATCAACGGCTAAGGAGCAAACTTTTTCAGCTGTTCGTGAAGCAAATAGTTTAGCCATCGCTGCTTCTTTGACAAAATTCTTGCCTTCATCCTTGAGTCTCGCTGCATTGTAAACCATTAATCGACTCGCTTCTAAAGCTGTACGCATTTCTGATAACTGAAACTGTACTCCTTGATTGGCCCCAATAACTTTGCCAAATTGTTCACGGCTTTGAACGTAAGCAAGGGTAGCTTCATAAGCCCCTTGTGCAATTCCCAACATTTGTGCACCAATACCAATGCGCCCTTCGTTTAAAGTTTCAATGGCAATTTTATAGCCTTTACCAACTTCACCAATAACATTTTCTTTAGGGACTTCACAATTTTCAAAAGTTAATTCACAAGTGGAGCTGGCGCGAATGCCTAGCTTATCCTCTTTCTTGCCGACTTGAAAGCCGGGGAAGTCTCTCTCAACGATAAAACCAGTAATTCCCTTATAGCCTTTGTCAGGTTCTAAGTTTGCAAAAACTAAAAAAACGCCAGCTTCACCCGCACTGGTTATCCACAATTTATGTCCATTGAGTAAATATTTGTCGCCCTTATCTTCAGCTCTCAATTTTAAGGCAAAGGCGTCTGAGCCACTAGAGCTTTCACTCAAAGCGTAAGCTCCAACAGTGTCTTGAGACAAACGGGGTAGATATTTTTCTTTTTGACCTTCGCTAGCCCACTTTAAAAAGGCATTGGTGACTAGAGTGTTTTGTACATCGACCATAACGCTAACGGAAGCATCGACTCTTCCCAATTCTTCAACTGCCAAACAAGCCATAAAAAAACTGCTTTCAGCGCCGCCGTATTGTTCGGGAGATTCAATGCCCATTAAACCCATTTCAAAAAGTTTTTTAATTAAATCGGGATTTATCTGACAGTTTTCCTCCATGGAAGACACCAGTGGTTTAACTTCAGATTCAGCGAAATCGCGAATGGCATCGCGAAAAGCGGATTCATCTTCAGACAGACTCGTTAAAGCAGGTTGATATTCACTCATGAGAACTCCTTGTTAGGACGATAGCCAATGGGTCATTATTTAATCCCCATAATTTAGATAGTGTCGAGAAAATTGTAAAGCGTAACATAATGCTTATTGCGGTGTTTCGGAGATCGCGAATGGTTATTTTTTAAGTCATAATTAAATATATTCAAAATGGAGAGGTTATAGATGAATAAATTATGTAAGATTTTGTCCTTGTTAATTATGACCCTGGTTGTTACGCCAAGTTATGCTGATATTGGCTTTACCAATGTTTCTGAGAAAGATTTAGAAAAAATTGTTGAGGATTTCTCGGCAAACTTTGCCCATACCACTATTACAGGAGCCAACACCGAAGGCTCTATATTTGGTTTTCAGGTAGGTTTAATAGGAGGGCTAACTAACACTCCAAATTTGGAAACTCTTGTTAATCAATTTGATCCCGGTTCAGATTTAACTTATTTACCTCATGGTGGTTTGTTTGGTGTCGTCTCTGTACCTATGGGCTTTACAGTTGAAGCTTTGATGATTCCCAGTTTAGATGCTGCTGGTGCTAGTTTTAGCAATACAGGCTTAGCTCTTAAATGGACATTAACTGAAGCCATTCCTCTACCTTTAGATATTGCTCTTCGTGGCCATTACACAACAACGACTTTAGAGTACAGTCAGTTAATTGGTTCGCCAGCGGTCAATACTGATGTTGAGTATAAAAATACAATCACCGGTTTTATGGCTTTAGCCGGATTGAACTTAAGAATTTTAAAACCTTATGCAGGTATTGGTACGATCACTGGCGACGGTGAAGTAAATGTTAAAGGTACGGACACGATTTTTAATTTTACCTCTGCTACAAAGGCTGCAAAAAAAATTACATCATCACATATAGTAGTGGGTACAGAACTGAGCTTGATGTTAATAAAGTTTGGTTTAGAATACGCTTCGCTTTTTGGAACGGATCGCTACTCATTTAAAGTAGCAGTGGGTTTTTAATCGCCTTTAAAATTTTTAGCCCTCATTTTATCGAGAACTTTCTTTTTTTCTAGTTTTTCATAAATGTGAGGGCTAATGTAAATTCTTGGAATGAAATTTCGATACTGACTTAAAATGCTGGTTAAGGAATTTGTAACATCAATTAATAATTTTATTTCATTATGACGAGTTAACACGCGCACGGACTCGCTTGAATTTACTTCTGGTTTTTTGATGTGGGCTAGCATTTCTTTGTTTTTAGTAAACATCACATCTCTTTTGGGAACATCAAAAATCATCCACGCTTCTGGGTCTATACTTCGTATCTCTTCTTGCAACCAATCCGCCGCGCGAGTAACTTCTTTTATAAGTTCATTACGATGCTGTTCATTTTCAATGAGGGTTGGCTTAACTGGACGAATTTTTACTTGAGCGGGTGGCTTTCTTTGAGCTAACATTTCGCTTAACTCACGAATCATGGGGTGCATAATTCTTCCCGCTAAATACTCGTGGAGTTTAGCCAAAAAATAAGAATCATTGAAAGTAAAATACAAATTAGGTCGTTGGGATACATGTTCAATCAAATATTCAAAGCTGTAGGCTAAACCATTTTCTAAGAAGTACTCATAAATTTTAGCAGCTATTAAATCAAATTTATAACCGGGGCCATCGCTAATTATTTGTGAATACCAAAAATAGCGACTTGCTAAAAAGGAATCGACGACATTAATAGCATTTTCATGGACACATAGAATATCTTTTTGTCCCACTTTGTGCGACCGCAAGTTGCGCAGTAGCAACTCCATATCGTAAACACCTAATTTAACACCCGTGTGATGTGCGTCTCGCAATAAATAATCCATGCGATCGGCGTCAACATCTGAATGCATGAGCTGGTTGGCCAATATATTTTGGCTATTGCCCGCAATAATTTTTGACAATTCTTTGGGGTCAATGCCTTCCTCTTTAAGGATTTTAGTAATGCCACCTTCAAAATCAGTATTCAGTAAAATATGACTACCAAGTTCTTCGTGATTGGCCATGACTTTTGGTTTTTTAACTTGTTTGCGCCAGTGATGAATATAGGCTAACTCAATAGTGTGAGAAAAGGGTAGAGTGCCAATGTCATGTAACATGGCTGCCAGACGCATGGTTCGATGAAAAATGGTAGCTTCATCACGTGCTTTTGGATTGAATAATTTTTCTTCAGAAACAGCTTTACCAATGCTTTTTAGAACTTTATCCATTACGTGAAGAACACCTAATGCGTGGGCATGTCTGGTATGAGTTGCCCCTGGGAAAATATAAAAACTAAATCCCAATTGGCGAATCCAACGCAGCCTCTGGTAATAAGGTGTTTCCAATATACGCGCTTCTACACGATTTAAGGTTATGTATCCGTGAATGTTGTCAAAAATGACTTTTTTATCAAGTTGTACTGGCATCATTTTATTATCGGTAAGAAATTAATAAAGCCTTAGACATAGATATTCATAAAAGTTTCGCAACAAGAGGCAAGGTGAAAGCTGTACTAAGTACCGCGCTGACCCAGCAACGACGTTGTGAATCTTTTTGGAAATCTGCAACTAGACCTTGGTGCCTTATAATCCTATTTGCTTAATCAAAGGTTAAGAGTTAAAGTTCCAATATGATTTTTATTGTACTTATTCCACTAATAATTTTTGCTATTGTTGAAAGTTTGGGGAGTATAAAAACGGCTCTTATTGCTGCAATGGTAGCCGCTTTAGCAGAGGCTTTGTTTTCCTATTTTTATTTTGGTGATATTGACTCGTTTTCATTGGCCTCCATTTTTTTAGTATTTTTAATGGGTGGCTTGGCATACGTTAAAGAATCTCGGCGAATATTTTATTTAAAGCCAGCCATTTTGAGTTTTGCCTTCGGATTTTTTTTATTAATTAGTTATTTTTTTAATCACCATGTTTTATTAGATGGAATGACAAAGTACTCCGAATTTTTTCCAGAGGAACAAAGACTCTTGTTTGCAAATGAAAGCATGATGAAGATTTTAGAGATGTGTGGTGCAACAATTGGTGTTTCCTTAATATTACATGGTTTTGTAACAGCCGTGGCCGCGTATAAACTTTCTCGTTGGTGGTGGTTAACTGTTGCCGGTGTAGGTGTTTACTTTTTTATGTTTATAGGCATTTTAATAGCTTCTATTTTTGCTGTGAGTTAAAAAAATGAGCCCAGCAAAATTGCTGGGCTCATGGCTGAGAGCGATTTGGTTAATGTTAATAAGTACTAATGCAGACTTAATGCCAGATATTTGGTATCACTTTGGCTCTAAAAAATGCTACAGCACAAAGTCCTGGATTCAACAACGAATGACGTAGATCCTTAAAAATATTGGGCTTGTTGAGGCGTTAGAAATACTAATTTAATATTTTATCAACAGAAAAATAGAGTTAGAAGACCCTAAATGAAATATACATTAACTATATTATAGCTAAAAATTAAAAAATAATGAACCGATAAGCCATAGTTAGAGGTTTATATTTGCGATGAAAGTATTATTTCAGTTTATTATTTTTATTTTAACTGTAAGTTTTTGGATGAAGTCCCTCTGGGCTTCGACGGATAAAAAAATAAAACAAACAAAATGTGAAAATCCCATTCAATATAAAGTTCACATGCCTTGTGAGAGTTTGGAGCGAATGGTAGCGAGCAGCGTATCCCAAGTGGATACGAAAGAATTATTAAATAGCGAAGATGTGCAAGGTAATATTAAGCTAGACAGCGGTAATTCATGTACAAAAGAAAAATTTGCGAAACTTAGCAAGACCTACTCAACCCAAATTCAGAATATTGACAAGAAAATTCAAGAGATACGCAACGAAACTCGTGTTAAGATATCTCAAGTTCATGAAGAATATTCTGATAAAGTGGTACAAGTATTAAAGAAATGGAAATTGCCTTTAACCAGTTCTGCAGATTCTCTAGAAAAAGTGAGTTTAGCATCATCGATAGCTAAAGATGAAAAAAAGCAAACTTCATATAATGCTATTCGTGAAAATAGAAATAAGTTCTTACAAGAGTTAAATCGATTTAGAGATGAAAGTGTAAAGGAATTGGAGCAACAAGCAGATATAAAAATTTCTGAACTGGAAGGGCAAAAAGAAAAATTATGGCCAAAATGGGACACTTGTCGAGTAGCTCTTCCTAACTTTATGTTAAAAGACAAAGTTAAAAATATGAATAATTTTTCACCCGTTCCAGGGCAAACTGATATTTCATGGAAGGTCAGAGATTTAAAGTTTGGATCACCTAAAGTGGATTGTTGTAATACAGGTGGTTCTTGTCGTGTAACAATGCCAGTTTCACAAGTAGACACGGGTGGGACTTTTTCCTTTACAGGCTATGACGATAAAACATTTTATAAAGTTCCTTATACCGCTTTTGGTGAAGACGCACTATCGGCGTCCTTTGAATTTCGTCCAACGGGTAAAGACCAATTTGTTTACAAAGAGGATTCATTGCGTTTTAAGATTAAAAAAGAGGCTATGAATTACAGTTTAACTCCTGGTCCACAAAAAACGGATCTGCTCGAGAGTCCTCAAACTAAAAAATATGTATTAGAGAAATTTACACAGGTAAAAGGATTTCCTAAGCAGGGTTCTCTTAAGGATAAGAGGGACTTTGTAGACAAATTTATTGCTCAAAGTGACAATCGTGAACAGGCCTTAAAGTGGTACCAAGAGGCTCTTATGAAGTTTCACAAGGAAGACCTATTGCATACAAGATATGTAAAGAGTGGAAATTTGGATGGAGAACTGGCGGCTGTTGCTAGTTATGTAATTGGTGAAGCCGGCAATCAGTTTCGAGACCATATTGATACAGTTGTCGAAAAGTTAATTTTAGAAGGTATTGTAAGAAAGTATGCCGTCAATGAAGTTAATAAAGGAGTGCAAGAAGCGTTGCTTGACTATGACAATCATAATGTTGAAATTCCTTCTCTTCAGGAAATGGTTACTGGACACAAACCGATTGGCGCTATGGCCTATGAGAAATATAAAAGCTATCAAGATCGTTTAATAGCAACGGGTTATAATAAAAATTCTAATTCTTTTTACTTCGACTATGAAGGCTGTGTGGGAGATTTTGGTTTTCCAAGATCTTCATTAAAATCAGATGTCCCACTCTCTTGTTTTGAAAGTTACGATACAGCATTACAGTTTTCAATTGAGGATTTAAATAGTCTTCTGGCAGAACTGCACAGCAAAGGCTATTTTCAGTTGTGCAAAAACTTTTCTAAAGAGGGCTACTGCCAAGAAGAAACGGCTATGAAGAACCCACCTATTGTACGTGGAAAAAATGGAAAATTGGAAATCGTAGTTAGCGATGTCAGAACCAAAGTGGCGGTAAAAGAAGTGTCTACAGATTTGATGATAACTTTACCACGAACAGCCCTCAACTCTGAGTTGTTAAGTAAAGAGTCTGTCGTATTGAAAAAAAATGAAGAACTTAGTTTATTAGATGGTTTAGTTGTTGGTGGCAGTGTCGCTCTGACCGGAGGCATTGGCGTGGGGATTTGGGCCTTAACTCGTGCTGTTGAACGTGCAGGCCATGATGTGCAAGCTTCTGGCAAGGAAAAAGAATTGCGAGAAAAAATTAATGATTATTTCAAGTCAGCGCCTTTGGTTCCTAAAGAAACTCAAGTATCCAAAGATGGCAAAACTATCTATGTTTATGCTGATCAACCCAGTAATATAAAAAGTCAAATTAAAGATATAAGAAAGGATTTAAAATCGGAAGATCGTGCTCTGTGTGTTGAGAGTTTAGTAGAAAAACCTAAAATATTTAATTCTGGATCTGAAGAAAAAGTACAGTAATCTCACTAACGATAATTTCCCATCGGAATTTACAACAGGTCAGTTACAAATTATTTGTTTGTAAAAAAAATTAAGATTAGTTGTTGTTCATTATCTAAATCAATAAAATTAAAAGCTTGATAGGGAACTGTGGGGACGTGACCATAGCCGCCAAAAAGACCTTTTGTCGATTCTTGATAAAGCTTTTGGCATAGTTTGGTTTTGATTTCTTTATAAAATTCATCTTGATCTAGCCATTGAAATTCAGCAGTGGGATCCTTGGGAAACTTGTCAAAAATTTCTTTTAAATCATCTATTAGTTGTTGTCGATTTTTTGGTTCTCCACCAAATTTTTGAAAAATACTTGTTTCATAAAACTCAGCGTCTAAACAAAGTTTTACAAATAAGGCTAGCAGTTCTGCTTTTTCATGAGTTTTTCGCTTTTCTAGGACAAGCTTTTGATCAGCTAAGCTGGGGTTGAAGCTAAGCAAGGATAAAGCTAATCCGACTGAAAATAACCATTTCATTGTTACCACTCTCAATTCTCTAAAAGTACAAAATGACGCATATCATAACTTTTGACCGAAGAGAAGTGTAATTCTCTATAAGTAATCCAACTATTGAAATGTACACTTACATTATAAACCGCTCCCGTTAATTGCGGATTTGGAA
>JAGRAE010000135.1 GCA_020435005.1 Bdellovibrionales bacterium
ATGTTTACTGCTTCCGACGGCAGTCCTTTTTAGTGTGTATGCTAAAAAGGATTCACCAACGAGTGACATAGCTTCTTAATATTTTTGAACTTATCGAGGCGGTAGGAGTAGTATCTAAATAATTTATCCAAAAAATAGAGCGATATTAATGTTTTTCATCGCTCTGCGTCCGGAAACAGGGCCTGTCACCTTATGAAAAAGGGCTCGCGTCCTGCAAGCCCGAGAAGAATATTATAATTATTGATTAAGAAGTGCTTTTACGTCCAGTTTTCCGCCAGAGACCAATTTCCCACTCATGTGAGATAGTTTTGCAGCGCTTGATAAAATAGCTGATTTAACTTCTTGCCAATCAGCTGTTGGATGTTTTGACCAATAAAGGGCTGCAGCTCCAGCTACGTGAGGTGTCGCCATAGAAGTACCATCCCAAGTGGCTAAGAAAGGAACCACATAATCTGAATACTTATTGCCAACGGTAGTGGAGAATACTTTAACTCCAGGTGCGGCTATATCTACAGAATTTAACCCCCAATTGGAGAATGAACCAAAATTATCATTTACATCAATTGCGGCAACACTGATTATGCTGTCATGATCATAGCTTGCAGGGTAGGCGGGGTTGGCATCAGTATCATTATTATAACCTACACCCTGATGTCCATTTCCTGCAGCTGCAATAAATAAACGTCCATGTTGTTCAGAGTATGAAATTGCATCTCTTAAGGCCTGGTTTCCTTCTTCGTCATTGGGATCTTCACCTTCAGAGCCCCATGAGTTTGAAGATATGTGAGCTCCATTATCAACGGCATATTTTATAGCTTTGATAGCATCTGCAGTGGTGCCTTGGCCTTTATCAGAGATAAATCTCAAAACCATAATTTTTACATTTGGAGCTACACCAGCAATACCTTTTCCATTCTCTCCGCGAGCAGCAACATTTCCTGCACAGTGTGTTCCATGTCCAGGATTGCCTCCCTTAAAAATATCTCCAAGGAAATCAAAAGGTTTGTTGTCGTTTTCTGAGAAGTCCCAACCAATTATATCATCAACATATCCATTGTTATCATCATCAATTCCATTTTCTGCGATTTCATTTATGTTGCGCCATAAGTTGGGTGCTAAATCTTCGTGAGTGTAGTCAACTCCCGTGTCAATAACCGCAACAATGATGTCAGAATTTCCACGAGTTTGCTTCCATGCCTCTTGAACACCTATATCATTCATGCCCCATTGTTTATTAAAGAGTGGATCTTTGCCGTTGCCACTTTTTGGATTTTCAGCAGGAATTTTGGGATTGTCTGATATAGAAGCTTGAGCCTTTAATTGATTTTGAGGAGTCATTCTAAGACTCGGATTGTCAAAAAGTTTAATGGCATAGTTGGGTTGGATTTTTTGAATGCCACTAAAAGTTTTAGCCTGAGTTAAAAATAATGACGTTTTATTTTTGGGTATTTTAATTAAAACCCAATTATTTATGCCTAGATCCTCAACTTTTTGTTTGGCATCAAAAGATTGTAATTGATGAGTTAAAGTTGTTTTGAATTCTGGTGAAACTCTTACTAGGTATTCGTTGTAGCTCTTTGCCCACAGGCTTTGAAAAAACATTAGAGAAAAAATAAATATAATATTTTTCACTCATCCCCCTCCTTGTATGTATTGTATTACCGCCGTGTAATTATGAAATTCTAACTGGACATTCGATCTGGTTCCAAGATGAAACCAGTAATTTTATAAAAACTAGCCTTCATATCGCACCGCAACTTCGTTAAAGAGTTACGCAACAACTAAGTATTTTCAATCCTTTGCCATAGCGCAATTGATTGACTGAATTAGCCTTTTCTGGAATTTTTAAATGATTATTTTTTTTGGCATATTATTGACATGGAGGCCTTAATGGCAAATTCCGCTGCGGATCAAGAAGTTCTTGATGTTAGTCGCTCCTTCTCTTTTACGACGAAGCTAGACAAGCTTATTGCTTGGGGACGTAAAAACTCAATGTGGCCTATGCCCTATGGTACTGCATGTTGTGGAATTGAGATGATGTCTATTATGGGGCCCCGATATGATTTAGCTCGTTTTGGTGCAGAGGTTGTTCGTTTTTCTCCAAGACAAGCCGATTTACTTTTGGTTGCAGGAACGATTACAGAAAAAATGGCACCAATTATAACTCGTATTTATGAACAAATGTTGGAACCTAAATATGTTATAGCTATGGGAGCTTGTGCAAGTTCTGGTGGATTTTACCGCGCTTATCACGTACTTCAAGGAGTCGATAAAGTTATTCCTGTAGATGTTTATGTGCCAGGATGTCCACCCACACCTGAAGCTGTTTTAGATGGCATTATGCTTCTTCAAAATATGATTGCAGATGATGCTCCTAGACCTTGGCGCGACAATTGGAAAGCAGGAGTTTACAGATGAGTAATTTAGAGTCTATCCGCAGTGATCTAGCCCAAAAGTTTCCAGGCAATAATTTTAAATATGAAAACAATTTAGGTGCTGATGTCGTTGAAGTTCCAAAAGAAAATGTTCGCGAACTTTTGCAACACTTCAAATCAACAGATACTTTTGATTTTTTAATGTCCGTAGGAGCAGCTGATTATCCAGAACGACAAAAAAGATTTGATGTGGTCTATGAGATGTTTGCTTGTAGAGATGCTCGACGTTTACGCATAAAAACTCAAGTGGGAGAAGGCGAAAAAATTGATTCTGTTGTTCCCGTATGGAAAGGTGCTAATTGGTTCGAACGTGAAATTTTTGATATGTTTGGTGTGAAATTTAGTGATCATCCAAATATGTCCAGACTCTTGTGTCATCATCAATTTGTTGGGCATCCTTTGCGCAAGGATTATCAAGCAGACAAACAGCAACATTGCACTGAAGCGATGCCTATTCACTTTGAAGACGAACCCAATTATATACCTGACCCAGATAAAAACTTACTTCCACTAAATATTGGACCCTCACATCCGGCAACACACGGTACATTAAGAGTTATGGCTGAACTTGATGGTGAACAAGTAAGAAGGGCAAACGTTGAAATTGGCTATTTGCATAGATGTTTTGAAAAGATGGCAGAAACTCATCCCTATAACCAAGTGATACCTTACACCGATCGCTTGAATTATTGTTCAGCCCCAATAAATAATGTTGGTTATTGTAAGGCAGTTGAAAAACTATTGGGTGTTGAAATTCCCGCTAAAGCCCAAGCTATGAGGATTATATTAAGCGAACTTTCACGTATTATTGACCATATAGTATGTATTGCCGCTAATGCCGTTGACTTGGGTGCGCTGACAGGTTTCTTTCATTTGTTTACTTACAGAGAGAAAGTTTATACTCTTTTTGAAAAACTTTGTGGTGCTCGTTTAACTGTTTCTATGACTCGTGTTGGAGGCATGGCACAAGATGCTCCAGAAGGTTGGTTTGACGATGTAATAAACTTTGTAGCTGAAATGCGTGTAGGTATTTCAGAGATTGAAAGGTTATTGTCGGGCAATAAGATTTGGATTGATAGAACACGTGATGTGGGTAAGATTTCTGCCGAAGAAGCTATACAATGGGGATATACTGGTCCGTGTTTAAGAGCCGCAGGTGTAAGTTTAGATTTGCGCAAAGCAGATCCCTATTATGGATATGAAACTTTAGATTTTGATATTCCTGTAGGAACCAGTGGTGATGTATTTGATCGCTACCTTGTGCGTATAGAAGAAATGAAAGAGTCTTGCAAAATCATAGAACAAGTTTGCAAAAATGTACCCGGTGGCGACTACACCATCCGTGATAAATCCATTGTGCTTCCTGAAAAGAAAGATGTTTATGGAAATATTGAAGGATTGATGAATCACTTTATGTTGGTGATTAACGGTTTACGTCCCAAAGCGGGAGAAGTTTACGATGCCACAGAGGCGGCAAATGGTGAGTTAGGTTTTTATCTTGTGAGTGATGGTAGCGGCAATCCGTATCGCTTAAAAGTGCGTCCGCCTTGTTTTGCCATATACCAATCATTCACCCAACAAATTACAGGTGGGTTAGTAGCTGATGTCATTGCTATTTTGGGAAGTATGAACGTAATAGCTGGTGAGTTAGATAGATAGAGGAGAAACCCATGT
This sequence comes from Bdellovibrionales bacterium, assembly GCA_020435005.1. Lineage (GTDB taxonomy): Bacteria > Bdellovibrionota > Bdellovibrionia > Bdellovibrionales > UBA1609 > JACKAN01. Next base: position 4,110 of record JAGRAE010000135.1, read on the forward strand.
TTAAATTATCTGATGAGGGAATTAACTTCGTCAAAAAAGAGTTAGCTAGATATGAAACTAAACGATCGGCTATTATTCCTTGTCTTTATCGTGTGCAAAAAGAGAATGATGGATGGGTCAGTCCAGAGTCAGTAAGCTATTTAAGTGAATTAATGGAATTGCCAGAGGCCTGGATAAATGAAGTTCTCAACTTCTATACTATGTTTAACAAAAAACCAGTAGGTAAATTGCATGTACAAGTCTGTAACAACATTTCCTGCTGTATGTTGGGTGCTAGGGAATTAACAGATCATCTGTGCAAAACTTTTAATGTAAAACCTGAAGAGATTAGCGAAGATGGTAAAATCACTATTTCAAAGGTGGAGTGCCTTGGCTCTTGTGATACAGCACCTATGATGCAAATTAACGATGACTATCATGAGAATTTAACACCAGGCTCTGCTGAAAAAATAATTAAAGGTATGTTAAATGGAAATTAAGTTATTAACAGAACATTACGACAAAAAAGAGTTTCGCTTTATAGAAGGTTATAAGAAATTAGGCGGTTATGAGACTCTTAAAAAAGCTTTTTCTTTGAAGCCAGAAGAAATAATAAATGAAGTTAAAGCTTCTGGTCTGCGCGGACGTGGTGGAGCTGGATTTCCAACAGGAGTTAAGTGGAGCTTTCTCCCTCAAAATGGAGAGAAAAGATATTTGTTATGTAATGCCGATGAAGGTGAGCCAGGTACATTTAAAGATCGATTAATGATGGAAAGAGCGCCTCATCAGTTAATTGAGGGAATGATAATTTCTGCTTATGCTATAAATAGTCCAAAATCTTATATTTATGTGCGTGGAGAATACAATTATCCAATAAAAGTTTTAGAAAAAGCTCTGCAAGAAGCCTACGATGCCGGTTACTTGGGTAAAAATATTTTAGGTTCTGGATTTGATCACGATATGGATATTTATCGTGGAGCAGGTGCTTACATTTGTGGTGAAGAAACCGGTATGATTTCTTCCCTCGAAGGTAAAAAAGGACAGCCAAAATTAAAGCCTCCCTTCCCTGCAATTAAGGGTTATTTGGGGCAACCTACAATTGTCAATAATGTCGAAACACTGGCGGCCGTAAAATATATAATTCGCGATGGCGCTGAAGCTTACCGTAAATATGGAACAGAAAAATCAGCGGGAACAAAATTATTTTCAGTAAGCGGCAATGTGAATAAGCCAGGCACCTATGAAGTTCCTTTAGGTTATCCATTGATGGATCTCATTAATAATGAATGCGGTGGAATGAAGAATGGTGCTAAGTTAAAAGCCGTAATTCCAGGCGGTTCATCAGCTCCCATTTTGACAGCAGAAGAAGTACAGAAAACTACAATGGATTATGAGTGTTTGGCACAAATGGGTTCTATGTTAGGTAGTGGTGCAGTCATTGTTATGGATGACTCTAATTGTATGGTCGATATGCTAAAAGTAACTCTACATTTTTACCACCATGAATCTTGTGGCCAATGCACGCCTTGTCGTGAAGGAACGGGATGGATACATAAAATTGTTAGTAGCATTGTAAATGGTGAAGGTCGCTTGCAAGATATTGATTTACTCGAAAAAATTGCTCAGCAAATGATGGGGCGAACTATTTGTGCTCTATCTGATGCCGCAGCTATGCCGACATTAGGTTTTATTACTAAATTTAAAGATGAGTTTGAATTTTTTGTGCGCGAAGGGCGTTCAAAGGTTAAAGAGGTGAGGGCCCATGCCTAAGATTACATTAAATGGTAAAAGCATAGAAGTCGCCGATGGCATTACAATTATTGAAGCTTATAAGCAATTGGATGAACCAATTGCCCATTACTGTTGGCACCCTGGCCTCACAATAGCTGGAGTTTGTCGTTTATGTGTTGTTGAAATTGAAGGTAATCCAAGACTGCAAATTGCATGCAATACAGTTGTTCAAGATGGAATGGTTGTTAACAATAATTCTGAAAAAGTAAAAACAGCTGTTAAATGGGGATTAGATTTTCACCTCATTAATCACCCCTTAGATTGTCCTATTTGTGACCAAGCGGGAGAGTGTGAGCTGCAAAATCAATATATGGAATTTGGTAAATATGACCCCGAAATGGCAGAACACAAAGTTAAGAAACGCAAAGTTGTCGATTTAGGTGAACGCATAGTTCTCGACACTGAAAGATGTATCTTATGTTCTCGTTGTGTTCGTTTCACTAATGAAGTTTCAAAAACAAATGAGCTTGGAATTTTTAATCGTGGTGACCGCAGTGAAGTCGGTACTTTTGAAGATAAACCTCTTAACAATAAATATTCTGTAAACACCGTTGATATTTGTCCGGTGGGAGCCCTCACTTCAAAAGATTTTCGTTTTCGTCAAAGAGTTTGGTATCTAAAAGATAAACCGTCTATATGTACGGGTTGCTCAACGGGTTGCAGTGTAAATGTTTACTACAATGAAGAAGGTATATTTCGCTTAAAACCACGTTTTAATAAAGATGTTAATGGTTATTGGATGTGTGACGAAGGACGTGACATATACAAACACATTAACAAAGAAAATCGCATGGTACGCGGGCGATATAAAAAAGATGGTGCTTGGTGTTCTACGCTTCCATTAGAGACAGCCAAAAAAGCAGGTGAAAAATTAAGAACATATTCAGCGGATCAAATTGCAGTTTTAGTGACAGGCCAATATACCAATGAAGAGTTAGATGTCTTTGTGAATTATGCTGTTAATAAGTTGGGCACAAAAAACATCTTCCACTGGAAAAATAATCCTGATGGTTGGAATGAATTTGATGGACTGCTTTTAAGAGGAGATAAAAATCCAAACTCTAAAGGTTTACAAAAAGTTTTACAAAAACATACTGTGGGTGGGGAGTGGAAAGATCTCGTCAATCAAATAGACAAATTTAAAGCTGTCGTTGTAGCTGGTCCTGAAAACCTGCAAGCTTATCCAGATTTAAAAGAAAAGATAGGTACTCTTGCTAGATTAGAATGTGTAGTGTGGGCTACAGCTGATGACAATATTGCTTTTGAAGGGTTGATGGATTTTACTTATTTAATACCTCAAAAGACTTCTGTTGAAAAGTCAGGTCATTTTACAAATTATAATGGATTAGAGCAAAAAGTAGATGTTGTGACTACTTTATTATCAGATTCACTAAATCTTGAAGAGACAGTTGAGCTATTGGTTGGAGAGTCTGTTGATATGTCCCAAAGAGAAAAAGAAGACATGCATGTAATGAAGAAAAATTACTTTACCACTGAGAGAGGGCGTCTATGAGTATCGTAAAAAAACCAGGAGCCATTTCTAACTGGTATTTGCCGGGCATAATATCGGGAATGATTTTTACTTTGAGAAAAATGATTTATAACATTTTTCACAAAGATAAAATGCCAACTCTCAATTACCCAGAAGAAAAATATGAATACAGCCCTCGTTTTAAGGGGCAACACGTTTTGACAGTTAAAAAAGATGGTTCCATTCGCTGTACAGCTTGTATGTTATGTGCAACGAACTGTCCTGCACAATGTATTAAAATTGTCGCTGCGGAATCAGAGGACCCAAGTGTTGAAAAGTATCCTATCAACTATGAAATTGATGTTTTACGTTGTGTTTATTGTGGATACTGTGAGGAAGCTTGCCCAGTCGATGCCATTCGCATGGGGCCAGAGTGGCAAAAGCCAGGTGCTAACGGTTCAAATTTTACCTATGACATTCAAGAATTGGCTTATAGACCTCAGTTAAAGGGTGGTATTGAGTCAAGACTGGACGAGCAAGAGCGCCACGATTTTGGGATTTAATTTATACGATCAGTTTCACTTCCAGATTTAAAGCCTTGTGATATCCTTCTTCCTTGCGAAGTACCAGATGTATACTTCGCATATCAGTAGCTATTATTTCCACAAGTAGTAATAATAAACTTTATCAATAAGTTTTTGGCCATCTTTGTTAACCTTGTATTCTGTCATTTTAGCGACTACAAAGTTTTTACCTTTGCGAAATTCACCTTCTTGCCAACCAGCTGCATTGAAACAAGTAGAACCATTTTTATTTATTAAATTGGTGTAATTGTAAGAAATAAAGACGCCCGTATTTACTTGTTTAAAATAAAGATTATCTTTGAGCTTTGTTAAGTCATAGCAATTTTCAAAACGCTTATCTATTTCTTTAGTGGTATTTGTCTTATTATCACTAATTTGTAAAATATCGGCTAAATCTTCAGTGATGACTTCTTCTTCTTTTCCTGGAAATAATGGGCCGGCAGGATTCGAGCCAAGAATGATGGTAACTTTTTGTAGAGTGACCCTATTGATATAATATAAACTTGGACTTGGTTGTACGACATTTGTGTCTTCATAGACGGTTGAAAAGTTTACGGGTTCATAACTCAGCAAATCTTTAACTGTAATTTTTTGTGCACTTCTAAAGGCCTCGTCTAAAATTTGAAAAGGTGTTTTGTTAGTATTAGAAAATAAATTAGCTGCAGATACTTGAGTTGAAAATGGAGCCATAAAAATAGCTAAAATTAAAATATGAATATGTCTCATTAAATCCCCCTAAATATTTAAATAAAAGGCTTATCATGAGACCTTAAGCAACTAAATACGATTTTAAATTAATAAATCAATTGAAATGATTATAAATGACCTAGTTTAGATTAAGAATAAACTTTACATAAAAGGTTATTGGGTTTTTGTTGAAGGGATAAAACTAAGCTTTTAAGCTCATGTACTCAGTGTTTTTAGTTAAATCTTGGGTTGGTACTTATTATTCACTCAACTGTTGTTGGTTGGTTCTCCATCAAACCCTGTACACTTTTACCGTTTAGTCTCTCCACTGTAAACTTTTTGTGCAGTGACTTATTTCTAGTAGTGGCTTGTATCTAGCTATAGGTTTATTTCACTCACGACTTAGATTCACTATGTAAGAGAGTATCTCCAAACAGCCATCTTTGAATCTAATTTGGTTCAGTTATCATTCTACATATTTCATATAGGACAAAATTTGCTTCTTGCAATGCAATGCTATTGCAATATCTCTCCAGCCAATTTTAGGAGCTACACTATATCTCTCCAACTATTTTGGTGACACTCCTTCATTCTTTCTTTTTTATTTGGTTCTCAACGTGATTCAGGCCAAATATTCTTATGGCCTGTCGTTGATTGCAGGGCTGACATAAAAGTCTTAAATTCTCAGAGTTGGCTTCACCCCCCAGCGCTACCGGTTTCACGTGGTCTACATTTAG
>JAGRAE010000136.1 GCA_020435005.1 Bdellovibrionales bacterium
AGCTCCCTTTTTAATCAGTAACTTTCTTCCCTGGTCAAAAAGCTTTTTATCTGTATGTGTAGATTTCCTAGACATCCTAATTCCTTATTGACTTTATTATACGTTTGTGTAATTATACACCTGTATAGTTATATAAGCAAATGTAAAACTGGAGCACAAATGAAACTTTTTAAAACGGCTATCTTTATGTTATTACTTGCCTTTTCTGTATATGCGTCTGAGAGTTCACCTACCTTAAAGAGTGTGATGAAAGGCCTGGGAGACTCGGTGGATGAGCTAAATCGAGGCATATTTTATGAAGACTTCAAGGTCATTGAAACGGCGGCTCACAAGATTGCAAACCATCCTAAACCAAAAACTCAACTTCCAATTGTGGTTAAAACGCTCAAAGAAAGAATGGCAAAGTTTAAATCTTTTGACTCTAAAGTTCATGATTCCGCTGCGGAGATAGTCGAACTAGCAAGAAAACAAGACCTGAATAGTATTATGGAGAAACATACAGTAATAATGAATAATTGCGTCGCCTGCCATACACAATTTAGAAGTGAGATTTCTCAGGCATTATCGAGCTTCTCGAAAAATACAAAAGCAAAATAAAATATGGCACACAGCGCGACAATCATCGTTCAATGAGAGCGCCTGACTGGCACTCCAAAGGCCCCCGGTTTCTTCAGGCACGATCTGACCATTTCGAACTTCGGGTTCTTCTGGAAATTTTAGCATGACTCGGGATCTTCGGATCTTCTCCATTTATAACTCTCAAGGCTCTTTGATTTGAAAATTCAATAGATTCTTTTTAATTCGAACTGTTTGTGTTTTATAAAGATTCTCCGCTGGCGCTCAGAATGACATTTTTTTTGGATTTATCTAGAGCTATTGAAAAATCAAATTTTCATGGGCATAATCGGTGATATGGATTTTGCCAATAAAATTTTAATTTTTACAGATGGCGCTTGCTCTGGAAACCCTGGACCAGGTGGCTTTGGCACTATCATTGTCTACCCCGAAGGAGAAGTGGAAGAGTTAGGCGAAGGCCGACCTTCGACTACCAATAACCGCATGGAAATGCTAGCCATTATCAAAGGACTACAAAAAATTTCAAATAGAAGTGAAGAGGTTTGGATCTTAACAGACTCTACTTATAGCATTCATGGAATTACAAAGTGGATTTGGGGCTGGAAAAAAAGAGGCTGGAAAACCGCCGAAGGTAATGATGTATCCAATAAAGATTTATGGTTAGAGTTAGAAAATCTTGTCAGCAAAAGAAAAAATATTGAGTGGAAATACTTACGAGGACACTCTGGTACTCCAGGCAATGAACGATGTGATGAAATCGCTGTGGGCTTTACTAAAAAAAAGTGGGTGAATTTGTACAAGGGAAGCTTGCTTCAATATCCTGTTGCCATTTATGATATCCCTGAAGATATGTCTTTACCCGAGTTAAAACCACTCTCAGAAGTGAAAGAAAAGAAAAAAACTCACTCCTATTTGAGTTACGTGAATGGCCAACTGCAACGCCATGAAACATGGCCTGAATGCGAAGCTAGAGTCAAAGGTCGACCAGGAGCTAAATTTAAAAAGTCTACTTCTGCAGAAAATGAAATTGAAATTGTTATAGACTGGGGTCTCAACCCCGACACCCTCAATGATGTATAAGTTGAATTGCTGACAATGAATCTGCATGTTAGCTGGAAGGCTCACCAATTTAAAACAAACGTTGTAATTTAGATTTTCACATATAGAATATCGATTATGAATATTGAATCTTCTTTTACTTTGCCATCGAATTTTTATACCAGTTCTGAAATTTTTGAACTCGAAAAGAAGGCTATTTTTTATAGATGCTGGCAATATATTGGACACGAAACTCAACTGGTAAATCCAGGAGATTATTTAACCTCGCAAATTTGTGACGAAAGTATTCTTGTTATCAAAGGCGATGACCAGAAGTTACGTGCATTTTATAATACTTGTCGCCATCGTGGCCATGAACTTCTGACGAAGCCGGCTGGCAACATTAAGAGAAATATTATTTGCCCCTATCATTCCTGGTGTTACCACACTGATGGTTCTCTTCTCAATGCTAATGGCGCTGAAGGTCAACCCAATTTAGATCACCAGAAACTTTCTTTGGTAAATGTTCAAGTTGAAAATTTCTTTGGTTTTGTTTTTGTAAACCTTGATCCTAAAGCAAAAAAACTTTCAGAGATTGCCAAAGATTTTGGCGAAGATCTTACTTCACGCATACCATTCCTTGGACAGCTAATGAAGCCACGAGAAAACTTTTCTTTTTCTGAGTTAGCCGCTGGGTGGAAGGTCGTGGTAGACAATTTTGTTGAGTGCTACCACTGTCAATCTGCACATCCTACTTTTTCTACGCTTACAGATTTAAAAGATTATCAACTCGACACATTTGAAAATTGGTCACGCCAAATGTCTTACAAAACAAAATCAGAAAACAAGGCTTATCCATTTGATTCTCAACAAGGTTTTCAAGGAATGGTTTTTTGGTACTTATGGCCAAACACTTTTATTAGTGTGTTTCCTGGTGTAGATGAAATTTCCGTAATTTCTGTTAGACCCATAGCTACCGACAGAGTTAGATTTGATGGGCACCTGCTGATTACAAAAAATGAAAGGCATATCGACCGAGCTCTCTTTGTTAACAATTTTCTTAGACCTGAAGATGCTGGTATTTGTGTGTCCGTCCAAAAGGGACTAAAATCTTCTAGCTATGTACAGGGTCCTTATGTTGTTAATCATAAATTTCCAAATCTCGGAGAGAAAGGTCTCTACCATTTTCACCAAAAAGTTCTCGAACATTTAAATCCAATCTTACATGAATTGTAATGAAGTAAGTATAATTCTTAATACTCCTCAACGTGACAGCAATTAACATTCAACTTATTTGACGCAATAATGAATTTAATATATGAAAGCAAATGTAATTATTATGTCGATACATAAGCTATTTTTTAATTTCTGCTATCTTTTCACTCTATTGATTAATGATGCGTTGGCGGCTCCGCAACAGATTATTGTAGAGTCAACTAAAATTAATGAAGATGAAATCGAACCTTCTAGATCCACCACTATCCTTTCCGCTAAACATCTTTCTAAACCAGGACTACAAACAGTGGCTGATGCTCTGCGGACGATTCCTGGAGTCGAAGTTATCCGACAAGGCACAGTTGGACAGACCACCTCTGTTTTTATTCGCGGTGCTCGCTCTGAAGACACACTAGTGCTAATTGACGGCATTGTGGTCAATGATGCTATTTCTCCAGCCAATGGATTTGATTTTTCGAATCTCTCATTAACCAACGTTTCGCAAATCGAAGTTTATAAAGGACCACAAAGTGTTGAGTTTGGGGCTGGTTCTTTAGGTGGAGTCATAAATATTATTACAAAAGAAGGATCAGGAGCCCCTACTTTGAATTACAAATTGGAGACCAGCAGTTACGCTACTAATAGTGCAACTGTTGGAAGTTCTGGCTCCTATAAAAATATTGATTATGCTATTGGGGCCAGCTCCTTAAAAACTGATGGCTACTCATCTGCAGCAAAGAAATATGGCAACTATGAAAAAGATGGTGCTCACATTTCATCCTTCTCAGCTAAAACTAGCTATAATGCAACTCCCCTTTCCAAACTATCTTTTGTTGCACGTTACACAAATGCACAGGCCGATATAGACAATAAAGGAGGCTCAGGCGGTGATGATCCAAATAATACAACTAAAACAAAACATATCACCGCTGGACTTTCCGGTTACCGTCGCTTCCTGAATCAACAGCTTAAATCTAGTTTTGGATTCTATTATGCAAAAACAGATCGCAATGGTCAAAACCAAGCTGACTCTTTAAATGCCACACAAACTAGTGACAGCTTCTCATCGGAAAATAAAATTTTTCTATTGAATGAAGAATTTTTATTAGGTGAGCTTCATACCCTTCGCGGGGGAGTTAGTTTACGTGAAGAGAGCGGAAATTCATTATCTGATTTTAATGGCACACCTACAGTTTTCGCTAAAAAAAATCAATCTGTTTATGGGGCCAATTTGACTTACCTATATGAATCCCCTACTTGGTTTTTTGATATAGGAACAAGATCCGATTACAGTTCAACAATTGGTTCTATCCAAAGCTATAGAGCCTCTGCCGGTCGTTTCTTCATAGAAACAGAAACAAAGTTTTACTTAACCTATGGCACTGGCTACAAACTTCCTAGCCTCTATCAGCTTTATTCTGTTTTTGGCGATTCTCATATTAAAAAAGAAATATCAGATACATTTGACTTTACTATTGAGCAATCTTTCAACAAGCATATTCATTCCAACATCAGTATTTTTAAAAATAACTACAAAGACCTTATTGATTTCGATACAGTATCTAGCAAATATTTTAACATTTCTAAGGCAAAGAGCCGTGGAATTGAGTTACAAATTACAGCACAGATTACTCAACCACTCAGTTTGATAGGGAATTATATTTACTTAGATACTGAAGACAGTTTAGGTAAACCATTACTTCGCCGACCAACTCAGTCCTTTGGTGTCTCCGCAGAATTAAAAAGAAACTCTATTAAGAGTTTTATCGCTTATAGGTTTAGAGGTGAACGCAAAGATATTGATCCTTCTATTTTTGAACGAATGGAAAACCACTCCTATGACCTTGTCAATATAGGGGGAGAATATGCTTTAAATAGGCATATTCATATTTTTTCAAAAATTGAAAATTTATTTAATAAACAATATGAAGAAGTTAAAGGCTATGGAACCGCAGGTTTATCATATTTCTTTGGCATAAATGGAGTCTTATGAAAACCTCCATTGCAGCCTCCTTTTTTGCCTCAGCCCTTATCCACGGAATACTATATTTTTCATTATTCCTGCATAAAAATATTCCCCAAGCAACATATACTGAAATATCTATTCAGCACCTTCCATCAGTCAAAAGTTCAAAAAAAGCAACTTCTCAGCAAAGGTCCACTAGAAAATCTTTTTTAAAAGAAAGTAAATTAGAAGGAGACAGTCTAACTCATCCGCAAAATTTCGCACCTATTTATGGAAAATCGCTAGGAATAGTGGCTAACTATCCACGCTTATCTCGAACTCTAGGGGAAGTAGGCAAAGTTCTTGTCCAAATTAAATATTTTTCCGACAAACCTATGACCTTCAAAGTAATCGAGTCCAGTGGTTACTCAAGACTTGATCAATCTGCTGTGTTGGCTGCGCGAGAGGCTGCAAAAAATGAAAATTTAATAAAATATCTTTTGACTAAAAATCAAATAGAACTAGCCTTCGAATTTAGACTCAAGTGATTTCATTTTTAAATTCAATCCATCATTTTTTTTTAAATTATTGGAGTTGTCAGAGTAATTATAATGGCCATAATCACAATTGACGAATACAGATTATTAATAATAGGTGATGTAATTCCAGTTAACTCAAACAATCCTTTTCTATAGGCATTATCGGCCACAACTAACACTACAGCCCCTCTACCGCTCATACCAAAGCCGACCATTTTGTTAGAGAAGAAATTTGAGGAAGTTCATTTGTATAATTTTTAAAAATGACACCAAGGAAAACCCCCGCTATAAATTTGCCAGCAAGCTGTGGCTGATTAAATTTATCTGCTAGAACGCCAAAAGCTCTAGTAAAAAATAATAATACTAGAAGTAAATAAAAGAGTTCCATTTTTTATTTAAACATACGCCAAAAGACTTTAGTCAATTTTTCGTTCTGTTAATAAAATTATTATTCATCAAATTAATTTAAAACTTTACACAACATTAATATTACTATTTTTCTCCCCTCTTTAACTGAGAAACTGTAATTTTTATATGAATTATCATCTGTGGATAAATTTTAAAGAAAACTAAAACCTTTGCACAATTTCAAAATATCACTTAAATATTTTGACAAACAAAAGGGTGTATAAATTTGGGTTTGAAGGCAGTAATTACTCTTATAATATTGTTTATAAGTAGCATACATGTTTTTGCTATGGTTCCCATCGAAGATAGCTTAAATGCATGTATCGAATCACTTGATCCAGGAGCTACACCTAGCGCAGTTTTTCATCCCGATGCAGAGTTTGTAAAACCTGAACAGCATGCGAATATAAAAAATCATGTTCGCCAAATATCCCGAGCCAAAATGCGCGCACTTCAACTTAAACAAGAATCTGTTTATAAATACACCAATGATTCTGCTCCTCGACAAACTCAATGGACTCAACAAGGTATTGAGGAATTGAACCAACTCACTGGATGGACAGTTCCTTTTGGAGTAAGTTATAACCCGACCACCCATACAACAAAGTTTGTTGCTATTGGTGATCCGAGCCTTGTATCCAAAATTAACTTACGATTTTTTAACGACGGTGAGAATTTATTTCCAGCTAGAAAATTAGAACTCATTCATCTGCCCTTAGTTAATGATGGTTTAGCTTGGGCAGTGGAAATTGAAGGGAATTTTGAAGGTACTTGGTATGATTTTGAATACCAATCAATACCAGGAGCTATTAGTTTTGCCAATGAACCCATTCCTGAAACCTATAGTGTTGTTGACCCCATGGCTTTATGGGTTACCTCGACAAGAGCCAGGATTTATTTTCCACCAGATAAGACAAATCGGCCACTGGGCCCATTTAGCAAATTAGATTATCGCCCACCAACTATAACATTAGAAATGGGACTTAAAGATATTGTGCCTGCAGACGTTGCTGATTCACAAAAAGGTTGGGCTCTGACCTTACTAGAGAGTTCTTTTGCCCAGGAAATGATTGCCCCCTATTCAATGCTCGAATTTTTACCAGTAAGAAGACATGCTAAAACGGAAGTATTTTCATTTGATCAAAAAAAAGGTGATGACTTAGTTAGAAAAAAGGCTCAATACTTTCATTACTGGGGGTATATGCCGGATCTTTTCGGTATTGATCTAAGTGTAGGCGGGCCCGACGCACTCATTAGTTTAATAGACAAACTTCATGGCCAGTGTCAGGCCGTGATGAAAGATGAAGTCGTACAGCATACAGCCAATAAACCATCAGGGTCGCATCCTCCTCTTAATGTCTTTCACTTTGCACTTAAAAATGTATACCGCCCATGGAATGATGACTTAACTGGTTGTGGAAATGTTACTAACTTAGATTGGGGAAACACTTATACAAAATTAATTGTACAATTAATTATCAATGACATCTTACATTTTGGCTGGGATGGTTACCGCTTTGATTTAATGGGAGCCATTCCGCGCGATACCACACAACACTTTGCTGATCTTATTCATAGATTGCGAGCCCTGGTCACAGGAGAACCTTACGCTGCAAATTATGTCATGTCCTTATGGCACACGGAGCGAGATGTTTTGCGCGGAGCTAGTTTGTGGGATAAAAAAAAAAAAAAAGCCGTTCCTCTTGCCATAAAAAACCAAGCACCTTTATCTGAACTACTAAAATGGATGGGTGGTGGTTCTTATTTTACTTGGGTCGATAGCTCTAGAGACCGCACCGCAGTTTTAGAAACTCACGATGGACAAACACAAACACACTTTTTTAATGGTGACCTTAGAAAAGTCATGTATGGTATAGCCCTTCAACTTTTTTCTATGGGCGATGTCACACTCACACTATCACAAGTTCTTGCCATTAATCACGGTTATTTAGATAACACACCCATAGATATGGAAAGCTTATCAGATAACCAAATCTCTCACATGAAAACCGTGAATCATTATGTTCGACTCCGACGACAATTAAATCCTTTCTTTGCCTGGCCGCACTTAGATGAAGAATCAAATGAAAATTATGTTGAGATATCAAACCAGTCTCAAAATTATGGCTATTTATGGCTCAAAAAACCAGCCTATAAGTCTATTGAAGTAGATCAGAATCAACAAGTTGTCATATTGATCAATAATTCACAATATGACCATAACCTTCAATTGCCTCCTGGGGACTGGGTATTACAGGCTCCATCTCCTACACTAATAGCCGAAAAGGCTACCCACGTAACTAAGGCTTTTAATGTTCCACCTTTTACCGTCACTGTTCTCACAAAGATGGAACTTAAGAATTAAAAGTGCCCCTGCTAATAAATTAAGGATTCACTACAACTACCAGTAAGCTCTTTAATAAGAACTCACTATAACTACCAGTAAGCTCTTTAATATGGACTCACTACAACTACAGGTAAGCTCCTTAATTTTGAGAAACTATATCATTCATTGGCGAACCAATTTAGCGTTCTCTTTAACAACTGAAAAATAGAGCAAATGTTAAAATTTTGAAATATTTTAATCGGCTTCGAACTCTATAACTTCCGTTTCACCATCGCTACAAGGACCATTGCCCGTTGATGTTCGCGTTAAAGTGAGCGTGATGGGTGAAGCACTTTCATTTACTGTATAAGACCAAGAAAAGTTTTGCGTTGATGACGTTGCACCTGTATCACAACTTACATCGCTGTATGAACATGAACTTGAAACAGATGGTGACAAGGATGGTCCACTTACACAAGCCAGCGCTGGTAATAATTTAGTATAGGATAAAGTACTACTGCCATCGTCGACTATACTGCTTAAACTATAAGTTCCTGCACAGGAATCTGATAAGTCTAAAGCAACAGAGGCCTCGCTTAACGAATTATCACCTGTGCTACCAAAATTAAGTGTAGGCATATGATTAGTAATTAAATATGGAATACTATCACAAGTGATTGAACTGGCTGTCCACTCCCCTACTAACTTTGACGAAACACTAGCAGAATCTTCTGTACCTTCTTCTTCGCTACAGCTAATAAGTAGAAATGGAATTAAAATTATTATTAATTTGTGTAATTTTATCATTGTTATCTCCAATAAAAACAAAGTTATAATTTCATCGGCTTAACAATAGCTTTTTTAACCAGACTAAAGTTTTGTTTGTACTAAAAATAATCCTTTTTTGTGTTGAATAATTATGGATTAATTTCAACCACTTTAGCAAATACAAACAATTACCCTTTCCTATTGAAAGTCTTATTAACAATTACACATTCTTATTGAAAATCTTATTAACAATTACCCTTTCTTACTGAAAGTCTTATTAACCGCTCAATTGTCTTATTGTTAAACATTTAGATATTACAACTCTGTCGCCTTTAAACTCAGTAAATTCTAGATGTTAACTTCTTCCGACGGCTATACTTTTTGTGTATAGACTAAAAAGAAATCACCAACGAGTGACATGACCTCTTAAATTTTTTTGAACTTTTCGATATGGTAGAAATAATTAGTTTATGATTCATCAACAGAAAAATTGAGTCTTTTCAAAACCA
>JAGRAE010000137.1 GCA_020435005.1 Bdellovibrionales bacterium
TTACTAAAAGGACAATAGGGCTTTTTTGTAATTAGTAAAGAGGTGTACCTGATTCATCGTCGATGCCATCACAGTCTAAATCGCGTTCAGTGATGGGGTCGCAGTACAGGGGTTGATCGTCAGTTTTGCTGTCATCATTGTTGCTAGTGTTATCGTTTTCTTCCTCAGTTTCTCCGCTGTTATTATTGTCGTCATCGTTTATATTGCTGCAGTGGGGGTTTTTGTCGTTATTTTTTTCATTGCATCCAGGGTGAGAGTGATCGATTTCTAATTCGGGGAGTTGGTCACAGCCACCAACAAAGTCGTGATGTCTATGTTTGTCGCTGCCGTGGTGGATATGTGCATTGAGTGCAGAGTGAGGTATTAATAAGGTTTTAGATTTTGTTGGATTTCCTGGTGGAATGTGGCAGATGACTACGCAATCTTCTTTATGGCTGTCAGCTGGGCAGGCTTCTGTCACAGCTTCAAGTTCTTGATCGTCCATATTTTTAAGAAGTAAAACAGGAGTGATATCATGGCCGTCTACGATGCTATTTTCATGGGGGTTTTCAGCAAGATCCAAGCTCTCCGTGCTTTTGCAGGCTATGAGTGTAATTTGCCCTAAAAATACTAAAATTAGTATTTTTTTAGTCATATCAAATCCTTATTGATATTAGTTAAAGTTCAAGAGGAGGGGCTTACATGTGGCGAACCGCGTATAAAACAAGGATATGGTGAAAAGCCAAAATTGTAAAATTTTGTTTTTTTGGCGTTCTAGAGCAAAACGCCATTTTGACGACAATATAGGCACTTTAAAGGGGAATTGAAAAAGTTCGACATTATGCCGAACATTTGCAATGAAATTGTAGACATATGAGACACTTAGCTTTATATTCGGTGCTCTTGTTAAGAACCACCGCGGGGTGGTAGTTAAGTTGGTTATAACGCCTGCCTGTCACGCAGGAGGCCGCGGGTTCGAGTCCCGTCCACCCCGCCATTTTAAAACTCGAAAAATGGCTTAAAAAATCAGCAAAAATTCAAAAAAGGATTCGTGTCACAAAAAATGATAAATGATTAAAAGTGCTTAGAAGCCTTAATGGTTAAGGCTTTTAAGGGATTTTATGTAAACTTAGCAGAGAAGTCGAAGGTTGGAATATTTCACTGTATTTCGCAATATTTCAGAAATTGGTAACCAAATGGTAACCAGGTGGTAACACGCTGGAAAGCCAAGCCCACAAAGGAAACTAAGAGTTTTATTAATGAATGAAAATAATAAGATTTATTTAGATCACACTTGGTGCCTTGATAGAGGCCATAAGTTCCACTCAAAATTAGGGAAAATGGGCTTTACCTTAGATAAAACAGAAGTGGTACACCCTGGAAATGCTGTTTGTCGATTTATAAGGCTGGACTCTAATAGGTTTGCCAAATTCACTTATCTAGAATTTATTGATCTAAAATCTAAAAAACAAAGATATCAAAAAGCGGATTGTCATTTGGCTATTCTGGTGGGCTAGAAAAGTTATATTTAAAACTTAAAAATAAGATCGAGTGCTCTTTTGTGCATAGAAACTATGAATGGAAAAAAGACAGTCAATCACGGCTTCCAGGATGGAATTTTTTAAGATTTAAAAAAACAGGAATCAGATCCTATATCACCTGGCTAACAGAATACAAGAAAAACCCACGAATTAAAAGAAAAACTAAAGCTCCAATTCATAAAAATACAGTATATAAATTATTAAAAATTGAGTTGGATTTAAATATAAAGGGTCAGTTTTTCTATGGAAAACTTTTCTCTAAACCCCTTAAACAGAATATCTTTTTGTCATGTAAAACAAAAATTAATTTTAAAAGTGCAAAAACAAATTCTTTTAAAAAAATAGTTTTAGCCTGTAGAGATTTAGATAAATTTCATAAATATGCTAAGTCTGCAGTCCATATAAAATATGAGGGAGAGACGGCAGCATTTATTAAAAATCCATCAAGAGGGTGGGATATTATAGTTGTGGAAAGATAAATAATTTCTAATGTCACCTCTTTGGTTCAAACTGATATTTCGAATAAACACCAACTGCTATCCTATTGTTTCTTAATGTAAATTTAAACTTATATAAACTAAAGCCTAGTTCAGATCTTAAACAAAACAATCGATAAGAAAATGTCAAATAGGGGTGTGTTTTGTTAAATTTTAATTTAATTATTGGAATCATTATTGGTGGAGTTATTTTAGAGCATTACTATTCCCTACAATTTTATTTTTGGTTGACACCCGCTCTGGTTATTTTTTTATTATTTTTTATTTTAAGAAAAGCAAGTTGGAAATCTAAAAAAAGAGAGAAGTATATTAATGAAAGGGGTTATGTTGTTCTTATAAAGTTTAATGAATTAGAGCATCGGTATATTGCCAAGAATATAATTGGAAGAAATTTATATAAAAACGATATAGTTCACCATATAAACGGAATAAAAACAGATAATAAATTGAATAATCTTTGTTTAATGGATAGAGAAAAACATGAGCATTTTCATTCTTGGCTTTTGTGGAATAAAAAGAAAAAAGGTAAATACCCAACAATACCTCAACAAAAGAAAGTGTTAGAAGCTGAGTATAATGGTGTTTTGTTGGAGAAAATCACTAATAGTAAAAATGAAATAGTTGAAAAAAAGAAGGAAGTTTCTGAGGTTTTATTAACAAGCAAATCTTCAACTTATTGTGTACGCAAGAACAAAACCTCAAAAAAATACTTTATTGAATTTGATGAGGAAACACTAATTAGTCCAGAAGGAAAAGAAATTGAAGCTGATGACGATAGATTTTATGAACCTGAAGATGTTGATGAGTCGTTTTTAACACAAAAGCAAATAGATATTTTTAAAAGTAAAATGAATGAAGTCGATGCGAGTTTAATGAGGGAGAAAAATAGCTTTGAAATTCAGAAAAGTTTATTTAACGAATTAAGGAAAGAAAGAAAAAAAATCGCAAAAGAAATAGGTGTACCTGTATATATGATTTTCGATAACAAAACTCTAATGGAGATGGCAAAAGAGATGCCAGTTTCTAGAGAAATGATGATACAAATTTATGGGGTGGGACCATATAAATTAGATTTATATGGAAGTAATTTTATTGAAATAATTAAGCAATTTAAAAGAGAGTTAGATAAACCTACAAGTGAAAATAAGGATACAGCCTAAACACGATTTAGCACTGAAGATCTAACTAATATTCAGGTCAACTCGACACATTCAAAACTATGGACCAAATCAATAGTCTAGTTAAAATTATTTAAAAATTTCCGATAATTAAACATCAAGTAAAGGCGGCTTAATGGGTGAGTTAAAATATAACAAGTGTGAAAAAGTCTATTTAAAGGAAGTGGGATTAGATGAAAAATGGCTTCAAGCTAGAATAGCTGAAGATCCTACAATTGTCGGTTTAGGCGAATTAACACTTATTGATAAAGAGAGAATTCAGCCTAAAGGCAGGCTAGATTTGTTGCTTTCAGATATTGAAGCCGGAGTTCGTTTTGTTACTGAAGTTCAATTGGGAAGTCTTGATGAAAGCCATATAATTAGAACAATTGAGTATTGGGATATTGAGCGTAAAAGATTTCCAAATAAAGAACATGTTGCAGTAGTGGTAGCAGAGGATGTGACCTCTAGATATTTAAATGTTTTATCTTTATTAAATAACTCAATACCTATTATCGTATTACAATTAGATGCCAGGTCATTTGAAGGTAATATTTTTCTGAACTTTATAAAGGTTTTAGACGTAATAGAACAAATGGATGAAGAAGAAACGACTGTAGAAAAAGCTGATCGTTCATATTGGGAAGGGAATGCTAGTAAAGAGAGTATTCAATTGTTTGATAAGATTATTGGTATATATAAAAGTATCGATGAAAAAGTAGTTTTAACATTTAATAAGTACCATATTGCATTAGGTGGAGATGGTAAAAGAAATTATTCTTGGTTTCGTCCTAGGAAAAGTAATCATGTAAATATTGAAATAAAATTTCTCCCTGAAGAGTTTGATATTGCAAAAGATTTGTGTGAAGAAGCTGGCTTTGAAGTAATGAATCCCAAAAAACAAAAAGGTAAGTTTAATTTTAATATTAATTCTAGTGAATTTAAAGAAAGACAAGAGGCGTTGAAAAAACTTTTCGAGATGTCACATAAATCAGCATTTTAAAAACATTCTAATTACTATAGAAGTATTTTAATCTAAAACAATATCGGTAAGGGCTGTTTCAACTTGGGAAAAATTAATTTGAGCTCGGCAATCTCTCACACCAATTCACTTTCTTCTTGGTGTCTCCATTATAGAGGTAGGCAATTTGATTTTTTATTAAAATAGATTTCAAATCTTTACCATCAAATTCAATATCTGCTAGAATTCTAAAGTATTTATCTCGCCCTATATTTTTTAAATCGATACGTTTTGCATTTTTCATTAAATTTTCAGTTAGTTTTCTAGCTATTCTTCCTTTCACTTTTTCACAAGTATCTTTGGTTTTAATTTCTGGAGTATCGATACCTCGGACTCTTACAGATATATTTTCTCCTATAAGGGGGTGGACGTTATGTATTTTGAATGTAATTGTATCACCATCATAATTTTTTAAATACTTAACACATGAAAATTGAGTTTTAGTGTGTTCACAAGAAGTGTTGCTAAAACCAAGTGTGCTAAATAATGTAATATAAATTGTGAAGGTGAATAGAAGTGTTTTTAAAATATACATCTAGCTTTAGCATAATTTATAAATATTTTAAATGGAAGTCCGTTTAGTTTTCATATTACAAATGGTCGGTATTTATTTAAATATATACTTTGATCTTTAAGGGGTAGATAAATTCAGTTTGACTTTGTATATGTAGTTTCGCATACAGTGCCTGCACCATCATCAGATTTTACAATGATAGCACTGCTATTTATACTAACTGTTGTGCCACTAGCTACCAAAGGTAAATCATCTGGGCAAGAGATAGCTGAACTTACACTGCCACCTGGACCAGTAACTGTGAAATTCAGATCACAAGGGTTAGGAGTGCAGCTAATTGTGCCTGAGTTTGGAGCAAGCAGGGTGTTTCCAGATCTAGAAATAGTAAAATTTGATTCAGTAATCGTGCAGCCTGAACCAGTTGCTGTATATGTACCAGAAGTTTCGGTAAGAGTTAATGATTCAGCTATTCCACTTGTGGCTAGGTTTACGCCGTTACAACTGATTCCACTATAATTCCAAGTTCCTACATGTGAGTATATTGTGCTAGGTGCTTCATTATCTGAGTCGCTACATCCAGACAAAATAGTGATAACTAGTACACATAATAAGATTTTCATATTACCTCCCAATTTACATTCATAATCTTTTACGCTATCGGGATGCTCATATTTTATATTTAAATAAGTTCTATTTTCAGAAATTAAATTTTGAATTATGAAATCAATATCTTGAATAATCTAATATTTATAGAGTCTCGGACTTGATTGAATTTTAGTGTTAGGTTTTGAAAGTTTTAAAACCCAATTTTTTTTGCGTATCTCACTACTCTGTCTAATGCCACATGAATAGTTGGGTGGAGGTCTTCCACCTTTTTGTACTTCTCATTGAGTTTTTTCATATCAAAAACATGCACGTCATCGGTGGCAAAGAGGATAGCCAATTCAATATTTAAAGCCCCAGCAATTTGTTTAAGGGTATTTATAGAAGGATCTTTTCTACCGCTTTCAATTTGGGCAATGGTGCTTTGTGAGACCTTAGACTTTTTAGCGAGATCGGATTGGGTCATGTTGCGTTCTCTGCGTATATATCTAAGACGCTCTGGAAGGCTGTAATGGGTTATAGATTGTTTTTTAGCCATAAAGGTATATCGGAACATCCCCAAGAAAATTAAGCCCTTATAGGCCTATTTTAGCGCTTTTAGCAATTTTAACTGTCTCATATTAATAAAATATTACTCATAGCACTTGACAGTAAGCGTTATTTTGAATATTCTGAGTACACATCAAGATATTCAAAGGCCGAAAGGCCGTCTCAAATTCACAACTCAGAAAACAGCTTCGTAACAAAGAACTTATAAAAGAGGAAGTTTATGAAACTGGTAAGATTTTCTGAGAACTTAAAAAAAATCTTAGAACAAAGGGGAGTCAAACTTATTTCCATAAGTAAAGCCACAGGTATTCCCATGAGTACACTCTCGGAGTGGACGGCGGGGAGAGAACCCAAAGTCTCTGATGCCATAGTTAAGCTCTGCCAGTTTTTAGATATTACATTAGATGAATTAGTTTTAGGTGAGAACAGAGTTTTAAACAACAAAAGTGTACTCGCCAAAACTTACGTTGTTATTAACGGAATAAAATACTGCATAAAGTTTCATAGTGCGGAAATTATAAATGAAGAAAATTAAATAAGGAGTACCTATGTATAGCTTAAAAAGGATTTTTAAATTTCTTTCGCTCAGTTTTTTTATGCTGCTGATATTTATTCTAGCTGGGGGGTATTTACATGTTCTTTGGCAACCCTTTGAGGTCGGAATGATCATCTCCGCGATTGTCGTGTTTCATTTATTTTCCAAACAAAAGTTTAAAAAACCTAAAACAAAAGAAGAAGCTTTTCATTTAGAGCAAATAGGCAGGGGAATATTAATTTTTTCTGTCATAGTCATTAATACGTTAGGTTTTATTCACACCATGGATTACTTGGATCAAGATGTCGCTACGATTGGGGCATTGTTTGCCGCTTCAGCAGTATCTCTATTCTATGGTCCATTAATCTACTACAGCTTTTATTTCGGTTTACAGGAAGAAATATTAAGTTAATTTTTAATAAGAGGTAATTATGAGTAAAATAATTACAGAAATGCGCGCATTAAGCATTATTCAACCATGGGCTGAACTTATTGTATCTGGAAAGAAAAATGTTGAGAACAGATCTTGGGATTCGAAACATAGGGGTTTTGTTGCAATTCATGCTTCCAAGGCAAAAACTCTTTTTAGGTTTGAGGACTGTAAAGAAGTTTACAATATAAATGTTGATCCAGACTCAGTTGCGTATGGATGTGTTATTGGTTTCGCTGAAGTCGTAGATGTGATCTCAGAAGATCAAGTTACAAATAAGACGAAAAAGTGGTTCACAGGAGATTATGGTTTGGTTGTTAAAAATATGATTAAACTTAGTAATCCAGTGCCTGTAAAAGGAGCCCTTGGCTATTGGAAATTAAAGGGCCAAACATTATCAAAATGTTTAGTTCAACTAAGCGCAAAACAAAGGTTAATGATTGCTAATAATTTGTTAAGCCCAAGACCTTAGTTTGTATTAATTCTAATAAAATGGTTCCGAAGAGATTTGATTAAGTTATATTAAATAAAAAATGTTTAAATCAGGAGTGATGATGGCAAGAGTATATGTGCCAGGCAGTGTAAAACCCTATAGATTGAGTCGCTCTCAAATTGAAGAGTATATCAATTGCCCAAAGTGTTTTTATCTCAATCGCCGTGTCGGGGTTCCTAAGCTCCCGTCATTTCCATTTAGTTTAAACTCCGCTGTAGACAGTCTATTAAAAAATGAATTCGATATATACCGTGAAAAGCAACTACCACACCCCATGATGATTGAACACAAAATCGAAGCGGTCCCATTTAAACATGAAGATATGGAAACTTGGCGCAGTAATTTTAAGGGTATTGAATACTTTGATAAAGATAAGAATTTAATTATCTGTGGTGCTGTAGATGACTTGTGGGTAAAACCTAATGGAGAACTTATAGTTGTTGATTACAAATCTACAGCCAAAAAAGATGAAGTCACCATAGATGCTGATTGGCAGGGTGGCTACCGAAGGCAAATGGAAGTTTACCAATGGATTTTACGCAAGATGGGTTATCAAGTCGATAACACGGGTTACTTTGTATATGCCAACGGTATAAGTGACAAACCCAGTTTTGATAACACACTTCACTTTAGAACTAGCTTGTTGCCCTATACTGGTGATGACAGTTGGGTTGAAGAGGCGGTTGGGGAGTGTTTTGAAGTTTTGAATGGTGATGAGATTCCATCTTCTGGCGATGAATGTGGTGTGTGTGAGCATCGGGAAGCTGTATTCAATGTTTTGGAGAGCAATTTTTTGTAATAGTATTGGGGTTGAATATGTCTATATATGACAATGCAATTGATTCATTTGTTTGTGGTGTGGAAGATTATCGGATTGGTACTGAGGCACGTTATAAGTCTGCATTAAGGAATGTGTATGCAAGTTTGCTTTTGTTTATGAAGCAAAAACTATGGAGTTTATCTCCAGAAAATGGAGAGGCAATGATATCTCATAAAATAATACCAAGAATTGTAGGTAGTAATGTTGTTTTTGTTGCCGCTGGAATAAGAACAATTGATACGCAAGACATAGAGGAACGATTTAGGTCACTTAAAATTAAATTTAACTGGAAAAAATTTAATGAAATATCAAAAGCACGAAACGAAATTGAACACAAATATACTTCTTTGAAACCAGAAGCTGTACATGAGATTATTACTAAAGCATTTATAATTATAAGTGAATTTTTGATAGATGAAATGAATTTAGACTTAAAAGAAGAAGTTGGAGATGATCTTTATACTTGTTTAATAGAAATAAAAGAGATATTTGAAAAAGAAAAAGCAGAATGCAGTAAGACTTGGACAAATTTTAAGTCTGAATCATATTTGGTTAACAAAGAAAAAAATAATCTATTTTGTCCTAATTGTGCATCAGAGTTGATTATTATTAATCCTAATGGCAGCTCGGATTGTAAATTTTGTGATGAGCATTTTGATAATGAAAGCGTGATTGAAGCAATTGCTCAAAATCTATTTTCATATAAAAGCAGTTATTCTTACAAAGATTTATTAGAACCTGAATTAATTGAATGTCCGAACTGTTCACATAATTCATTTGTGCTTAAAGAGATGGTTTGTGCAAATTGTGGGGAAACTTGCGAGCGGGACTGTATTGTCTGTAGCTCTAATATTCCAATTTGTGAAATTGATGGTTCAGGCATTTGTGGATGGTGTCAGCGCCAAGCTGAAAAAGACGATTAAAATTCATTTTCTAGTTTTAAAATCCATTAAGTCCTAAATTGATACAGCTATTAAGAATAATCACTAACTAAAATTGATAAATTTATATAATTGCCGATAAATTAGTTGGTTAAATAAATTATATTAAAAAAATTATGAAAAAATATAAAGATAAAGAAGGGTACATTCAAATTGAGGTAAAAAACCACCCCAAAGCTTA
>JAGRAE010000138.1 GCA_020435005.1 Bdellovibrionales bacterium
TGGAACCTAAAAAACTCGAAGATCTAAAATTTACCCGTAACATTGGAATTATGGCTCACATTGATGCAGGTAAAACGACAACCACAGAACGTATCCTTTACTATTCAGGTAAGAGCCACAAAATTGGAGAGGTTCACGATGGTGCTGCGGTCATGGACTGGATGGAGCAGGAGCAAGAGCGAGGTATAACAATTACATCTGCAGCGACGACCACTGCTTGGAGTGATCATCGTATTAATATTATTGATACTCCTGGGCATGTTGATTTTACCATTGAAGTGGAAAGATCTCTGAGGGTTTTGGATGGAGCTATTGCCGTGTTTGATGGAGTAAATGGTGTTGAGCCTCAATCCGAAACTGTGTGGCGGCAAGCAAATAAGTATAAGGTGCCACGGATTTGTTTTGTGAACAAAATGGACCGAGTTGGTGCTGATTTTGTGATGTCCTACAATTCAATTAAAGATAGGTTGGGTGGCCGTCCAGTACCAATACAATGGCCGATTGGTTCAGAGGATAATTTTAAAGGTGTAGTCGATCTCGTTGAAAACAAGGCTTATATTTGGTTAGGTGAAGGCTTGGGTGAAAAATATGAAATTCAAGACATTCCAACAGAAATAGAGACAGAAGTAGCTACTGCTAGAGAGCAAATGGTCGAGGTGGCAGCTGAGTTTGATGACGCTTTAATGGAAAAATACTTTGAAGGAGCTGAGATAACTTCTGATGAAATACGTCAAGCTTTACGTAAGGGCACTTTAAGTTTAAGTATTCAACCAGTGTTATGTGGGTCAGCTTTTAAAAATAAAGGTGTGCAACCGCTGTTGGATGCAGTAGTTTATTATTTACCAAGTCCTCTAGATGTGCCTGATATTGTAGGTTTTGATCCAAATAATGAAAGTAAGCAAATCGTTTGTAAAACGGATTTTGATGATCATGCAACTGCACTTGCATTTAAAATTGCTTCAGACTCATTTGCTGGAACTTTAACTTATATTCGTGTTTATTCTGGAATAGTTAAAGCAGGAACACAACTTTTAAACCCAAGACAGGATAAAAAAGAACGAATACAAAGACTTGTTAAAATGCATGCTAATTCACGTGAGGAAGTTAAAGAATTAAAAGCAGGTGATATAGGTGCTGTCATTGGATTAAAATTTACAGGAACAGGTGATACACTTTGTGAAACTCAGAAGAGAGTTGTACTAGAAAGTATTCAGACCCCTGAGCCCGTTATTTCAGTGGCTATTGAGGCAAAATCAAGTGCCGACCAAAAAAAGATGGAAGAAACATTAGAGCGACTCCAAAAAGAAGATCCATCTTGTCATGTCAGAACAGACTCTGAAACGGGACAGTTATTGTTGTCTGGAATGGGTGAGTTACATCTAGAAATTCTTGTGGATAGAATGAAAAGAGAATTCAAGGTGGATGCAAATGTGGGTAAGCCACAAGTGTCATATCGTGAAACTTTAGTTTCACCAGCAAAAGGACATGGTAGTTTTGAAAGAGAAATAACCGGAAAATTGCAAAAGGCTGAAATTGGAGTGCAAGTTGAGCCAGTTGGACGGGGAGAGGGTATTATTTTTGTGAATAAAGTCTCTCATGATAAGCTATCTCCTGATTATTTGCGTCATATTGAAAGAGGCGCTCGTGAAGGTGTAGAAGTAGGACCCTTAGCTGGGTATTCAGTCTCTGATGTTAAAGTTAATCTTACTGAGTTTGGTTATTTTGATGATCTAAGTTCCGAATTGGCCTGTAAAATTGCCACATCAAATGCAGTTAGAGATGCATTGCGAAATGGCAAGTGTCAGTTTTTAGAGCCCATGTTTAAGCTCGAAATACTTACTCCAGAAGACTATATGGGTAGTATTATTGGCGATTTAAACAGTCGACGGGGAAAAGTAAATAATATGTCATCACGCTCAGGCTTACAAGTTATCGAGGCTGAAGCACCTTTAAAGGAACTGTTCGGCTACGCCACAGACTTACGCTCTATGAGTCAAGGTCGTGCAAATTTCACTATGGAATTTCTTCAATATGAAGTTGTTCCGCCAAAAGCAAAAAAAGAAATTTTGGCTTCTTTGGGCCGATAAAAAATCATTTATTTTTTTAGGGATATCCTTTGACAAAAGATAACTGTTTGAAGCATACTCGCCGATCTGTAGTACCTGTGTTTATTGGGTTTTAAGCTTTAAGTCCTTCAAACCGGCTCTCAATCGGCCGTTGGAAGGAAACTGAATCTATACACTCATAAGGAGTAGATCCACCTGGTATTGCACCAATAGTATAGTTAAACCTAGGTTTGAAGAGAGTAGAAATGCAAAGTCAAAAAATTAGGATACGTTTACGTGCGTTTGACCATAAACTTTTAGACCAATCAACTCGTGAGATTGTTGAGACGGCCCGTCGTACAGGCGCGAGCATAGCTGGTCCCATACCACTACCAACAAGAATTAACAGATATACCGTGCTAAGATCACCTCACGTAGATAAAAAATCTCGTGAACAATTCGAAGTTAGAACTCACAAAAGATTGTTAGACATCTTAGAACCCACTCAACAAACTATAGACCAACTCATGAAACTCGACTTGTCTGCTGGTGTGGACGTAGAGATTAAATTGCAAGCTGAATAATTTGGAGTAAGAGATGGCTGAAGAAAATAAAGAGGCACAAACAGAACAACAAGAAGAGCAATCTGCATCAACAAAAGCTGAAGCATTAAAGCTAAAGGGAATCTTTGCCACTAAGCTAGGGATGTCTTCTGTGTTTAGTGATGATGGAGAAGCTATACCCGTTACAGTTCTTAAATACGAACCCTGGGTTGTGACTCAGTTGAAAACCAAAGAAAAAGATGGTTATGAAGCCTTGCAAATCTCATCTCGACCTAAAAAAGCCAAAAATGCAAATGCAGCAGAAAAAGGTCATTGTAAGGCTGCCGGCTTTGAAAATGGAGCTGCTATTTCTTTTGAAATTAGACAAGATTTGCCTAATGGAGTTCAAGTTGGCGATAAGGTTTCTCTAGAGTCTCTTGTTAAGGGAGACAAAGTTCGCCTAACTTCAAAATCAAAAGGTCGCGGATTTGCTGGTGTAATAAAGCGTTGGGGTTTTGGTGGTGGTCCAGCAGCTCACGGATCAAAATTTCATAGGCAGCCAGGATCTATTGGTAATAGAACATGGCCAGGTCGTGTTATTCCAGGAAAGAAGCTTCCCGGACATTTTGGTTTCAAGAATGTAACTGTAAAAAATGTTGAAGTTGTTGATGTTTTAACTGATGAAAATGTAGTGCTTGTTAAGGGACCAGTTCCTGGTGCAAGAAATACTTTAGTGAAATTGATGAAGGTATAAAAAATGGCAACTGTAGATGTATTAGACTGGAATAATAAAAAAGTAGGAAGTGCAGATTTAAATGCCTCAATATTTGAAGGACCTGTGCGCAAAGATATCTTGCATACAATTGTTCGTTGGCAATTATCTAAGAGACGTCAAGGTACTCATAAAGCTAAGTCGAGAGCAGAAGTAGCTGGCACTAGTAAGAAGCCTTATAAGCAAAAGGGAACGGGTAATGCTCGTCGAGGAACAGAGAAGTCACCATTAATTGCTGGTGGTGGGGTAACTTTTGCGCCAAGACCTCGTAACTACGATTTTGATTTACCTAAAAAAGTAAAACAATTAGGTTTGAGATCCGCTTTGTCTTATTTATATGCTCAAGGCCGCTTAAAAGTTGTTGATAGTATGTCTGTTGAAAACGGTAAGACAAAAGAAGCATTGGCGGGCTTAAAAAACCTTTCTGCTGAGAAGTCAGTTTTGATTTCAGCAGAGAAAAATGAGATGTTTGATAGAGCAACAAGAAACCTGTCAAGTTGTCGTTACTATACAGCAGAGGGTTTAAATGTTTATGATCTTTTGAAGTATGATACGGCAGTTATCACTAAAGATAGTATTCCTGCTATTGAAAAGCGTTGTGGAGTGGAGAAGAACTAATGTACTACACGATAAAAAAGCCATTAATAACAGAAAAAAATAGTTTATTGGCAGAAAGCGGAGTCTATGTTTTTGAAGTAGATCGCAAGTCTACAAAAACTGAAGTTAAAGATGCAGTTGAAAAACTGTTTCGTGTAAAAGTTGAAACTGTAAGAACTGCTATTTGTCGGGGACGTTCACGTAAAACTCGATTAGGTGTTAGTAAGGTGCGCTATTGGAAGAAAGCAATGGTTAAGCTAATGCCTGGTGAAAAAATAAAACTTTTTGAGGGTGCATAATTATGGCGACGAAAATATATAAACCAACATCTCCAGGTCGCAGAAATATGTCTGGATATGATTTTTCAGACCTTACTAAAAAGAAGCCAGAAAAATCATTAACGGAAAGATTAAGCAAAACTGCAGCTCGTGGCAACCACGGTCAAATTACTATTAGACACAAGGGCGGAGGTCATAAACGTAGATATCGAGTTATTGACTTCAAAAGAATCAAATTAGATATCCCAGCAAAAGTAGCAGCTATTGAATATGATCCGAATAGAACATGTAGAATTGCTTTACTGCATTATGCAGATGGAGCAAAAGCTTATATAATTTGCCCAGTTGGCTTAAAAGTAGGCGATACTGTAGTTTCAAGTGACAATGCTGATATCAAACCTGGCAACTGTTTGTCACTTAACATAATTCCAACAGGTACTACCATTCACAATGTTGAAATGAGACCGGGAAAAGGTGGGCAACTCGTTCGTGGAGCAGGAGCTTCAGCTGTACTAGCAGCTAAATTGGGTAAGTACTGTCAGGTAAGACTGCCTTCTGGTGAAGTAAGACAAATTTTATCTGTTTGTAAAGCATCAATAGGTCAAGTTGGAAATACAGAAAATGAAAATATAAAGATTGGAAAAGCTGGAAGAAAAAGATGGATGGGAAAAAGACCTTCCGTTCGTGGTATGGCTATGAACCCCATTGATCACCCACTAGGTGGTGGAGAAGGTGTTGGAAAAGGACACCATCCAGTGACTCCTTGGGGTAAGCCTTGTAAGGGACATAAAACTAGAAAAAATAAGCGCACTAACAATATGATTGTTAAGCGTCGTAAGAGTAAGAAAGGTTAATTGAGGAGAATATTGTGGCAAGATCGGTTAAAAAAGGCCCATTTATAGATTATCACTTGTTAAATAAAATTGATAAAGCGCATGATACAGGTGATAAAAAAGTTATTAAAACTTGGTCAAGACGATCAACAGTTACCCCAGATGCAGTTGGACTTACTTTTGCTGTTCACAATGGCAAAAAGTTTGTACCTGTTTTTGTTTCTGAAAATATGATTGGACACAAGTTTGGCGAATTTGCACCAACCCGTACATTTCACGGACATGGCGCAGATAAAAAGAAGAAGTAAGTAGGATTAAGCAATGGAAGTAAAAGCAAAGCTTAGATATGCAAGAGTTGGCGCCTTTAAAACTAGGTTAGTAGCAAACCTAGTAAGAGGAATGGATGTAAACGAAGCAATTCGTACACTAACTTTTATGAAACAAAAACCTGCAGAGTTAATAAAAAAACTTATAGAATCAGCAGTGGCTAACGCTGAAGACAAAAAAGTTATAGATGTAGATAATTTGTATATTAAGACAATCACTGTTGATCAGGGGCCGGCATTTAAAAGATTTCAACCGCGTGCCCAGGGAAGAGCATTTATGATTAAGAAAAAACAAAGTCATATTAACGTAGTATTGGACGAAAGGTAGGCATCCATGGGTCAGAAGGTTAATCCTATCGGTTTAAGAGTGGGTGTTATTAGAACTTGGGATTCTCGTTGGTTTGCTAAAGGCAAATCATACGTAGAAAATCTACAAGAAGACTTTAAATTACGTAATTATATAAAAAAGAAATTAAAACACGCTGGCGTATCTAAAATTGAGATGGAAAGAGCAGCAAAAAAGTTAAAAGTGATTATATCAACGGCTCGTCCTGGTGTTGTTATAGGCAAAAAGGGTACGGGAATTGATGCCTTAAAAGCCGATCTTCAAAAACAAACTGACAATGAAGTTTTTGTTAATATTCAAGAAGTCCGCAAGCCAGATTTAGATGCACAGTTAATAGCAGAGAATATTGCTCTTCAGCTGGAAAAGCGTATTTCTTGGCGTCGTGCTTTGAAAAAGGCAATGGCGGCATCTGTTCGAAGTGGAGTTCGCGGTATTAAAGTTATGGTTAGTGGACGTCTTGACGGTGCTGAAATTGCTAGAACAGAATGGTACAACGAGAAAAGTATACCTCTTCATACATTGAGAGCTGATATAGATTATGGAGTGGCAGAAGCCCTGACTGGCTATGGAATTATTGGCGTTAAAGTATGGATCTATCGTGGAGACGTATTGTCGACTAAAGAACTAGAGGAGGCAAATCGTGTTAAGTCCTAAGCGCGTAAAATGGAGAAGACAACATAGAGGACGATTTAAAGGCTTTGCTACACGTGGAAGTGAAATTAGCTTTGGTGATTTTGCAATTGCTGCCATGGAAAGTGGAAGAATTACTTCTAGACAGATTGAAGCAAGTCGTATTGCAATTAGCCGTTCAGTTAAAAGAGGCGGTAAAATGTGGATACGAATTTTTCCAGATCGCCCTATTACAAAAAAGCCAGCAGAAGTGAGAATGGGAAGTGGTAAAGGAAGCCCTGAATTTTGGGTAGCTTTAGTGCAACCTGGAAGAATAATGTTTGAGATAAACGGTGTAACTCGTGAACAGGCAGAAGAAGCATTTCGCTTGGCTGCACACAAGTTACCAGTAAAAACTAGATTTTTAGCTCGGGAGTAGGTCGTGAAGTACTCTGAAATAAAAGATTTAACTGTAGAAGAGTTGAGAAAAAGAATTAAATCAATGCGAGAAGATTTGTTTGAAGCAAAAATGAAGCAATCTTTAGGGCAGTTAGCTGATCCTGTTGAGATTCGTCGAAAAAGAAAAGACATAGCTCGCGTTTTAACAGCTTTAAACATAAAGTTAGCGCAGTAAGAGGTAGAAAATGTCGAATGAAACTACAAGAGGGCGTTTGAACACATTAACCGGCGAAGTGGTTGGTGATAAAATGGATAAAACCATATCTGTACAAATATTCCGCCTAGTTAAACATAAAAAATATGGAAAGTATATTCGTCGTTCATCTGTGTTTAAAGCTCACGATGAACAAAACAAAGCAAAAGTAGGCGACAAGGTTGTAATTTATGAATCACGACCTTTGAGTAAAACAAAACGCTGGAAATTAATGGAAGTTTTAGAAAAGTAAGAGGAAACAAAGATGATACAAATGCAAACGCGTTTGCGTGTAGCTGACAACTCAGGAGCCAAAGAAGTTCAATGCATAAAAGTGCTTGGTGGAACTCGTCGAAGAACAGCATCAGTTGGTGACATCATTGTTGTTTCAGTGAAAGACGCTCTACCTAAATCAAAGGTTAAAAAGGGCGACGT
Organism: Bdellovibrionales bacterium; assembly: GCA_020435005.1. Taxonomy (GTDB): domain Bacteria; phylum Bdellovibrionota; class Bdellovibrionia; order Bdellovibrionales; family UBA1609; genus JACKAN01. The sequence continues at coordinate 7,436 of JAGRAE010000138.1, forward strand.
CGCTAAAGCCGTGATCGTTAGAACTATACAGAAAATTCGCAGACCTGATGGTAGTTACATACGTTTTGATGAGAACTCAGCAGTGTTGATTAACAATAACAAAGAGCCAATTGGAACTCGTATATTTGGACCAGTGGCTAGAGAGCTAAGAGCAAAGTCTTTTATTAAGATTGTCTCACTTGCTCCAGAAGTGATTTAAGGGAGTGCGTTGTGAATCAGATGGAACAAACTTATAAATCTGAAATTATTCCTGCTCTTAAAAAAGAGTTGGGAATTGAAAATGTCATGCAAATTCCCAAGGTTGAAAAAATTACTTTGAATGTTTGTATGGGTGAAGCTGTTAAAAATCCAAAGTTGCTTGAAACAGCTAGAGAAGAGTTAACAGCAATTACTGGCCAACGAGCAGTAATCACAAAAGCAAAAAAAGCTATTGCAAATTTCAAGTTACGTGAAGGAATGCCGCTAGGTACAAAGGTAACTTTGAGAAAAGATCATATGTGGACTTTTCTCGAAAAACTCATTCATATTAGTATTCCTCGAGTACGTGATTTTCGTGGGTTTTCTCCCAAAGGTTTCGACGGACGTGGCAACTATAATATGGGCTTAAAAGAGCAAATTATATTTCCAGAAATTGACTATGATAAAGTTGATAAAATTCGTGGAATGAACATTACAATTTGTACTTCAGCTAAGACTGATGCTGAAGGTAGAGCTTTACTTGAGGCTCTAGGTTTTCCTTTTAAGAAGCAGTAATTAGGAGTGAATGCTTAATGGATACTATCGGAGATTTTTTAACAAGAATTAGAAATGCAGGAATGGCTAAGCATGAGAAGGTGGACTTTCCTTGCTCTACTGTAAGACAAGGAATAGCTAAAGTTCTACAGTCACAAGGTTACATTCGAGATTTTCGTGTAGCACGTGATGGTAAACAGGGAGTGATGCGTGTTTATTTAAAGTACAACGAAAAAGGTGACCCTGTAATAAAACACTTGTCGCGTGTAAGTCGTCCTAGCAAGAGAATTTATGTAAGAGCAACGGAAATTCCTAAAGTTCGTTCTGGTTTTGGGCTCGCAATTTTAAGTACAAATAAAGGTATTTTAAGTGGTGATGATGCTGTTAACCAAAATGTTGGCGGCGAATTACTGTGTAAGGTTTGGTAGGTAAGTATGTCTAGGGTAGGAAAAGCACCAGTTTATTTTAAAGACAAAGTTAAAGTTTCTGTTAATGGCAGTATAGTAAAAGTTGAGAATGGAAAGTTCGCTAAAGTTATAGAATTAAAACCAATAGTAAGGGCTTCTGTTGAAGATGGAAAAGTTGTTCTGACTAGAGAAAATGATGAGCCACAAACTAGAGCTTTTCATGGTCTTTTTAGAGCCTTAATCCAAAACGCTGTGACAGGTATGGATCAAGGTTGGTCAAAAACTCTTATACTCAATGGTGTTGGTTATAGAGCTAATGTGGCTGGCAAAAAGCTTGAGTTAAACTTGGGATATAGCCATCCTATTAGTTATGATATTCCTGATGGAATTGAGATGAAAGTTGAAAAGCAAACAACTCTACAAATTACTGGTTATGATAGAGAATTAGTGGGACAAGTGGCAGCAAAAATTAGAAGCTTTCGTCCGCCTGAACCTTTTTTGGGTAAAGGAATTCGTTATGAAGATGAGCATATCCGTCGTAAGGCTGGAAAATCTGCAGGCAAATAAAGAGGTATAAAGTGAGATTAAGTTTTCATAAAAAATCTAGTCAAAGAGTGATTGCAAGAACCAAGAATAAAGTAAGAATTCGTCGAAAGATTTCTGGTTCAACTGAGCGTCCTCG
>JAGRAE010000139.1 GCA_020435005.1 Bdellovibrionales bacterium
TGGGATGACTATAATTTGAACTATAAGAAAACCATAAAATTTCATCTTTACTAAAAAAGCCCGCAAAAGGTGGGATACCAATAATTGCCAACCAGCCGGCTACAAATGTCCAATGAGTAATGGGCATATATTTTTTTAAACCACCCATTTTACGAATGTCTTGTTCTTCATGCATGGCATGGATCACACTACCAGAGCCCAAAAACATAAGAGCTTTAAAAAAAGCATGGGTCATTAAGTGAAAAAGTGCAGGAATAAATGCTCCCGTACCTACAGCTAAAAACATATAGCCCAATTGTGAAACGGTAGAATAAGCTAAAACTTTTTTGATGTCCCACTGAGTAAGCCCGATAGATGCCGCAAAAAAAGCAGTTAATGCTCCAATTATTGCGATGACCATCATAGCGTTGGGGGCCATCAAAAAAACAGGCGACATTCTGATAATCATGTACACTCCCGCCGTAACCATGGTTGCTGCGTGGATTAATGCAGATACTGGGGTTGGTCCGGCCATCGCATCGGGTAACCAAACATATAGTGGAATTTGTGCAGATTTGCCTGTTGCTCCAATAAACAAAAACAAACAAGCCAAGGTTAAAGCACCTGTCCAACTTGACTCAGGAACCTGGGGAACAAGTTGACCTAATTCCACAAAGTCGAGAGTGCCAAATGTTACAAAAAGCATAAACATGCCCAGCAAGAAACCGGCATCGCCTATTCTGTTGGTAATAAAGGCTTTCATTCCTGCGGCGGCCTTTTCTTTGTCCTTAAACCAAAACCCAATGAGCAAGTAAGAACATAAGCCCACACCTTCCCAGCCAACGAACATAACTAATAAATTTTTACCCAATACGAGTAAAAGCATATTGAACAAAAACAAATTTAAATAAGAAAAATATTTAGCCGGACGATCATCGTGACTCATATATCCAATGCTAAAGATATGAATAAGTGTACCTACTCCGGTAATTACAGACAACATGATGATACTTATCTGATCAACAACAAATTCAAAGCTTATGTTGAGTTCTGCGAAAGTCATCCACTCAAAAAACTTCACTACAAAAAACTCTTGGCCCTTAGGCATGCCTAAAAGTTTTGACCAGGCCAATAATGTTCCTATAAAAGTTAAGCCAGCAGCAACACTAGCAATGATCCCTGCTTGCTTGTAATTCTTGCTGCGAAAATTAATACCATTTATTAAAAACCCTACAAGTGGTGCAAATACAATTAAAGAGACAATAGCTGTTGGACTCATAGACTATCCTTTTAAGTTTTCAAAAAACTTTATATTAACTTCTTTAAATTTTTTAAATATCGTAACTGCAAGTGCCAAGCCCACTCCTGCCTCTGCTGCAGCAACCGTCATTACAAAAAACACCATAATTTGACCGTTAATGTTTCCTGTAAAATGACTGAAGGCTACAAAACTTAAATTAACGGCGTTTAGCATTAATTCAATTCCCATTAACATTACCAGCACATTTTTTCTCAGCAAAACACCTAGCATACCAATGGTAAATAAAATCGCTGAAAGTACGAGATAGTGCTCTAAGCTGACATGACCAAAACTATTAAGCATGTGTTCCACCTTTAATACGAGATATAGACACGGCACCTACTGCAATTAACAAAAGTAATATACCCAAGGCCTCAAATGCTAAAATATAATTTGTGAACAATTCAATAGCTAGATTTTTTGTAGTGGCAGTATTTTCAGAAACGGCTTTGCTTCCCGAAACGATCATTTCAGAAGACATGTAAACAGCGCCAGCAATAAGTCCACACAACCAGCCTGCTGAAGCAATTTTTATAAAACCGGTAAACTTACCTCTGGCAAATGCTTCTTGTTCCTTTTTTAAATCAAACAACATCATAACCATAGTGAAAAGCACCACCACAGCTCCGGCATAAACTATAAGTTGAACACCAGCAATAAATGGCGCGTTTAGCATAAAGAACATAAAGGCCAGTGTTACCATTGTTAATGCTAAATAAAGAGCAGAATATATTGGGTTTGACGACATAACGACAGCAATTGCAAACAACACAATAGCGGCAGCTAAAATATAAAACAATAATCCAGATGTTAACATATTAACTCCAACTTCTCATTAGAAACACAACTACGGCCGTTACCATAGTGTTTGCTAAAGCCCAGGGTAAAAGTTTTTTCCAACCCAAATCCATTAATTGATCGTATCTAAACCTCGGCAATGTCCAACGAACCCATATAAATATCCACAAGAACAAAAATAGCTTGGCAAAAAACACTAAGTGAAAAGTCAAAGCAGTTAATACACTCGCCATGGTTGCCGAGTAGCCATTGTACATTAAGGCTGTGTTTACAGTGTCCGGATCGACAAATGGTAAATGATAACCGCCAAAATAAAAGGTTGTCATAAGCGCTGAGGCCACCATCATATGCCCATACTCACCAATGTAAAACATATTCATTTTTAGCCCACCGTACTCTGTGTGGTATCCTGCAACTAATTCTGCCTCTGCTTCGGGCAAGTCAAAGGGAGCGCGATTTGTTTCTGCGAACATGGTTATAAACAATAGCAATGCTCCAAGTGGCTGATAAAATATACCCCAATTAGGTAAAAAAGGAATGACTACCTCCGAACCAAACCACATAAAACTCAATGGTCCGGTTTGTTCGGAAATCATTACTGAAAAATCAAAAGTACCATATATAAGAATTATGCCTACCAACGAGAGACCGAGAGCCAGTTCGTAACTGATCATTTGAGCGCTGGCGCGAAGTGCGCCAAATATAGAATATTTATTCACAGAAGCCCAGCCAGCAGTAAGCATACCATAAGCACCCAATGACGAAATACCCAAGACAAATACAATGCCCACACCTATTTCAAAGCTTTGAAATGCAAAGCGATAGGGTCCCCAGGTTTGACCAAACATTTCAAAAGCTTCTACATTTATTGGTAACGATAAAGGGATCGAGCCAAAAGCTAGGGCTCCCGGAATCAAAGACATAACGGGTGCAGCATAAAATAAGAACTTACGACTGCGAGAAGGAATAAATTCTTCCTTAAAAATGAATTTAACAGCATCTGCTAGTAATTGGGTTAAACCCAAAGGTCCAACTCGATTGGGACCAAATCTGTTTTGTATAAAAGCGGAGCCCCGTCTTTCGATCCAGACAAGCAAAGGCACAAGTTGAACCATCAACAAAAAAATGACAATCATTTTAACTAAGTTAATTGCAATTTCAAAAGCATCAGATCCCATTTAGTTCCACTCCAAGGCACGTGATTTAATTTCCCAAACCAAACCAAAAATAAAAACAAATAGAAAAAAGCCCATAGACAACAAGACATGCAAGCCCATTCCTTGTTCAATAAACTCAGTAAATGAAACAGCCCATGGATACATAAAGATGATTTCTATATCGAACAATATAAATAAGATGGCTGTGAGATAAAACTTTACAGGAATTTTTGAATGCCCTGTTTCTTGAACTGGTAAGCCACATTCATAAGTAGAATCTTTGAGACTAGAGTACTTAGGTTTAGGTCCCACCAATGACACTAAAAATAATAAACCGGCACCAAAGGCCACAACAAAGAGGGCAAGAATAAGTATGGCTACTAAACTAGTCATAGATAAACGTCTCCAAATTATACAAAAAGATAGTTTCTTTTCTTAAAGGCTTAAAATCTAAGCTTTATTTATACAAAGGGCCAGGTTATAAACCAACGAAAAGCTGGACTTAATTAACTTTAATTTGCGGCGCGCAATAGGAATTGATTTGGAATTAGAAAGTTTAGATTTAACAAGTCACCGGCAACTTGAAAAAGTTATGACCACCCGACCAGATAAAATTCTTCATGTTACAGGGTGTCATTCGCCAATGGCTTTAGCTCCTTTGATTGCAGAAACTTTTGCTCGCGGGCTGAAACGTCCACTGGTTATAGTTTTGACTGAAGAGCAACAAATACAACAGTTGGCTGAGGACGTTTTATTTTTTAATCCAGACTTTAAATACACCCTGCTTCCAGGTTTTGATGTAAGTCCATATGCTAATCTTTACCCTAGTCCACGCATTGTCGGCCAAAGGTTGCGTTGGTTGTTTGAAGCCTATCGTGGAACCACGCAAAAGGTGTTTTTTGCCTCAATAAATGGTCTTTTACAAAATACTTTACCCTTTCATGAATTAAAGGCTCACAGTTTCAAATTAAAAAAACAAACTGAAATTACAGAAAATCTATCAGAACGTTTACACCATTTAGGCTATTACTTAACTCCCGTTGTAGAAGATGTCGGCACCTTTTCCATTAAGGGTGGAATAATTGATATTTTTTCTCCTGCTCATGAACAGCCTTTTCGCATAGAACTTTTTGCAGACACAATTGAAGAAATTAAATTTTTTGATCCCGACACACAGCTCAGTTTACACTCTATTGATAATGTCCATATTATTCCTGCAAAAGAAGTTTTATTTAAAGAAGACCGGCGACTAAAAACTGTCGACTCTTATAAGAAGCTTTTAAACGAAGATTCGGAAAAAAGTTTTGCCGCAGATGAAGTTATTCAGTCTCTAGCTCAAGCTAAGTATTTTCACGGAATTGAATTTTTGTTACCTTGTTTTTACGACAAGTTAGAGGGCCCTCTCGAACACTTTTCAGACTCAATTGATCTATGGATGTGTCAACCCTCTAACATGACAACACAGTATGATCATTTTTTAGCTGATTTAAAAACAGAGTATGAACTCTCTAAGGAATATCATCTTCGAGTTAAATACACTGAACTCTTTAACAAATATGATGAACTGTTAGCTTTAATTCCTCCTGAATCAACACAAATTTATTTCGAGAATATTTTAATAAATGATCAAGTGGAAACCAACGAAGACCATCTTATTGAGTATAGTAGTTATTCACTGGAGGAGTTTCGCAATAATTGTCGTAACTTTTTTCGAGATAAGAACAACTATAATCAATATGTTTCACAAAAATTAAATCAATGGCGTGATTTGGGTTATAGCTTTTTTGTCTCTGCACCCTTGGGGCATCAAAGAGATAAGTTAAAACATTTGTTGCGGGCTTGTGGCTATCAACCCATCGAAGTAGAAGAGGACCAATATCTGTGGAATGAATGGTGCTTAGCTCAACAAAAGCATCTAGATTTTATTCATCTGCTGCCCCACTCTTTAAATCATAGTTATCGCTTGCCAAATGAGAAGCACGTATTTTTTCGCGATGATGATTTTCTAGGACAGCGTAAACAACGTTTAAAATCCTCTCAAGCAGACCAGGACAAAAAGGCTTTTCAGTTTGATTTTAGTGAATTGAAAACGGGTGACTTAATTGTCCACAAACTTCATGGTGTTGGTGTTTTTGATGGCTTAAAGGTTATGGATATTGATGGAATAAGCTCAGAGTTTGTACAGTTGTCATATAAAGATAAAGATAAACTCTATTTGCCAATTTATAGAATCCATCAAATTCAAAAATTCTCTGGACCACAAGGACAAAGAATTATCGACAAATTGGGTGGTACTCAGTGGGAAAAAACAAAAAATAAAGTTAAAAAGCATTTAAGAGACATGGCTGCTGAGTTACTAAAACTTTATGCAGCTAGAGCTGAAGCCGTGCGACCTGCATTTAGTTATCCTGATGATGACTATATCGCTTTTGAAAACACTTTTCCTTTTGAAGAAACAGTTGATCAGGCAAAGGCTATTAGCGATGTCTTGTCCGACATGGCAAGTGACAAACCCATGGATCGATTAATATGTGGAGATGTTGGTTTCGGAAAAACAGAAGTAGCTTTGCGAGCGGCCTTTAAGTGTGTTGAAGATGGACGGCAGGTGTGTTTGATTGCGCCGACAACAATACTAACTTTTCAACACTATCAAAACTTTAAAAAACGCATGAAAAATTGGCCTGTTACCATCAAACCATTAAATAGATTCGTGCCTAAAACGGAGGTAAAGCAAACTTTAGAAGAACTTAAAGAGGGCAAAGTTGATATTGTGATAGGTACACATCGTTTATTGTCAAAAGATGTTGAGTTTAAAAAACTTGGGCTGCTAATTATTGATGAAGAGCAAAAGTTTGGGGTAAAACATAAAGAAAAAATTAGACAAGTTCGAAAAATGGTAGACACTCTCACTATGTCAGCCACGCCTATTCCTAGAACTCTAAATATGTCTTTGGTCGGAATTAGAGATTTAAGTTTAATAAATACAGCGCCTATAGATAGACTTCCAACGCGGACCTTTATTTGTCGTTTTGATAAGGAGACCATTCGCAAAGCCATAGAAAGTGAATTGCAACGTGGAGGACAAGTTTTCTTTTTACATAATCGCGTTCAAAGTATTGAAGCTTTGGCTTCAGAACTAAGACAAATTTTACCTAAAGTGCGTTTGGGAATTGGTCATGGGCAAATGGAAGAACATCAGCTAGAAAAAACAATGATTTCTTTTTTTAATAAAGAGATTGATGTTCTTCTATGCACTACAATTATTGAATCGGGAATGGATATTCCAAATGCAAATACTATGTTTATTGATAATGCTCACCAACTGGGCCTGAGTCAGTTGTACCAATTGAGAGGAAGGGTGGGTAGAGGTAAAGAGCGAGCATATTGCTACCTTATTGTGCCCAATAATAAAAAGTTAGATAAAGAAGCTCAAGAAAGATTAAGAATTATTCAGGAAAACACGGCTTTGGGAAGTGGTATTCGTATTGCGCAACATGATTTAGAGCTCAGGGGCGCTGGTGACTTTTTGGGTGAGGAACAGTCGGGACACATTAATGCTATTGGCTATGAAATGTATATGGAGCTTTTAGAGAATGCTATTCGTGAACAGAAGGGTGAACCTATAGGAAATGAAGATGTTGACCCCGAGATTAATTTAAAAATTCCTGCACTTATACCTGATGATTACATTCCGGATATTCGAGTGCGATTAAATTATTATAAAGCTTTATCTCAAATCATTTCTGAAGAAGATCTAGATCATTTTGAACAGGAAATACATGATCAATATGGAAAACTTCCAGAACCACTTATTAACCTAATGGGATTAATGTTAATAAAAAGTCTTTGTAAAGAATTAAAGATAAAAGATCTTACGCAAAGTCGGGTAGGAGTTTCTTTAACTTTTTATGAAAACAATAAACTAAACATTGATGAAGTACTACGACTTTGCCAAAAAGAAAACAAAAAATACTCATTAACACCTGATAGCCGTTTAGTAATAAGACTTAAAGAAGTCACTTGGCCCCGAGTTTTAGAAGAACTTAACCAGCTCCCCACTTAAAAGGTACCTTTAGAGTTCGACTTTAATGCCGGCTTTGAGGTCCGTACTGCCAAAATTAGGATCACTCTCTTCGGCGGAATCAATAAAAATTGTTGCTTCGGCAAAAATAAATGTATTTTCAATTCCTGATTCAAAGTAAGCAGACTTCGCCGAAACCGGATCCAACCAGTCAATGTCAAACATTAACCCGGCGGAAGCATAAAAACTTATTTGAGTTGTTCCGTTGTTGCTAACAGCTGACTGTTCTTCTTTATACAACATTTGATAAATACCACCAGAAATGTATGGTACTATATAAGCTTCTTTTTCAAAGAGATTATCGAGTGCAAATACACCTCCCAGCTTTGCAAATGTAACTTCTAATGTGGAGTCAATTAAATCTTTATCTGATACTTTTTTAAAGTATCCAAAGTTAAGTTCCACACCCAGCGAGTAAGAAGAAAAATTTCTCTTGAAGTTCATGTGTACTTCAGCACCTAAATTACTATCACCACCATAGATGCTGTCATAACTATCATTTAAAAAATCTGAAGAAAACTCTTCTGGAGTTACTTTCCCGACAGAAACCCCAACAAATTGACCCCACTTTAATCTTCTCTGGCTGTAAGGAACTATAATGGTTTTTTGAGCGGAATAATCTAATCTTACTGCGCTTGATGGCTCTATGATTACGGTTTCATTTATTTTTGGCTGTATTTCTTTGTATTCACCAGAGTACTCTTTTTCGTTCTGTTCAGAGGTTGTTATAACTTCTTCTTGTTCCACTTCTACTGCCTGCTGAACTTCTTGCTGCTCTAATTGCTCTTCAACAAAATCATCAAAACCTTTGGTCTCTTCTGCTGGACTATTTTCTAGGTCATTATTGATCTCAATAGTTGATCCATCAATTGTTTCGTTGTTTTGCTCTGCTTCACTAGATTTAGTAAGTGGACTTTCATCCGTAAGTAACAACCCCTCTGAAGAAACTGGATTTTCAGACCGGTCCGAAACCGATTCATTAATGCTATCACTATTAGATAAAGCATTCAGTGAAACTAAAAGTATACCGATAAAAATGAGTATATGTTTTTCAATCATTGTCCATAGTTTACTAGAGCTAGGAGAAATACTTGCGTAATTTTTTATACTTTTACTTATTTTTCTTCTTTTTTAACGCTTTAGTCTTGTTTTTGCCATTGATTACAATTGCAGAATCAACTTTTCCCTCTGACATTCAACCAGATACTTTGTTTACAGAAAAAAAAGATCTTACCACAAAAGTAGAGCAATTAATTTCTGAAATGACTATAGAAAAAAAAATCGGACAATTATTAATATTGGGCTTCGCTGGCACAAATGTGAACCACCAACTAAAGGACACCCTAGAAACTTTATATCCAGGTGCAATCATCTCTTTTAAAAGAAATATTAAAACTCCATGGCAAACAGCGGAGCTAAATAGCATGGCTCAAGAAATCAGTCTTAAAAATACCAACTTGCCTCTGCTAATAATGGTTGATCAAGAGGGCGGAGTAGTTTCTAGAATTAAAACTCGTCCCTATTCACCATCAGCCCTTTCTATTGGTTTTACTGAAAACCCTTCTTTAGCTAAAGAGGCCGGTTTGGCTACAGGAAAAGTGTTATCTCTGGTTGGTTTTAATATGAATTTGGCACCTGTTGTTGATATTTCGGATCCCTTTCAAACCAATTTCATTGGTAATCGTTCATTTGGCAAAGATCCTCACTTAGTTAAAGTCATGGGCCAGAAATTCGCCGATGGACTTGAAGATTCTGGAGTCTTGCCAACATTAAAACATTTTCCTGGCCATGGTGGTTCTATAAAAGACAGTCACTATTCTTTACCTTCAAAGTTAAGCAGTGAAGAAGAGCTCTTAGCAAACGACTTGATTCCTTTTTCTCACTTTTCAAAAGGAACATTTCCTGGTGCTGTAATGGTAGCTCACATTTCTTTTC
>JAGRAE010000013.1 GCA_020435005.1 Bdellovibrionales bacterium
AAAAGACTCCAAAAGGTTCCAAATCGTTCCAAGTTCATCAAGGGTTAAGTAGTTGATAACACAAAATTAATTAATAATTACAGGAAGTTAGGAAAAGAGCAGATAGCAGCCCGTCCACCCCGCCATTTTCCGTAAAATTTTAAAGGTTCGGTTCTTCTAACTTAACTGATGGTAATTTCAAAAAAGTCAAAAAACACAAGCGTTTACCGTTCTACTGCTACATACCAAAAAAGTCTTTAAATAAGCTTTTTATGTAGCCCTCATCTTTTTGTGTAGATTCCTGCTTGATAATAGCTGTGGACTGATCACTATTTTTAAGACTTTCCAAATCTTGTTTAATGCCTTTTAATTGTATGATTATTCTTTTTGTAGAATTTAAAGTAAATGGGAGTTCATCAAAGTGCATATGTGTTTTTAAAACAGCCTCTTGAAGCTGTGTAATCTTTTGTAATCCTCTTAATAAAAGTTCTCTTTCATAACCATGTGCAAATTCTTCAATTGACCGTAAATTTAACCAAGTATTTACAATATAGTGATCGGGTGCTCTAGGTAGAGTTTTTAGATGGTTATTGGTTTGGTCGTAATCACCGTAAAGAAGGCTATAAAATGGTTGGAAGTAAATTAAGCTCGGTGAGTTTAAGTCAAGAAATGCAACAATTAAAGAGCGTATTTGATAAAGCTCTTTTGCTTTATTTTTAACATGAATAAGCTCATCCTCGAGATTTGGATTTGATCTAATCAAGTTTTCATATAATTCTTCATTGTTAATAGCTGGTAGTACGTAGTCTTTTAAGTCCTTCATTTTTTCACGAGTATTATCCATGAAGTCTTTAATGATAGTGGGATAGTTAATTTTTAAAGGTGCTGTATTATCTTGAACTATCAGCCAAGCATCAAAATTAGGATGATTTAAACTTTTTGGGATGTACCGTAAATTCTGGTTAGGGTCAAAGTTATAAGTATTACGTGTTCCCCCATTAGACTCTTCCCACAATAACACCTGCAAATCCATCATAGTCAATTGTGTTTCAGATATTTTGTTGTTTTTCTTAGTATAAATGTTGTGATAATTTAGATAAACTCTAAGTTTCAACATTCCTATTTGACGGGTAGAATTTTTTAATTTTTCCATTTTAGGATCATAATCTAAATCAAAACAGTAATAAAAACTTGAGTTGCCATTGAATTTTGCCAAAGGGTACAACTCACTTGGGATCGTAGGCAGGTATTTAGTGTGTTGTGATAGATCTAATACGGCATTTGGATTGTTAGGGTATTTATTCATATCACAAGGCTTAACTCTTGTAGCATCTAATCTAATATCATTTACATCTTTATACTGAACAAGTTCATTTTCATTAGGGCTGTATTCAGGAAAGTCAGAAGATCTTTTTGTAGCAATGTTAAATTGATCAAACTTCCCGTTATTACTCAATTGCTCAAGTGTCCAAGTCGTATTCGCTCCTAAGGCTTTACTTAAATCGCTTTCATATGCTCTGCGAAGGTTTAAAAGAGAATCAATATAGCTTTTATAAGAAGTTTTGTATTCGGTAAAAAATTGGTCATAAACCTCATACATGTCGTCAACATCTAAACTGGTTGCTTCATTGAATTTATTTATACTTTCTGATGCTTGTAGAAAAAAATCAATTTCATTTATTGAATCATCTATGTTTCCTGCATTTTGGATACCACTATCTTTTAATTTTTCGTATGTCTCAATATACTTTGACACATAGTCCTCCCAAATGGTTGGATTTGCGACCTGTAATGGTGCGCTGGTGTGTCCGAGGTAAAATAAAAGCGAAGACATAAAGTTAATGTTATTTCTTACTTCATTTAAATCAGGAGCCCCTTGATAAAAGTATCCAAAATCTATATTATCTCTTGTTATTTTTTTAGATAAGGTAGATCTTTTCTGGTAATCAATTTGGTTGCCAGAGTAGAGTACATTATTTTTGGAAACATTGGCGATTAAATTGTAGATACTTTTAGAACAATCTTCCCATTTATTTTTAATCTCAGTGGAATTTGTGCTGATCTGATTGAGGTTGTTCGGCAACACTTCACAACTATGCTTATCGTAAAGAGTTTCAATTACAGACTGAAAATTGGCTCTAGATTCTTGTGAAAACTTTCTAAACCTTTCACTCAGATTTGTGACCTCGACAATTGTCATTGATTGAATTTGTTGGATGTTATAGATACCTGCTCTAATTTCACTTAACTGTTTATTTAAAAACTCTGAAAAGCTGATCAAGAAATTATTTTGGAACTCGAACTGTTTTTGTACGTATTCAGATAAGTTAGACAATTGTTCTTGTATTCCAGAAAGCATTTCAAAAATAATTTTAAATCTTACTTCATCGGGATCTGGTTGGCCAATGCTCATAATTAAGTTAGCTACGCCCATGTAAACATTTAGAGTGAAGATAGAAGCTGCTAAATTTTTGGAAATATCATCGCCTATTTCCATAGCTTTTTCAAATTTAGCAAAATCATTATTAATCTTATATAAGGTATTTGCTATGTTTAAGACTAGGTCTGCAGCCATAGGGTCTTTTGACCGTAAAACAAAAGCTATAAACTCTGCGCCCGTAAAATAGGCATATGTATGATATTCTACATTGAATTTATCGATATCAGCTTTTATTTTTATATTTTCTAGTTCTTTTTGAGCTTCAAGCATGTGATTTATTTTGTTATTCATCATTTTTACAAACGCTTCTTGTTCATTTTTTACAGCTAAAATCAACTTTTGTTCTTCTTCAGAACTAAGTTTAATACCACTTAGATATTTTATCTGTAGGGCAGTTGACTCTCTTTTCGACATCTCTAGTGCATAATTAGGTGCGTACATAACAATATCTTCTGCATTGTTAAAATCGAATGGTATACCTGTCTTATTGGCAACTTCTAAATCAAATATTTTTTTAGCTTCAATGTTTTGGTTAGAATAGTTTTTCATGTGATAGAGTGTATAGAGTGGGGAGCTAATGCCTATGTGATCGCTAGTTTTGTCGTGAATTTCATTTTGTGCTTTAATTTGTTCAGGCACTCTGTTTAGATCTTCGTAAAGTTTTACTCCTATATTTTTTGTTTCTTTGGCAATAAATGCCACCATGCTAAGGCGGATATCACCAGTTGCACCACCAGCAAACTCAAGTGTATTTAACATAGTGTCTGCCACATCGTTCACACTTTGTGGAATTTTATAATTACCAGCAGCATTACGCTTAATTTTTGCCCATTGGTCATCCAGTTGGGTGAGTTCTTTCTTTATAATCGAATGTGTAATGTATGGATTTTGTTTCACAGCTTGAAAAATATATTTGTTTCTAAAGTTAAAGTAGGCTTGTTCTTCAACATTCATGCTATTTATTGCATTGTAGGTTGAAGCGCTGGCGAACAACCATGTTTGATTTTGGTTTAAATTGCTATTAAAAAGCGGTTCGGATGCACGTACAGTTTGATATGTAAAAAACATAAATGTTAGTAATGTAGTAATTAAATACTTCAATTCTCTCTCTCCTTAAAAATTAAATATTATGAGCACTAGCTGCAAGTTTCACACCAAGGTTATAGTAGCTGGAGAATACTTAAGTTATGAAGATTATGAAGTCTAACCTGCTGTAAATACTAATTTATTTTGAGTTTAGAAGAGTTGCAATACATGAGCTAGTTATGTCAGAAATAATTAATTATTATCAGAAGCCGGAATTTGTCTTAGGTTGTGCATCTGATCCTAAAATTGGGGTTAGTCATTTTCAAAGACAGAAACCAAAATTACGGTTCTACGGTTAATGGCAACAAGGTGGACTCCGTGTGGCTTGCTATGAACCCATAAAAGTCACTCCTCTGGAAATAGACTCAAATGGAAAAATCTATGGGATAGATATAGAGTAGAGAAATTCGGATTCTCTAGAAGGTTTGTTTCGGTGCTCGCTATGTGGTCTTTGGGCATTGGATTGTGAACATTTAGTGGACTTTGTCAGAACCCTATTCAGGAGTTGCTATTTACATAGAATACTATTAATTTTGAATTCAAATTGTGGAGGGGTTATGATTCGTTTAATATTTCCTATACTATTCTTAATACCATTAATTTGTAATGCTTCGTTTGAGTACTCTGGTGATTACAAGGGCGATGGGCAGCTAATGTTGGAACAGATTAAATTGTCTTACGAAGTTCACTTATGCAATTTTAAATTGCATTTATTGTAATTAAATTACAATATGCCCCTGTCTATTTTAAACTTTTTGATTGGAGAACTTAATGGTCAAAATTCTCATTAATATTTTTAAATTATTCATCTTCACAATCTTGTTAAGTTGCACGACAGTAAAACCCATAATTGGTCCTGATGGAACTGAAAACCAGCTTGTTTCATGTGTGTCCGTTGAGCAATGTTACATAAAAGCACGTGAAGTTTGTATGGGAAATTACAAAATCATAAATACAAGTACTGATACGTCCGGCTCGGATGGCAATACAAGTACTTCTATAGATCTATTAGTGAAATGTGATAAATAATGATTGAAGAGTTAATGTCTTATACGGGGAAATTCGAAGGCGCTGGCCTTAATCATGACCAAGAAAAATTCACTGGAATTCTTGTGCTATCTAGTGCGGTAAATGGAAAAGGTGTTGCAATTAATTTTACAGCTAAAGGCGATAATGGCGAAATCTTTCACGAAGAACAAACTCTTATCGCACCAAACGAAAGCCATTCATGGAGTCTTTGGACTTTGAACAACAATGTGCCCTATGCTTACGAACATCATTTTATTGAAGTCCCCAAAGCTGAGGGAGCAAAAGTTAGCTTTGGATTCGCGCACAACAACTTAGAAGATGCTAATAAATTTCGTGAAACAATTGTAATTGATTTGTATGAAAGCGGTGACATAGGTTATCGTTATGCTTGGGGGTTACCTGGTGCGGAGTTTAAAGAGCGTTCAGGCTTAATGCTGTTTAAAGTCAATAAAACGTAAAATATTTGATATTTGTATACTGTTTCTTTAAGCCACTTTAATCTGTATGTACAGTCCAAGGTTTTTACCATTAGCAATTAAGTCCAAGAGCTCAGCATTTCTAATTTTTATTTCTAGTGATATATTTTCTAAGTCTTTAATTATTGCTTTGTGGAATCTAATTGCTTTCACATGTAATGTTATGTCAAATATTTATGACAATAAATACAGAGCCATCCTACACAGCCGCTAACTTCAAAAGACTCCAAATGGTTCCAAATCGTTCCAAGTTCATCAAGGGTTAAGTTGTAAATCGACCTTGGAGGCTAATAATTCCATAGGTTCTACGGTTCTACTTGGTTCATGGTGGGTCAATTAAAAATTAACTAAGCACAAGCATTTAGATATCTTAGTCTATAAAATTTAGATCAACTTAACCGGCAAGCCCTAAGATATCAGCCTTTTTGAAGCAATAGTCCTTGCCGTTTGGCTTTGTAAATTTAATTTTTCCGTCACGAATGCGTCTGCGCATCGTAGACTCAGAAATACCCAGAAACTCACAAGCCTCTTGTAATGTCATTAAATCGTTTCCACTAAAGAACTGGGATGAGTCGGTTATATCAATGCCAATGACGTGTCCTTTTTTATCGTAGCGAATGATGATTCCATTTTCAAAAACAGATTTAGCTTCAACTTCGTTTTTAAAATCGATGGAAACATAATCAACATCAGGATTGTGAGTTAGCTTCATTTTTTTACCTCAAAGTGAATCATTACGGTTAATACCTCGAGAAGATCTCTTTTCTTTTCGACAACAACAGCCGCTAGAGTATTATCTTTGCGGCCTTTAATTTTTTTATAAAATATGGTTTTGTCTTTTGATTGCTTAATCATTCCATCACAATTAAAAATGATATTTTCGACATCAGATGGCGAGATCTTTCTCTGTTGCATACGTTCTACAGCGTGAGCCGAATAAACCAATTCCACATCTATAAATATAGGCTAATTGCACAAACTTGTCAACAACTATTCATAACTGGTCATTCTAAATGTAGATCATGGTTAGATCAGCTTCCAAACCATGGATAAAAGTTCTATTTAATTCCAAATCGCTTCATGTTGGTGAGGAGTTAACTTATTGGTAATATTAAGTAAATTAGTAAATACAAGAAGTTAGAAGTATCAGTTTCTCAGTCTCGGTCCACCCCAACATTTATTTTCTTAATATTTATAACAAAATATAGAGGTCCATTTTATGCATTCAGTGTCAGGCTCTATTAGGTAATTAAACCTTCTTTAGTGGCTTTCTCACATGGCTCATCTTAATCACTTACAGGACAGGTTTGAGGACCAGGACAGTTTACGTAATAAAGTAAACCAGAATTTTTTGTAAGGCTGCCACCTAATTGGATAATAAGGTCGTCAATTCCGTCAAGAGTGTTTCCATTTAAATCTAAATTTCCTTGTGCAATTCTTATATCATGCCCTGATCCGTTTAAAGTCAAATTTGAAATTAACTGAACGCCCATGGGGTTATTTACAACAAATTCAGCTGTAGGCATAATGGAACCGGTTACTTGATTCACTCTTTGTAATGTGTTGCCTTTATAAATAAGAGATGTACTCCCACCTTTTAAGTAATTCAAAAATGATACATCTTTTTTGGATTCAATAGTTCCTGACTGCAAGTAAACATTTGGAGGTGAGCCCATGACAATGGGATTTCCTAATAGTAAATCACCATTTACAATAATATTTTTATTGCTTGAAATTTCCCATCTGTAATTTAATCCTGCATAATTTCTTAATGTTTTTCCTATGTGTAAATTTTCAAATTCAAAATTGTTTGGCACATCAATATACATCGTCATACTGTCTGCTGGAAAGGCCGTGCCAAAGGAAAAATCACTTCCATTTAAATCGAGTGTTGCTGCAGGAGCTATTTGTAGTGCTGTAATTGTACTTGCCGAGTGATTTGCTGTTCGAACTTCGAAGCTACCTCCACTAGGTAGTAACATTGTTCCATTTAAAATTTTCAATGTATTTACGTTAATACTAAAAGAATTCGAGTTACTATGTGAAAAAGAACCCGTGGTGTCGACAATGAGATTAGGCATGATACTGGTGTTATCAATGAAATCATATGTTTGATTAGTATTTCCATTTATAACAATATTTCCAACAGGTTTATTGTAGGCTCCATTTACTTTGTATCCAACAGTTAAATTACCCTTAACTTCAATAGTCCCTTTTGTGAAGTTTACTTTGGGGTCAGCAGTGAGTGAGCTTAATGGACCAATTTGCAGATTATTGAGAACAACTATTTTATTATCACTGGAAAACTCATAGTTCATTGAAGCACTGGTGTTATTTCTTAAAGAGTCTCCTAAATTGAAATTGTAAAGTTCTAATCCTTCCTTAACGTCCACAATTATATTACCAGCTCCGCTTGGAAATTGAGAGCCAAAGGCTAAAGTTCCGTTATTGTGTAAAAAGGTAGTTGAGTTACTGACTCTAAAATTGGTACTATTACCATAACTGAATATTTTTAAGAGTCCCGAGGTGGCGGTAAAGTTTCCATCTTCAATCAGTAGTTCGCCATGAATGGTAATTGGATCACTGGAACCAACAAAAGTACCTGATCTTTGCAGAAAGTGATGTAATATAGAAGTTGTACCCAGAGTGATGCTGTTGCCTGTACCCTGTGTTAATGTGCCTGTATACCCTGGTAATAATTCAATGCCTTTTAAATTTAAATTCGTGTTAATCAAAGCATCACAATGGCTTCCGCAAATTCCATCAAAAGAGGCAACATGAGAAGTTGTACTTGGTGCTAAACCATCGTTGTTACAAGTTTTAGAAATAGAATTAAAAGTCCCACACCAATTAGCATTTGTCGTAAATTGACCATCTCCAGAACTTCCTGTCCAAGAAAATTCGTGAAGGACATTAACTCTAACTGTTCCTGTACTTTCTTTTCCTGCCGAATCTTGAACAGTATAGGTAAATACATCAGGCCCAAAAAAACCGGCATTGGGAGTATAAGAAATGTCATTGCCATTAATCGTAACTTGTCCCCCGGTGGTGTTAATGGGAGAAGTTCCATTATTATTAATCTTTATTACACTAAATGCATCAGATTCTGGGTCATTATCATTGGAAAGGATATCAAAATTAAAAGTACCTATATCTTTATAGGAATACATTAAATCATCGACTAACACAGGCGGGAGGTTTCCTTGGAAATTAACCTGTGATTGAGTGTTATCAACTTGATTTAGTGTTTTTCCACTTAATGTAGACACAGAATTTATACTTAAATTGGGAATGATAGTTCCACTGTTTCCACTTATTGAAGTGACAGTCACAGTCCATTGGATGTAGTCAGTGGTAGCAAGCAGCCAATTTAAGCCTAGTGCAGTACCGTCATTTACGATATCATCTGCTGTAAATGAAGCAGAGTCTATCGCTTCTGAAAAAGAAAAATCAAAGGTAATAGGTAAATCTAAATCAGTAATAGGTTGTCCAGAGCCTTTAGTTATTGCAACCGTTAACGTATTAGTAGAAGGAGGATTGTCTGGAGGAGGACTTGAGGGTTCTTTTACATTGCCGTGAATACTATTATTAATTTTGCATGAAGATATAAACACGCAAAGTGATGTGAGTAACAAAATTTTTAAAATTTGGCTAAGACGTACCATATAGGCGTATCGACACAGAACTTGAATTACTTAAGGTTCTTTACGACTGTGAATTGCAAATTAAGCCGTTGTAAGTAAAAAATGTATCAAAATTAGATTTTTTTGCTATTTAACACTGCCACTATGCCAAAACTTCGGAGCAAGTTATTCTGAAGAAGTTATATATGAAAGGATATCAAACGCTTTGGATGAAGGCATAATTTTAGAGAGAGAACTTACTTTCACGCTTGATAGATTTGACAGAATTAGACTGACCCATCTTTAGAATTTGAGTTGTTGATAAGCTTCTATATTTATGTTCCAATAATATTATAGAGTTTAACTATTTTACTATTTGTGAGGCTTTAATGTTTAAAAAATGTTTTTTAATACTTTTATTATCTAATTTTTTACTCTTAGGTTGTACCACGATATCAACTCCGGTCGTTAACAGCATTGATCTAAACAGTATCAATTCCATTAATATAAACACATTAGTACGCTCTGAGGCTTGCTCAACATATTTTCTTGGTATCGGCCCAATTGGTGAATCTGATTCATCACTAATTACGGCTCTTGACAAAGTTCCACTAAAAAATGTTTTTTATATAGAAAAAACATTTTCAAACTATTTTTTAATGCAATTTAACTGTACAGTAGCATACGGAAAAAGAGATGAAAAAAGATTTAAAACTAAATCAAAACATAAAGATGGAAAAATAGATTTTAGTAAAGAATTATGAAGAACTAAACCTTTATTTATTTGTTACTATCTAATGTTTGCCATTGGAAAGCTCACACCATGAAAAAAATTATTCGCCCACCAGCACTGTTGAAAAACTCAAAAATAGGGATTTTTACTCCGTCGTCACCAGCCAACGTAAAACATCGTGAGAAATATCAGTATGGTATTGAGGTATTGACAAAGATGGGTTTCGAAGTGGTAGAGGGTGAGCTTACGAAGTCTGAAAAAAGCCAGGGGTATCGCTCCGGCTCACCAAAAGAGCGTGCTGATGAATTTATGAATTTAATTCGTGACAATAGTATAAAAGCGCTTATTTCTACTATTGGTGGTGCGAATTCATCGAGTCTAATTCCCTATCTTGATTTTGATGAGATTCGTGCAAACCCTAAAATTATATGTGGTTATAGTGATGTGACTTCATTACATCTTGCCATTCTTGCTTACTCAGGATTAAGTACATTTTATGGCCCTGCAATTATGCCTTCTTTTGGCGAGTGGCCCGATATTCTTCCTGAAACTAAGCAGTCTTTTCTCGAAGCTGTACAATTGCATAAGGAAGGAAAAAGGCAGTTGTTGCCACCTAAACAATGGAGTGATCATTTGCGGTTTGCTCCTGGCGAATGGAAAAGTAAGCCAAGAATATTCAAAGAAAATAAAGGTTGGAAATCACTGAATCCAGGTTCTGCCACTGGAAATTTAATTGTGGCCAACCTAAACACTTTAATGACAGCCGCTGGCACCGATTACTTTCCACATTTAGAGGGAAAAATTCTATTAATTGAAGAAATGAACGCTCCTCTTGCTGAAGAAGAACGCGATCTTAGACATCTTGAAAGGTTGGGAGTGTTTGAAATTATAAGCGGTCTGATTGTGAGTAAACCTGAAGTCTATGATCAACAAGATGCTCCCTTTGACTACGATGACCTTGTGTTGGAAATAGTAGGTTCACATCGATCTTATCCAATAATAAGTCAATTTGACTGTGGACACACCAATCCAACTCTAACATTAGCCGAAATGTGTAAAGTGAGTATAGATGCCGGCAATATGTATAATGTTAATTTTTTAATCCTAGAGCCTATGGTCTGTTAATTTCGTTAACTTGATTAATTTGTTTCAATCTAATGTTTGCCAGCTGGTTGGGCTAAATTTTTAGCGATTCGTCCTTTGTCTTTTTCGCACTTATCCTTGGTCCTAATTTCCGGCGTGTCGATGCCCCTGACTCGGACAGAAATGTTCTGCCCAATAAGGGGATGCACATTGGGAATTTCAAATGTAGTTGTGTCTCCATCATAATTCTTTAAATATTTAACACAAGAGAATTGAGCGTGGGTGTGTGCGCAAGAAATAGCTTTATTTTCTGCAATACCATAAAAAGCGGATAAACTAAAAAGTATTATAAAAATATATTTCAAGGTGTTTATCATGTTGATTAAATAATTTTAGATGAGATTTTAACTAAAACCTAACCTTTTTTTGTATTTTTATAAATTTGAATTAAAATTGTTTAAGCAGTACTAGATTTTGATTTCTGGGCAAATGCTAAAGCTTATTGGCAGTATTAGAAATACTGCCAATAAGTATATCTTATCAAATTATACTTATTTTAAAGAAATTTACCACTGCTATAATTATCGACTCTAACGAGACCGTCAATTGTTAATATATAGACGAAGCCTTCGACGTCATAGCCTCTAACTTCTATAATTTGACTTTCTTTGTTTAAGTTCAAATTATCAAAATGTTTGAAATATGTATTCAGATTTTCATTGTGTCTGGTGTTAATTTGCGAAATACAAAATATCAAACATGAGGTTCACTGGCCATAGAATCATTCAAGTTGATTTAACTAAGAAATTTTCTGAGAAATTTAAATTGTTTGACCCTTAAAGTTATATTTAGTTATGATTTGATTGATTTGAGGGGGGCATCATGAAGTTAACTGCTTTAGTTATACTGTTATTTACTTATTCTTTTTTCTCTAGAGCACAAACGCTGTCGAAAGCACCACTAACTTCGGACGCACCACTAACAAACGAATCACTTTCTGAATCTGCAGTAAAACCTAAATATCCCATTTTAGCAGAATTAAAATTTGAAATTCCCTCCGTGGAATATTTGCTCTCTGTGGATGAAGGAAGAAGCCAACTTCAAGCCAAGGAAAAACGCATTCAATATGTACCCAGTGCAACGACATCCATTGGCGCACGGGTGAGTTACAGGGGGTTTGGTTTTTCTGGTAAGACTGAAGTTTTTGTGGATGGCTCAGAACATGTTGAGAAGTACGGGAGTGCTGATTTTAAAGATTTTCGTTTTGACTTCACTCATGGCTGGTGGACCCACGCCATTCTTTATCAAGATTATAAGGGTTTCTATGCCGATTTAAATTCGACCAGTGGTTATACAATCGATACGGGTGATAATAATGGCGGACCAGTTAATAACGATGACTATGACTATGATTCTAATGATCAAGGAGAAAATATAATTAAACGCCCAGATTTAGAAGCTCAAAATGTGGGCATTTCTACAACAATACAAATTCCACTTATTGATCCGCAAAGAAATGATGCCCTTGTTGAGCCTCTGTTTGGTAGCATTGCTGGTTTTCATATATTGGCGGGGGCCTACTATAACCAATCCAGTTTTAAAGGGGATCAGCCACTTATACCAGCGGTACACAATGCACAGTTTGGTTCGATTACCAATTTAGAGGAAGTGGCTTACAGTACATTAGGTTTAGACTTGGGTTTATTGGTAAATATATATCTCACAGAAGCGAGTACAGTTTACTTTGGTGGCGCAGGCGGTGGTGGACTGCAGCGATTAAGCACTAGATATAGTTTAACAGAACAAAAAGAATGGGCCACTTCGGGGCGATTTAAATTTAATATGGGCTATGCTTACAAAGGTAAAGTTCATCGCTTTGATCTTAGTTTTGCTTCTGAAATCTGGAGCACAGAAATTGAAGATACCCATTTTGATGTAAACAGCTATAATTTTATCGCCAGCTATGGAATTTTGTTGTAGATTTAACCATGTCTGAGCCTATATTGGATGTATCTCATCTTAATGTTTATTATGGCAATTATACTGCCGTTCGCGATTTGTCTTTTCAACTCGAAGCTGGTGATATTTGTGCACTTGTGGGGCCTAATGGCGCCGGAAAAACATCAGCTATTCGCGCGATATCGGGTTTGTATCGTCATATACGTGGTGACATTAAAATTTGTGGTCATGCATGGGAAGACAATGGACGTGAGTTGACTCGAAACTTTGGTTATATGCCAGATTTATTTCCAGTGCCTGAAATTCTAAAAGTTAGGGAATTCCTCGAGCACTTTGCTCTAGCTTTTGATATTCCAAACTACCAATATCGAATTAATGAACTTCTGGAATTGGTCCGCCTAAAGGATAAGGTTGATAGTGATTGTTCTGACCTTTCCCGAGGTATGCAACAGCGCCTAATGTTGGCAAAAACTTTACTGCACGATCCTAAATTATTAGTACTGGATGAACCGGCAAGTGGGTTAGACCCAAAAGCTCGTTCCGAATTAAAAGAATTGCTTTTAAGTCTCGGAGAGCAAGGCAAATGTATTTTGATTTCCTCTCATATTTTAAGTGAGCTCTCAGCTTTTTGTAATAAGGTTGCCATAATGGAAAAAGGGGTTTTCAAGAAGTTTGGACGAATCGATAGCATCAGTGACGAAGCACAATATATAAAAGTTTTTTTTCGGTGGCAAAAAACAACCCACTTAATTGAAGAATTGCTGGCACCCTTTGAGTTAGTTCAAGTTCAAGTCAAAACCGAACGTGGTGAATTTTACTTCGATAAAAATACAAGTACTGATAAGGAAGTTTTAAGAACACTAGTAAACGCAAATATTCAGATTCTTGAATGGCGTGTAAGCAATATCGACTTAGAACAAATTTATATTGAAATAGGAGCGGACGAAGTCACGTGATTTTAAATAACCCCGTTTTTTTAACTCAATCTCGACTCCGGTGGCGGTCCACTTTTTGGCCCATGACCATAGTTTCGTGTTTAGTGGCTTTATTATTGTTTCTGTGGGTGAGTAATAGCCTTCCAGAAAATTTAAGTGAAGACATGCTTAAATCTGAACATTACAACGTATTAATGAATCAGTGGTTGATTATAGTAAATATTCAAGGCTTTTTTTGCAGTCTCTTTATGGGTTTGGTAGTTTTTCAATCTATCTCAAAAGATATGCAAACGGGTATGTTAGAGCACATTCAGCTAACACCATTGTCTGCACACCGTATATTGTGGGGCTATTTACTGGGACCAAGCTTAAGTGTCTTGGCATCTTTTGCTGCATATACAATTGTGCTTCTTTATACAACGTTGATATATAATTTAGAACTTACTTTCTTTTTAACTTCTCAAGTGGTCAATTTTATTGGCTTAATGGTTTTTGGACTCCTAGCTGTTTATATCGGACTTCTAAAAGGCAAAAATATTATCAGTAATTTTATTGTGGCCACTCTTTTAATGGGTCTTTACTTTTTGGGATATGTATCTGAAGGAACAAATGTATATAGCTTTTTGAGTTCTAGTTTTTTGCTCAAGCTTGAAACTTATAATTACTTTTTCGAGTATTTACTCGAATACCAGCAAAATAAAATGGTTGATCCTAAGTCAATGTTAGATATAGGACCTTTTAGTATAGGTGTTTTATGGGTTTATATTATTTTTTCTGCTTTAATTATTTTTGGGTCTTGGTTTTATAATCTCAGTATTTTTAGGGTAAGAAAGTCCTACTGGAGATCAGAAATATTTTTATATTTGGTTTATATTTTAATTATTATTTTACAAATTTTACTTAAAAAAGGGGTCGAAAATACTTCTACCATTCTGCTAGAAAAAATAAATCTTTGGGTGATAACAGGTACCTTTATCTTCTTTATACTAGCCAGTCGGTCCATTGCCACCACCAAATATAAAATACATACCAATCGCTGGCATTACTTATTAAAAAAATCATCACTTTTTCCAGTGATATTATTTTCATTTTTAGGGTCTATAACCTTGGCTATAATAATCCAGAAGATGGATAATGATAACATCTCTCAGAATAAAATGGACTTTTTCGATACTATTAAAATTATGTGGAACTTTATAATGGTTATATTAGGAATAAATCTATGGATTGAAATCGCCGATAAAAAGTTCAAAAAACGTAAAGCTGCATACGCCAGTGTTGGTGTTTTAATCGTAATGTTATTTCCACAATTCTTATTGGGCTTTTTGCTTGAAGATGATGCAATAGCGAAATTGTCTTCTCCAATATTATGGTCTTCTTATTTTAACAATGATGGAAATCATTTAATGCTGGGCCTGCATTCATTATTACTTTTTGCTCTACTAACATGGTGGTATAAGTTAGTTATAAAACCAGAACTTAATAAAATTTAATCTATAAATTTAACAATATGTATAGTGAATCTTAGTAAAATATATAAACTAAATTGTATTTAAATTTATCTAAATTATACATTTCAAATCATGAAAAATATAATTTTAGTCATTTTATCCCTTATACATATTTCAGCATCTGCTTCCAGCAATGAATCGGCAAGTGCCGAACTACTATGTGAGACAACGCTCGAAGACACTTACAGAACTAGATATATTTATGATCAACTTCCAGTAGATTCTCGACTTTTTGAAATTGTCGAAGTTTATACCAGTAATAGTGGATTTGAATTGAGAATGTTAAAAGTTAAAGATATTACTTCAAATCAAATTTCTTGGTTGCCATTCGATACAGAGCAAATTTCAAATCCGATTATAAGTCGTGAATATATAAGTTACGATGATAAGAGAATGGCCCATTTAGATGAGCAAACATTAAAGCCAAAAGAACAAATATTTCTACAAGCCTTCGAGTCCGATATAGATTTTTTTGAGGATAATAGTAGTATTACTGCAAACCAAGCTCAAAATTTAAAACTGCTAATGTCAGCACAAAAAAATAACCAACCAGTGTGGTTTAAAGTGGCGTTTGCTGTTGATCCTGAATTGTTTGAGACTCTTTTTGAAATAAAAGCTATATTATTTGAACAAAAGGTTGATAACTCAAATATGTCACATAAAAACTTAGTTGTTTTTGCATTAAATCTTTCAACACAACAGCTACATGTTATTCGAATGGATGATGAGATTTCAAAAATAGGTAAGAAACTATTTTTAGATCATTTGGATGATACAAGTTCAAGTCACCATATAACTGTGCTTAGAAAAATGAATTAATCTAAAAAACTACTAGTGAGTAAAGTCACTTGAGCATGAAACTTTGTGGTCATTAGGTGAGCCCCAGTCAGCATCATAAACTAGTGCCTCAATTTTGCTTGGACGAGATGATAAATTGTCAATTCGAACTAATACATTGTCATATCCTATTGTATAATGAATTGAGCATTCTGAAATACTATTTCTCGCTTTGTTATCAGCACCTTCTGCACTCCAATCTGAATTGCAAGATTTTCCTTTTGTTGTGTTAGTAGCATTTACTTTTGCAATATAATGGTGATCTTTATTCGTTATGTTATCTGGAGATGGATCGTGTAATTCAACACTTGCTGTAACTGTGATTCCATTATTAGTGCCTGTGCAGCTGGCTACTTCTTTAAAAGTATTAATACCTGTACATTTTCCATCAGTATAAACTCCACCTTGTTGTGAACAGGCAGCAGCTTGGCTTATAGGATCATCTTTTTTAGCTAAAACTTTGATACATGTTATCAAGGCATCGTCTTCTTTATTACTTGATCCTTCATCATAAATAAAAGCTTTCATTTTTGGAATTCCATCTTCTTCAAAGTAACGAACATCAGTTAAATATTCTGATTCACCAAATCTGCAACCGCTTACGCCATTTTTTGCTGCACTTGTATTTGTGACAGTTCTCCATTTACTATTACAATCTCTATTTAATGAGGTTTTCAATCGAGTACCATTTACTTTTGCAACGTAAACATGATCTTCATAAGATTTATCTTCGGGAGTAGGGTCGTGCCTTTCAAGGGTGGCTGTTATGTTATGTACGCCATCATTTTTACTGCAAGAGCCTTCATAGATTTCTACTTCATTTCCTGGATTCGTAAAGTTAATTTCGGTCGATATTTTGGATGTACAAGTCACTAGTGATTTATCTCTTACAATATTGTCGATTTCTCCAAAGACCACAATCATATCTGAATCTCTTTTGGCTTCAACAATTTGTAATTTCACTTCTTGGTCATGATCTGGGGGTGTACAGCCTGCACCGCCGCTAACCATTCGAGTATCAGTTCCTTTTGTGTCCCATCTAGATATGCAGCTCTTACCATTACTTAGATTTTTGACTCGTGCACGACTTAACCAATAATGATCTTGATTGCTAGTATTATTTGGTGTGGGATCATGTCTTTCAATCCAACCTTCAATTTCGTACTCGGGAGTTGCTGTTCGACAATGACCCCTTGCAATTTCAACTAGAGAGACTTTCTTTTTTGGTTTGTTTGGATTTTGATCTTTTATAACTTGAGGTGTGTTGACGTCATTACATTCGCCATCTACCCAATCTCCATTAAAAAGAAAACACATTTTTTCTTGAATTGCCAATTTTCCTTCAGTCTCATTAATTAATTCAGCTTTAATTTCTTCCTCTAATACCTCTGGATCATCTGGGGCAAAACACTTAACTAATTTATCTTCTGCATCGGTTTCAAAATAAAAAGTATAACTAATCCTTCTTTGCAAATTGTTATCAGTTTTTGCCCCTTTTTTTGAAACATCAAAATGCATAAGTGCTTTTTTTATTGGACCAGCACCAATAACTTCAACATTGCTTATCAACAAGTTATCCAATTTAATATTTCCAACATCACTGGTATCAATTAGTTTTGGATCTAGGTTTAATGGAGAAGTTGCGTCTTGTGTTGGCATAACTTTGTCTAATAATAAGGTGCTACACACACCTGAATTGCCCACTATGGTTTCTGCTTGATGCTCAAACATTTGTAAGTTTAAGATATAAGCTTGTCGAGTTGAGATATTGTTAGAGTAATTTACTACTTCCAATACACCTACGCTCAATGATCCTAATATTGCCATAGAAATTAATGTTTGGATAAGAGTAAAGCCTTTAGAGTTTCTCATTGAAAACTCCCAACGCAACTAATTAAAGCATCATTCATATTATTGTCTTCATTGTTTACAAAAAAATTATCATACACATAAATTTGCATAACTTCGGGATCTTTACTTGTATCAACTTTTAAGGTAGTATATAAATGGCTTTGGATTCCTTGAACTTTATGTGTAAAAGAATTCGATAAACCATCTGACATACTATTTATGCTCGTTTTAACTTCCCATCTCCCAGAGGCTTTTTCACTAGAATCTTCAGTTGCAGCGTCCCAGTTAAAAATATAGTATTCATCTCCATTTGTATTATCATCAGGTGAGGGATCATATTTAAAGGCTTCACCTTCTACCCAAAAGTTTGGAGTTGAATGATAGCAGTAGGCATATTGCTCGCCTGAATTAGGACGGCTATTCTTACCTTCGGGTATAACACACTGTCCATCAATAAACTCAAGACCATACTCATGACAAATTTCTTGACCTATTTGTGTTATCCATTCTGATTTATTTATCATTTTCACAAGGTCTATTTGATTGGTATTGCTATTGGTTAGCGCATTGCAACCTATGACTTTATTTGTTGCATCAGTTTGAAGTAACACAGGAAATTTTCGTGGGCGAATAGGAGTTTTATTGGTTTTACTTGAAATATAAAAAACTAAATCTGAGGTGTAATTGTTGGCTCCTGATAAATTCAGATTTTCAAATTGTACATTGTCAATGTTAAGTCTAAAGTGAATGTTCTCATTAATAAAACGACCATTAATTATACTCAATACATCTTCAGGTTTCAAGGCTGTAGGCACCACTAAATTTTCATCAGAGATCTCATGTTGACATGCTCCAGGAGTAGATAAAAGACCACTCACTTCTTTTTCTAAACGAGCAATATCTGATATAAATCTGGTATTACTTAACATTTGATTTTGTAGTTGTGCCATTTCTAGAACAGCGTAAGTGACTCCACTGATTAAGGCTATGGCAAACATGAGTTCCATCATGCCTAAACCTTTATTATTAAGAATATAAAATTTAAATCTCAACTTCATAGTATCCTTTTACAGTTTACAAACGAGTCGCTAATTGTATTGTTTGACCAATAAGAATTATTCAAGAAGGCTTCAAACCCATTTGGATTATTTAGGTTATCAGTTCTTACATGTGCTGTGAATTCTTCAAAGTCAGGAAGGAATTGGTTGTAAACTGTACAACTTGCTATATCTGTACGTGCCTTATCTTTTTCATTTGTTGATTTCCATCCTGTGTCGCAGGTGTATTGTGTTTTTTGATTATCTCTGGCGCGTACTCTTGCAAAGTATTTTATTCCACTGGATGTATTAACTTCTTCAAACCAGGCTTGAACTAAATGAGTTTCAGAGTTTTGCTCGCAAAATCCTGCTTTCAATCTTACACCTTCATTTTGACCAGAACTCCAGTTGCCAGGATCCGTACCTGGACCCGAGGGAGTAATTGGTAGTTCAGAAAGACAGGCTATTTTAGAATTTGATAAAGAATCACTTTCCCAGTAGCTATCATAAACAAGAGCTTCAATTTTATTGCTGTTAGTAGAACTATTAGTTCTGATTTTTGCTACCATATCAGTACCTTCTATGCGACAGGAGTTAATTCCTCCTCGTGCACCAGAATCTGAAGAGGCAATACGCCATGTTGATTCGCATGATTTGTCTTTATTTAAATCTTTTGCTTTAATTTTACCTACAAAATAATGATCATCGTTTGTTATGTCATTAGGTGTAGGATCGTACTTTTTTGCCCAAGCTTCAATGGACCAGTTTTTTGTCTGATAACTACAATGCCCATTTGATCCAGGCACGGGTGGTGAGTAATTAAACTCTCCAATACATGCTGTTTTCCCATCTTTGGGGCTGGCACCAGTTGACTCCTCATAATTATTTACAAAAGCATGAAACCCTTCGGTTCTACCGCCGATAAGAACAATATTGGCTTCCTCATCGTGTGTTTGCCCATCAGCACTATGCAATATAGAGCAGTAAACTAAATGTGTTTTTCCGGCGTTGGTTGTTGCCCATTTAGACTCACAACTACTATCAATCGATGTTGTTTTTTTTCTTGTTTTTACCTTACTTACATAAAAGTGATCATTATTAGTTTCATTTTCAGGTGTAGGATCGTAGAGCTCTACCCATGCTTCTAGTGAATACATGGGTGTTTCTTTACGGCAGTAGCCTTTGCCATAATTAGTTCCTGAGGTACCAGAGCTCCAAGATGTGGGATCTTTGGCCATCTCATTATTAATATTTGTGCCTTCACACGCGCCATCTTTCCATGTGCCACCAATAGTTTTGCAAGCTTGTTCTCTAAAATAGAACATCAATTCCTCTTTAGACATGATGACTTCCGCTGATTGTGCTACTTCATAGGTTAATGACTTTGAACCAAAACATTTGGTAGGATTGCCTTCGGTGTCTAAGGCCATATAAATCGGAAAATTTAAAGGTTTGACTTTTGTATCTGATTCTTTTTTGGATTGGACACTTATACTAATGTTGGCTGCAACTAGTGAATTATTGATTTGTTTTATGCCCACAAGTCGAGCTGATTCTAAGTAGTGATTAGTTAATTTAATACTTGATACATTATCTTTGTTGATTTCAAAATGATCTGGAAAGGTTTTTTCTACATCAAATTTAACACCATTGAGTGCTGTTATGCATTTTCCAGGATCTTTAAGTTGATTTCTTAAATCTAAAAAAAACTCTGTATGTTCGTTTGATTTTCTTTGTTTTTCTATCTGACGATGGCCAAGGGCCATAATTTGAATAAGAATAAGCATGGAGAAGCTAGCTATGCTAATAGAAATCATCATGCTCATTAAGCTCATGCCATTATTGGCTTTAAGAATACGTCTCACTATAGCCCTTTTAATGTTTATTAGATTTTATCATAAACAAAATGTTCCCAAAAAGCTTATTTACTCAATGTCTTATATTGAGATGGGATGAATCTGTTCTTAATAAATAATTAATATAATATTAATTATAAAAATAACATACAGCTACAAATTAATATTTGGATGTAAATCAGTTCTCAGCCAACCGGTAAGACTTCTTCTTACAGTCGAGCAGGGTTTAACTTCATGCTCGATAGAGCTATCAAAAACTATGATCTTTCCCGGGGTGGGTTGTATAATCACAGGTGGTTCATCTTGTAGGTAAAGAACTAACTCACCACCATCCACAGTCATTAAATCCGAAAGGTAAATCACACAAGAAAGTACTCGGCTAGGTAAGTTTGCGTGTCTGTCAGAATGACGCTTATAAAAGCCACCAGCTTCGTATTTGCTAAAGTGACATTCAAATCTTTTCAATGGCAAATACAGCTCCGTCCGCGCAAGCTGCCTTAGACCTTCAAAAATATCGTAAACTAAGCGTTGTGGTTTTGTTTCAAAAGTTTCTAACCAATGGACTTTGTCAGTGCGAATATCAGTGTTTCTTTGTTTTATTAAACCTTTGCCAATAGCTGCGGGTCTAAGCTCGTCCTTTGCCTCAATCTCATATGATTCTTTCAATAAGATATGAACTTGATCGGGATTTAAAAAACAATCACTAAACCAATAAGATTGTCGGCAAAAATCATTTAAAAAACAATCTTTAAAAGGCGACCACAAGGAATGATCTAAACTGTTATCCAGATAATAACCTCTTATCTATGTTGGTAAGACTCTCGATTTTTAGTGTTCGACTTCTTTTTACCCCAAGTCTTTTTTTTGTGATCCGGCTTATTGTGATTCTGACTAGCTCTTTTTTCTGTTCCTCTACGACGAGAGTCATTGCTTTTGTTGGCAAATTTTTTCTTTCTTTTATTGTGCTGTTGAGATCTTTCTTCAGAAACAGGAACATTTAATAAAGCATTGGGAATTTCATACTTTTTAACTAAACGATTCCAACTTCTCTGCTCTTGAGGAGTCACTAAGCTAACGGCTTCACCCTCAGCACCATTACGGGCAGTGCGACCTACGCGATGAACGTAGTCTTCATCCTGCATAGGCAAGTCGAAATTGATGACGTGTTCAACATGAGGAACATCAATACCTCTAGCGGCAACATCAGTAGCACAAAGTATGCGAACATTACCTTTTTTAAAAGAACTTATCGCTCGATTACGCTGTCCTTGACTACGGCCACCATGAATAAGATCAACTGCCATGCCATAACCTGTCAGATATTTTTTAATTTGGTCTGTGCGGTGTTTTGTTTTTAGGAAAACTATAACCGAACCAGTTCTTGTGTTTAATTCTTGGAGTAAACATTCGTCTTTATGATTACCTTCTACTAAAATAGCCGTTTGTTTAATCTTTGCTACAGGGCGTGGATTACCAAAAGATAAGGATTGAGGATGACTTAAATACTTGCCAGCTAAGTTTTTAACTTTATTGTCGAGAGTAGCTGTAAAAAAAGAAGTCTGACGTTCCTTTTTTAAATACTTTAGTATTTCTTGTAACTGTGGAGCGAAACCCATATCAATCATGCGGTCACCCTCGTCAAGTACAAGATATTTTACTTTATGTATTTGCACAGTATTTCGTTTTAAATGGTCAATTAGCCTTCCAGGTGTTGCAATAATTATTTTTGGTTTGCGCTGTAAAGACTTGAATTGTTTTCTTATGTCTTGGCCACCTACGAGACTTGTAACGTTAAAATTACGATCATTTGGGGCTATTGATTTTAAAAACTCGGTAATTTGTTGAGCCAGTTCCCTAGTTGGCGCTAATACCAAACCTTGGGCTTCTTTGTTTTCTAACAATATTTTTAACATGGGTATTATATAGGCCCCTGTTTTTCCTGAGCCGGTCTCAGCGCAGGCGATAATGTCCTTTCCTTCAAGCAACAGGGGTATGGCCTGCTTTTGAATGGGAGTGGGTTCTATAAAACCTATTCTTTTTAGGGAATTAGCTAAATAATGGGGGAGATTAAGTTCTTCAAAGTTTTGCATGTTTAGGTCTACCTTCTCTTAGTGTTTATCGCGAAAAGAGAACTTAGCGGTATCCAGATTCCCTTAAAGGATGAATTGATATATCCGTAATACTGCCACATGTCAATATATATAGTTAAGGTTTATAAACCACTTAACCACTCTAAAAATTGTGGAATTAAATTTATTACAAAGGGTATCACCTCAATAGCTATTAAAATTATTATGATAATCTCTAACCATTGACTTCTTTTAGTGTGAATTTCATTGCTATTGAGTTGACTCACATACAAAATATTTTGCAATTTATGGTCGACATTAGATTGCCAATCTTTGATTTTTAAACGATCGAGAGCTGACCGAAATACTCTCGCATAAAACATATCACCTACAACTTTAAATGTATTTTCAATTTGTTCAACCACTTCACTGATTTCAATGTATAGCTGTGAGGATTCTTGGTTTAATGTTGTAAAATTTTTGTTAAATATACTTTGTTTGGTAGCCATCACTTCTTTGTAAAGTGAAGACAATTTTTTATCTAACATGTAGTCGTAGTATCTCAGTTCCAGCAATTGGACGTTGGCAAACTCAATGACATCACATATATCTTTAGAGTCACCTTCTGATCTAACAAAAGTGCTGTTCCAATCTACAACCACCAAGTCATTAAGACTGTATTGAAATGTATTAGCTCTTATAGGTTCTTTCATTTTTTCGCTTAATGGCAGTTGGCCCTCTGCAACTAATAATTGATATAAAAATTCTGTTTCTGTTAAACTTTTAATGTAACTTTGATCATCAATTTTTGTTTTATCAATGTAGATAATGTACTCTTCGTAGCTCTCCCAGATTTTTGGTTTTTTAATGGCCTTTGACAAATGATTAACTATAAACTGGGCCTTTTCATTAGCCACACGATTTAAAACTTCACTATCATTAAATTGAGAATTTAGTTTTAAGATCGATTGTGGACTTAAGGGAGGCAAACTAATGCGGAAGGAAATAGAAAGGGCCCCAAAATTCCACAGTTTAGCTGTTATATTGGTTCGAAAATTTTGATCGTCAATAGATAATATGGAATCTTCTAGAGCTAAAATAAGTGGCACATTTTCAATAACGACGGCTTTGCCCCCTTTTCCTAGTCTAAATTCCTGTGATTGTCCGACTTGGTTAAGTAAGGTTTGTGCTTTTTTTAGGTCGACTTCGTGGCCTATATCAAATAAACGATATATTACGATCTCTAGGTTAAATGTATTCATGTTGATACATTAATGAAATGCAATAAGAATGACTAGTAAAACTTTTAATTCTTAAAATATTTTAATTTTAAAGTTATTTCTATCTTCCGCGTAAACGAGGCCATAATAATGTCATTAATATGGGGCAAATAGTAAAAACAACGACAATTATTGCGCCAGAGGGTAGATCGTAAAAATAAGATAAGCTCATGCCTAATAAAGAAAGAGCGACACCTAAAGACCAACCAAAAATAAGACGTTGTTTCCAGGATTTAAAAAAAGCTGCACTAATTATGGCCGGTACAATTAAAAATGAGAAGACGATTAACACTCCAGCATAATGTACAGAGCTAGTAATGACGACACCAAAAAGTCCATAAAATAAAAAGTCCCACCACCAATGATTGCCACCCTTTACAGAACTTTTAAAAAAAGGATCTCTAAACACAAAATGAATAAATCCAACGATACTATATATAATACTTACTGTAATTACATCTTGCCATGTTACCCATAACAAGTTGCCAATGAGACTTTGTTTTAGATGTTCCGAACCATGACTAATTTTATCAATTAGTAATATGATTGTCGCAGAGGCCAAAGCGTATATAACACCAATTAAGGCTTCTTGAGAAATCTGAAAACGAAATCTATTGGCATGAGCCAGAAAAAAAGAAGCCACTAAGGTGGCTCCTAAGGAAATAAAATAACTCATTATATCATGGTGGTCATAGCCCCATAAAAAGGCCAATGCCGAACCAAAGGCTGCGACTTGAGCCAAGGCGAGATCTACAAAAATGACTCCACGAGCGAGTACATGAAGTCCTAAGTAACAATGTATACCGACAAGGACTATGCACATGAAAAAAGGAGCTGCTAAAAAAGTTAGCGCTTCCATCACATAACACCTTTCGAACAGTCTTCGATGGCAGAAACTAATTTTTCGATTAAATCAATATAATTTGTTTCCACTTCTACGGGAACCACCTTTAATGTGGCCTGAGTTACCTTTTGCAACCGCTTGGCAGCTGTAGTCTCAAAGTAAGATTCGTTGAAAATACATTTTATTTTTTTATCTTTAATCAATTTTATCAGTTGAATTATGTGCTTCGGAGTTGGGGGGACGCCAGGTTTAGGTTCAATATAAGCTATGGGGGTGATATTAAAAAAATTTAAAAAATAATTAAAAGACTTATGATAAGAGATTAATTCACGTATTTTAGATTTGTTAACTCTCTCTTGCCATTTGCTAATTTGACTTTCTAATACTTTATTAAACTCTTCAGCATTGGCCATAAAAATGGTTTTAGAATTAGGTTCTAATTCACCTAATTTTTTTGCGAGAGCCAAAATGACTTTTTGGCTCTCCACAGGGCTAAGGTGAAAGTGTGGATTGCCAAAGGGATGAACATCTCCCTGGGCACGGTCAACTTTGCCTTTGGGTATTTCTATGGCATTTATGAAATCACCAGCTGTGAAAAAGCCAAACTTTTTATCCAAAAGCTTGGGATTTTTTGCGCCCCTTTGAACATTGCTCAACCAGCCCACTTCTAACTCTAAACCCACTGCCACCAATAAATCAGCTTGCCTCAATTTAACCATGTACGACGGTTTGGCCTCAACAAAGTGGGGATCTTCTTGGGGCTTCGTCAAAGAAGTCACTTCCACTTTATCGCGACCAACTTGTTTAACAAATTCTGCAAGCGTGGTTGTTGTAGTGACTACCTTTAATTTAGCAATACTTATATTTGGAATTAAAAAAAATATTATAATGACTATTAATTTCATATTTAATTCCTAGTAGTCATGTGCGGGATGTGTGCCCATAGTTAAATTTAACTGTAGGGTAGCTCTTTGTTCAGTGTCATTTAAGCTTGGGTCGTCAATTTTATCGTATTGCAAACGAATGGCTGAATATTCTGAAGGGACGTAAGCAATAAGGCCTGTTGATTTAGTTACATCTTTAATATTTTTATCTTCTAAATTGGAGGCCACTTCATAACGGGCTTGCAGCCACCAATATTTATTAAATTGTAATTTAAACCAATTGCTTAAGGCAGAACTTCGACCAACATTATTAGGGGAGTCATCATAAAGCTTTTCAGCCATAGTGTATTCCGCTGTCAAAATAAAACTTCTAAAATTGTTTTTATACTTATAAGTTAAGGCTGAATTGTAAATGTGGTTGCGTTCACTGAGCACATCTTCACCAGTACCATAACTTAAATCTAATTCAAATGTGGAAGCGTCGCTAACATCCCACAAGTTTTTTAGAAATAAAACACCAGCTACATCATCTTGTGATCTAGAGCCAAAAATTTGTTCATTCTGAGCGCTAAACGCTTGCAGGACAACTTCAGAATACCATGGCAATGGTACTAGATAAGAAATAGCTAAGCCATTTTCGTTGAACCCCTCATCACCAAAGATAAAACTTCTAGTAAAAGGGGCATCAATGAATGCAAAATTATGTGTATGTCGTTGATTTGTTCGCCCCCAAAAAGGATAAAACTTACCCAAGCGTATTGTAACACCAGGTATACTTAACGTTTCGATAAAAACTTCTTCAGGTTCAACAACAAATTCCGATTCTTCACCAGGAGCTTCTGGAGCTTCTTTTTCAAGAGCCAGTATAACGTCACCCCGGAAGTAAGTGTCTATATTTGAAGTGAGCCTCAATTCTGCTTCTTGTAGAGCAAAACCATTAGTGGATTCTGCGTCGGGGTGATTGCCCAAGTTGCTTTGTTGATAAGTAAATAGGGTGTTTAAACTAATGTCAGGATTAGTTTTTGATTTTGCAAAAGAATACGAAGATAAGGTGCTAATAAGCACAAATAAAATTAAACGCATATTGTTCTCCTATATAATAAAATTAAAAGCTTATAAAAATGTATTATATAAGATATATAGGGGGGCCTCTTAACCAGTAGTTAAATGGGTTGAATGAAATATAATAAACAAAGTTTTCTGTATTAAAAGAACTTTGAATTTCAGTTTTAACGAATAGATTTAAATTTGTATTTACATTGACGGTCGGTGAGAGGTCTAAATGCAGACAAAACTCACAATGGTTTGTGTCTAAATCACTATGATGTAATTTGTGGAGAGTAGGAATGCTGACCCATATTGTCAAAAAAAACAGCAAAGATAATAATTTATAGTTTTTTTTAAAGGGCATACTATTAACTAGCATTAACATATTTTGAAAGCAAATGTATTTTCTAGTTATGGGGCCAGGTATTTTACTCTGGCCCCCAAAATATGTGAATTATGCAGTTCCCCAGTTGGGTGAGTATTTGTTTTTAAAACTTTCATATCGATGTCGTTTTTTTTGTGATTTCATATAATTTTTCAAGATAATTTTTTTGACTTTATTTAAAATAGGATAAAGGCGTTGCCCTGATTTGCTGGCAAAAAATTGTTCCCCTTGTGCTTCAAGAACTATACTTGTTTTAAAAATATTTTTTCTTTTGACGACTTGTTCTACGTGAATTTCGATTTCAACATTACTGCCAGTTATCGATTGAATATCAAAAACAATCATGTTTGAGAGTTTTTTGATAAAATCTTGTTCATAAACGTTTTTAGTGTAAAGATCATAGTTAAGATCAGCTATTTTACTTTTCATAACCTACCTCCATCAGTTGAAATTTCTTTGTTTTTTCCATGAGTTTAATTTGTGTTTTGCCACTTTTTCCAACTCTCTCATAGCCTGTAATGTGGTTTTTCCACAACTTGAAAATTCTAAATTTAATTCACAAGAAATAATTTTGCATATGACCTTATAGCCAAGATCTGTTTTGATAAATTGAACCAAAGTTCTCGAATTTTTAGGTGCATAGTAGTGAATCCTTTCGTATATCATTTGTATAAGGTCATTAGCACAATCTTCTGGATTTAAGCCTTCAAACTCTATTTCAGGATAGTTATTCACTAGATTTAAATAGTTCTTTGTTTCTACATTTTTTTCTGTAAAACTCATAATCCCTCCTTAGTCTATTGACACATATAGAATTAATATTCTGTTGTAGATATCTGTTAAATATTTATAGGCGGGGGGATTTGAAGATAGAGGTGTTGAATTTGAATTTGATTTTTTAATACCTGCTTCATGTTACCTCCTTTGTTAATGTTCACAGGTTGATTCTAAAAAATCTTTTTAAAAATAATTTGTGTTTAACTTCGGAAATGTCAAACACCACAAGATAAAATACTAAAATTTTAATTGCTTTTCAAGTTTCACGACGTAAGTCTGTATTAAAATAAGATATAGAAAATTAAAAAAATAATGATTTTAAATATTTAACAAGTGAATTCAAATGCCGATGTTATTTCATGAAAGAAAACATTAAGAAAATTTTATATGTAACATTATTTTTAGTTTTTTTAATCACGCATTTAATTTCTACAAATTCGTCTAGAATTACAAACTTTTTTAGAACTTATAATTTTAATAAATATATAGCGATTCAAGATCGTGAAAATGAATTTAATAGCGATTTTGAAAATTTTCAGTTATTTGTGGAAGAAGCTTTGACCTGGCGCGCTTCTGCCTTAAAGCAAATTGCGAAATTAAAGTATAAAATTGAAACATCTGATCCTTTAAGTTCTAGTGATATTTCATATCTACACGATGGTGGGCAGCTTTATCTAAGCCTACGTGAAAGTTTATTGAAACTGGCACATAAACATCGTGGGTTTATAGACAAAGAGTATGACTTTAAATGGTCGCCTGGCGCTAAAACAGTTTTACAAAAAAATAATATTATAATTGATCCTCTGGATAAAAAGGGTGA
Organism: Bdellovibrionales bacterium; assembly: GCA_020435005.1. Taxonomy (GTDB): domain Bacteria; phylum Bdellovibrionota; class Bdellovibrionia; order Bdellovibrionales; family UBA1609; genus JACKAN01. The sequence goes on from JAGRAE010000013.1 coordinate 28,542, forward strand.
TTTGTTAGTAAAGCAGTTTAAGTTATCTCTATCTTCGGCTCTGGTTTTGTACGACAATTTTTTGTTAGCCATCTGGCCTTATCATCAAAATACAAAACTAAGAGAATTAATAAATCATGATAATCAAAATGTTATAAATGGCCTGAATGAAGTTACCAAAAATTATCTATCTGAAGAAAATAGAAAAATCATAGTAAAAGCGATTGAATATTTTCAAATTGAAAATAAATGGCGTCAGTCACAAAAACTACATGACATTGATCATCAATATTTAGACCAGTTAATTTTAGGGAGTCCAACTTTTACTTTAGCACAAGAAGATAATTGGCTATCGACAACTAATATACGTATGAGTTATGCTTTACAAAATATATTGGATGGCTTTGGTGTATTTAAACAAGAAACTATGAATGTTGTCAGCGCATTATTTGGCAATGCAGTAGGTCTTATTGAAACAAGAAAAGGAAAGCTTTTAAGTCTCAGTAAAAATATAGTTAATCAAATGAAAAGCCAACTCCGTCCATTAGATATTTTATTAGAAAAAACACCTTTTAGATTAACAGATAAATTAATACCTGGTCACTTTGGTCATGTAGCTATTTGGTTGGGCAGTAAACAAGAACTTAAAAATTCAGGTATGTGGGACCACCCACTAGTGTTACCTCATCACCAATCTATAGAACAAGGGAAAAATATTGTCGAAGCCCTACGTGATGGTGTTCAATTGTCAAGTTTTGAACATTTTTTAAATATCGATGATCTGACTGTTATTAGATATAAACCATTGCATGAGAAAAAGAAAAAGTTTTACTTAGAGAATGCCTTCAAACAAATTGGCAAGAGTTATGATTTCAATTTTGATGTTGAATCTGATAAAAAAATAGTCTGCTCAGAGCTTGCTTATGTTGTTTTTTCTGATTTTAAATGGCCGGTTGAAAAAAAAGTTGGTAGATATACAATAAGCCCAGATAATGTTGTTAATTTAGCAATTAAAGAAAAACATTCTTTTGAAATTCCCATTATGTATCATGACGGAAAGATGATAAACAAAAATTTATGGGAATCTCTCCATTATATGCTCGAAGGAAGCTATAGTAATTTGAGTAAAATAATGAATTCTAATGAGAATCGTTCAATCGCTACAGAAAATTAACCTCTCCCTTAATAAGGAGAGGCTTTACAATTATTCAAAATGAGCTTGAAACTTAAAGTAATATTCTTTAGCTTTAGATGCATGTTTTTCAATTTGTGATGAAATTAAAATTCCTAAACCACCAATGAGTGCTAAATTTATCCAATGAAAAAAGTTAATACTGTCAATAGCTATTATTAACACTTGAATTATAGAAACTATGAGAGCGGAGAAGCATGTGTAAAAAACAAATTTTTGTTTTAAATGGATGCTGTCGACAATACCTATCGTCGTCAATACCAATAAGCTCAATGAGTGGATGTAATTTAGTTTTATAAACGTGAAGTGAGTAAGAAAAACTAAACCCACTACCCATAACACTGGATATATGGTTGATCTATTATCAATTAATTTAAAGTGAGTGAATAAGCGCAAGGTGCCATGGAACATTAAAATGATCAAAGAGATGCCTAATTCATCACTCAAATTGACAAATGAAAAGGCTTTAGTAATTAGAAAAAGTTCAGAAAGCAACAAGAAAACAGCGGGACTGATCCACGAAGCTTGCAGGGGTCTTTTTCTCCAATTATCCACTTCTGCTTTTTTTATTTTTTGAAGATATACCATATAGGACAAAATAACACTAGTAATGGCAAATTGTAGACTGAGTAAAGATAAAAAATAGGTGTTAAAATTGTAAAATGCATATCTTATAATGGATATTAAAGTAGGAGTTGTGAGAATAATAAAACTAGAATAACGTTCAAAAGTGGATGTCAATAAATCAAAGCCACCCAGTTTTTTGCCAAAAAAGAGTAAGATCAGTATAAGTATAAGAATAGATAAGGTGGGAAGCCAAACCGTGCGCGAGGGGATTAGTAGCAAGAAGTTAAGTAATAAATAACTTAAGAAAAGTAGTTTATGATGTTGACGGTTAAGTACTTTAAAACCAAAAAATGAAAAAAGACCAGTAACAATAAAAGTAATAATAGCAGCTAGAGATAATTGGCCAATACCAGTTATTTCAATTTTCATTAGTGTTGGCAAATTGCTGCTGAACCCGTGCATTAAGTTATAAATCATAGCCCCAAGTTGTGCAAATAGGGCAGATATACCAAGGGTGGAAAGAGCCAGAAATGTTCTGGCTCCCTTAGGATCGGCTAGCTTTTGTGCACTATAAATACCAAGTGTTCCAAGAATAGTGAGTAGTAATGAGAACATCATAAATCGCTCAAAGCTATCCCAAGTGTGATACCCTTGAAATAAAAATACAGTACCAGATAAAACGATTAAAAGCCCGCCAAGTTGTCTCAAAATTTTACTGATTAGTTCTAAATTAAAGTTTTTCATGATTACTCCTTACTTTTTTTCATCAGTTACAAGATCATCTAAGGTAGCTTCTAGATCTATGCGTTCTTGTTCTTGTTCTATTTCAATTGAAAGATTGTCAACTTTTGAAAAGTCTAATTCACCATCGATTTCATTTTTTATTATTTTTCTATCCCAACGATCAAAAACGTCCTGTATGCAATCTTCATCAATACAATTAGATGCTGCAGCAGATGACTTAAGTTTGGCAGCATATTCACGACAAGTATAATTTCGTTGCTTTGACCGAAGTTCTTGATACTGGGATTCTACACGATGTAGTTGATTTTTTAAGGAAGATAGACTTTTGTTTATTTCTTGGCTGCGTTCACCCCATAATGCAACTTCTTTTTCACAGAGTTTTAATCTTTTTACACATTCGAGAGCCTTATCGCGGTCTTCGTTAGCATACTTCTTCGCTCTTTGAGTCCAAGTTTCGACATCCTTTAGCGCCTTTTCCTTGTTGAGCAGAGCTTGTTGACTCTCTTTTTCTAAAAGTCTGGCCTGAGTTTTAGCTTCGCGAATGTCTGCTCTAAATTTTCTAAGAGCTGATTCTGTTATGGCTTGGTGATTTTCTACTTGGTCCACTAACTCATTAAATTGAGCCGTTACAGTGGTAATAATTCTTTTAATATGACTCATAATTTACCTCCAAAGTAAATGTTTGGTTATAGATTAGCAAATGAGATGCTCTTTGAGCTGATATATATAGTTACAATGTAATAACCAGTGATTTACTTTGAGGCAGTGATCTTCTTAATTGGTCATTAAATAAGTAAAAATAACTACTTAGAATGCAATAAATTATATAAATAATGCTATAATACTAGGTAATTTAAAGTTACAATGTAATTATGAAGTTAGAAAATCGTCTTTTAGTAATGGCCACGATAGGGGCACAACTCAGTTTTGATAGTAAGGGATTTCGGCAAAAAGATGTAAAGTTTTTTGCTGAATTATTCACTAACTGGATGGACACACTGATGAAGCCAGAGGTTCCTCTTTGGCATAACACCCAGGCTATGAGGTTTTTAAATCAAGTGACAACTAATGGCTATGCCAAAGTTACAGGAGCTGGAAAAGGAAAAAAATATGTTCTTACAAGAGTAGGTCTACTATCTTTAGTGCAAGATTTGATACATGTAGAAGGATATGGAGATTTTCGCTATACATTACTTATTTATTATTTTCTGAAGTCTTATAGATTTAGAATAATTGAGATGATTCAAAGAAAAAGTAGTGGATTTTCAAAAGTAGTACAATTGGAAATAGAACATTTATTCGATGCTCATCGGTTTTTAAGTTTACAGATTGAAGAATTAAAACTACAAATAAAAAGGTTGGAAGTGAGAGTTAATGAAGCCCAACAAGCTTCTCAATTAGCAGAGAAAATGAATAACCAAAATGAACCAGTGAATCTTATAATTGATCGAGTTTCTGCTCTGTACCCATACGAGTTAGATAACCAAAAACCTATGACTGAGCTGTTTAAGGAAATTGACTCTGAACAAAGACTTTGGGAACTCATAGATGGAAATAAATACAGAAGTCACATTTTGTGGAAATCACAGTTGGAAGTTTTAAAAAGTTATTTAAAAGTGTTAAATAGTTTGTAATTTATGAATGTTAAAAAAACATATATAATCATATTCTTTATTGCCTTACTGTTCACATTGACTCTGTCTTTAGTATATACCCTAAAGACCATGCCAGAAATTAACTTTAAAAATAAATGTCCTATCGCCAACTCAAATCAATTGCAACTTTGCGAAGAAAACCCCGATTTTGTTTCCTATGGTGAAATTTCTAAACATTTAATTAATGCTGTTTTAGTTGCAGAAGACATTAGTTTTTTTCAACACAATGGTTTTGATTTTTATGAAATTAAAGAAAGCTTTTTTACTAATTTAAGGAGGTTAAAATTAGCTAGAGGTGGCTCAACTATTACACAACAAATGGTTAAAAATGTTTACTTAACTAAGGATAAAACATTTAGAAGAAAAATTCATGAAGCTATTTTAACTTTGAGTGTGGAAGATAATTTTAGCAAAGAAAAGATTTTAGAATTTTATTTTAATGCCATAGAATTTGGGCCGAACATTTATGGAATAAACAATGCGATAATGTATTATTTTAATAAAGCACCTAACGAGATTAATGTGTTAGAAGCTGCATTTATTGCTTATTTATTGCCAAACCCAAAATTATACAGTCAAAGTTTTCTAAAGGAAGAGTTGAGTGATTTTGCGCAACAAAGATTAATGGATATTATTGAAAAGCTATATTTTTATAAAAAAATTAGTGAATCACAAAAAAATACAGCAATTAGACTTATGCCTATGTTTCCTTGGAAAAGTATAAGTGACAATGATCAAATGTTACTAACTGTCTTATTTTAAGACATATCTCAATTTAAAATGTTTTCTTTTTATTCAAAGTTAAAATCTCATACAGTTAAGTTTAATTAAACAGCACTTAAGTTGGTTTTAGAATTGCAACATAATACTTCTAAAGAATATTAATGTTTTAGGGGGAAGTATGTACACGGGAAAGAAAGCAAAGAGGGGAAAAGTAAGAATAAAGTTTGTCCAAAGATCACCAGAGATTAGTTATCGGTTAACAAATCAACTCGAATCGACCAAGGTTAAATTATACGATATTTCAGAAACAGGATTTAGTTTTACAATTAACGAAAAAGATGAAGTGACTCGAGTGGGAGATATTTTATTTATTGATTTCAATCAATTAAATGGTGGTCACTCTACTTGCTTTACGGCTCGTGTGAAACGCTTTCAAGTCGTAGAGGATAAACTGATTTTTGCCGCAGAATTTATTTCTATTTCTAAATCATTCCAATTACAAATTGCTAAGTGGTCTAGAGTTTATGTTAAAACTGGTTATTTCTTATTGGAGAGAAGATCTCCTATTTCAAATATATTAAGAGTTTCTAAAAAACCAATGCAAT
>JAGRAE010000140.1 GCA_020435005.1 Bdellovibrionales bacterium
GAGATCTCCCGGTCATTGTCTGTGCAAATACAGGTCCTGCTGTAAAGTAGGCTTAATTTGGATATGAAGTAGGTTGCCATGAAAAAAAGAAAATTTCGTGACAAAATAAAGAGAGCTTTAGTCATGGTTTAAAACGGTATATTTTAATCGTACGTTATTTTTTTTCAGCTCCTTGAGTAATTTAAAGACTATTTTTTTGCTCAGGCAAACAAGATTTTATCTTTTCTTAATGCTTAATCAGTTATCTAATTTTAAATTATTAATTCTCCATTATTAAATAAGATATTTTATGAACTTTATTATCTAGCACTGCACCTCTCGCCAGATGGATAGTGGTGTCGACACTGTCCCTGATCTCTTAAATGAACTCGATGAGCCACTTCGGACGGAATGGCCATGCGCTTCCCCCATGGGTCTATGGCCGGAAAGCTTAAATTTTTATTTTTCTCAATTGGCGATGAATTATTATTTATATTTTGTGATTGAAAGTGAGAATGAGGATGGGAATTTGTTTTTAATTCAATTGCATTCTCTACAGCTTTTTGAATAGTTACTTCATTTCCTTCTGAGGTTGTATCTGTGCTTAATTGTGACTTTGTATCTGATTTATTTATTCTCTTTTCCACTTTTTTTGCATATCTCTCGGCCTTGTGCACGGGATCATGTTTTTTTAAATATTCTTTGCCCAGGCATAAAAAGACTTCTTCCATGGTTACAGCTTCGGCTTTGGCACTTGATAATAGATCTTGAACTTTAACTAGCATTTTATAGACCTCTTCACTGACGGGGATTTTCATCTCGATAATATCAGCCGTGAGGTACTCACTGCGCTCGCCTCTGACTTTTTTAGGATTAAGGCGCACGATTTCTTTTTCGAGTTTAGCTTTCGGCAGAGTCGAAGCTTTAATAATCCATGTTTGTTCGTTTTCTTCGTTAATGACAGACAATACTCTGGCCGCCTTACTAGGAGTGACGGTGCCGTTATTAAGGGCTAGGGCTAGTTTTTTGTATTTTCTTGTGGCTTTAGACAGATTTACGTACATGTAGGATTGGGCGCGGCTAAGTTTTAAACACTGCACGCTGTATTCAAATAGAGAGTTGTAGCCGCACCATCGGTGCACCATATTGTCTTCAATCAATTGGAGAGTTTCGATTAAATGCAGTTCTGATTTTTGCAATTCCGCCACAGCTTGTTCGGCCTGAAGATAAAGGCGGCGAAATTCTTTTAACGACAATGTTTGTTTAGCTTGACGAAGATTTTTAAAACTCATAATAACTCCTGATAAGTTGGATAAACTTATAACACATGTTTTTAAATGCCTGTTTTTAACAAGGACAAGATGAATACAGAAATGCCTCTAGAAATAATAAAAATGGACATAGTTAAAAGTTACAGGCATGAGGTAATTTTTTAAAAATAAAGTTGATTTAAATTAAATAGACGTGATTTATAAAGCACAAAAAAAGTGTCAATAAAATAATAAAATTTGCATGTATAGTGCGAAATAACTAATAACTAGACTCTCCTTGGGTTTTTTGTAGATAGACTTTGGATGTATTTGCATCAAGTGGCATACCCTTACTTTCGGGTAGACCCCTTCTTTTTCGCCAAGGAAATCCCTTGTTTCTTCAACTCTTGTTCCCTCTGTCTTTTTTTTAAAAACTCATTGAGATCTTTTAATATCTGATTATCAAGAGCTAATTCTCCGATTGCTTTTTTGAGTTGTTTTTCTCTCTTTTTAACTCGTTATTTTCTTCAATTAGCTTCTGGATATCTAACTCACTTTTTGGTTTTTCTCCCATCATTCGCTTCCATTAATAAATTGTTATTGGATGAATGCCGTTTATCCTAACCAGCTCTGAAATGGGAGTCCCTTTTTCAAAATGTTCATTTAATATGCTAAATTTGAGTTTTTTTAAAACTCTTTTATGGTTAGTTTGTATCATCTATCCTCCGTTTTTAGGAGGTAGCCTTTAATTGGGGGTCACGAACAAAACTTATAAAATTTTAAACTTAGTCATTAGCATTTATAGTTAAAAAACTGAACGAAACTATAAATTCTAAACACAAAACTCATTTATTTATTTTTACATTTATGTACGTACACAATTAAGAAATTAATTATTCATTCTTTTTTGCTCGGGCAAAATTCAAGCGTATTATAGCAATCTAAATGATACTTAACATTCTACATTGTCCACAACGAGTACAAAATCTACTTAAAATGATGGGTTAATAGAGGCGTGAGAATTCCAAATCCGCAACGGAAATAGTCCACTTCAATAAATTACTGAATTTATAGATGGCGGAGATGTAGTACCATATAGACTAAAGAAATGAGCAAAAAAATATCAAGGCAATATAATCAAATATAGTCAAATCTAAAATTCGACGGTTTTTGTCAGTATCCCCACAAAAGTGCCTAAAATCGTCACTTTTTAGTCTGAAATCTAATTATTTTAATTCCAAAAGGGTACTTAATTTGCAAAAACATCTGACGGAACTTCCAAAAGTTTCTCTAAGGAGTGTATTTTATGAAGCTTTTAGTATCAATGTGTATAACCCTCTCTGCTCTGGCCATGTTAACTACAGCCTGCGCACCTAAAGACAAAAGATTTCAATCTAAATCTTTTATCAATAAAGACAAACAATTAAAAACCACAAAAAAAGATGATAAAAAAACAACTTCTGATACACCCACCACAACAACTACAACGACCGAACAACCTGCTGAGAGCACTCAAAGTATTGAACAGCGAATTAATTCATTCAACCCCTCGGGTCTACTTTCCCCAGAATTAAATATCGATATTAAAAAAATCAATATTGGAAATTTAAAAGATCTCAAAAATGAATTAGATCTGAAATTAATAGTTAGTCTTGTCAGTAAAGAAGGAAGTCTAATTCCTGTTTCTGAACTTAACATGGAAAAAATCAATATCACTGATACACAAAAGGAAATTTCATTAGAAAGCAAATTGACAATAAACAGAAGTGAATTGAATGAGCAAATACAAAACTTCAAAGAAAGTTTTAGAACAAATGATGTGGCTATTGAAATATCACTCCAGATGAACCAATCATTTAATGTAGAAGGTGACAATGGTAAAACCGATTCATCTACTATAGCCGCACAGAAAATAGAAATTAAAGACCTAAACACCTCAGGAAAATCCTTTTTGGTAAAATCCACCGACGAAAATAAAATGGCCTCTGGTGAAACAGTACAAGGCGTTGAGTTAGAACTTCTTTTATCAAACGAAGGAGCCTTTAAAATTACTGATGGACTTGTAAAGTCAAAAGGCACATTGGTTTGTCAATTTCAAAATACAGATGCTGTAAATAAGCTTTCAAGTTTAATCATGGAAATTTCAGATGGCAAAATTAAAATACTAGAAAAGTCTGAACTATCAGATGTTAATGATTTTGACATGTCTTCTGTTCAACAGAATGTGGTATATAACAATATCAATGAAGAACAAAATATTGAAAATATAATTTCAATAGATTCTATAGATAATAATTCAAAATCTGTACTAACACTTTCTGAACAAAAGTGTGATTTAATTGCTGATAAAACAGAAAGTTACCCAATTAAGGCTCAAGTTGAAGCTTTAAACACTTTAAATAATAGAAAGTATTTAAATTTAAATGGTTGTTGTATTGAGAGTTCAAAGTTGAAGTTAGGTTCTTCCGAAGGTGAGAAGACCGAGTAGTTTTTGTTGGAATTGTAGCGAGTTCTGCAGTGGTTAAGGGCCTCCTTTAGGAGGCTCTTTTTATTTATAGAGTGGATACTTTAACCATTTACAATCTAAACCATTGTTATCAACAGCGTATGACCTTTCGGCTTTCATGCGCAAAGCCGGAGTTAATTCTTTATTGCCTGATAACAACCAAGCTTCGGTTTCTTTAAACTCGGCTTTTAATTTATTTCCCAAATCTTTATAGGTTACTTCAAGAGAAGTTTTTTCCTTCAGGCGCTCACCATAGGGAGGATTACAAACAACTAAGGGATGGTTTAAGGTATTTTTTAAATCTTTAATAGCTCTTTGCTCAATTTTTATAAATTTCTCTAAACGAGCACGTTTGACGTTATTTTTTGCAATTTCAACCATTCTATGGTCAATATCATAACCCAAAATTTGAATTGGCAGCTCTGGATTAATTAAACTCTCAGCTAAATTTTTAGCTCGAACCCAAGCTTCTTTCTGAAAGTTTGCATGCTTATGAAAAGCAAAATCTTTTCTAAATAGACCTGGTCCTTTATTGAGCGCTATCAACGCTCCTTCGATTAAAAAAGTTCCACTGCCACACATGGGGTCCAGCATATCCTTTTGTCCTTCCCACTTTGTCAACTTCAGTAGACCAGCTGCAATGTGCTCTCTCAGAGGGGCAACACCCGCTTCCGTGCGATACCCCCTTTGAGTTAGAGATGGACCTGTTAAATCAATAGAGACGGAAAAATTTGGCCCCTTTATTCTGACCCAAATTTGTAAATCTGCTTGTTTATTTACATTGGGCCTCTGCCCCAATTTTTCACGAAATTGATCAACAATGGCGTCTTTCACAAGCTGTGAAACGAACACATCATTTTTAAAGGGCCCACTTTTATCAGAACTATTGCACACCACCCACATTGATTGCTTAGGTGAAATATATTTCGTGAAATCATGTTTTTGTATTTGTTTGTATAACTCTTCATTTTTGTAGGCAGTAAAGTCCAAAACCGGAAGCAATATTCGAGTCGCTGTTCTTAACATCAGATGAGCAAAGTACAATTTTTCCCAATTGCATTCAAATAAGGCTCGGGTTTGTGATGCTTTTAAAATTTTAAAATCTAATTCTTTTAATTCTTGCTCAAGAACTCCCCCAAGTCCTTTAGAAGTTAAGGCTAAAAATCGGGGCATTTATTCTTTCTCTGTTTCGGTTGTAGACTTTTCTTTTTCTTCCTGAATCTCTTTAATAATTTCATGTTGAATCGTTGATTTGTAAATCGTGACCCGAGGCTCTTCAATATTTTCTCTCACTTTAAGATCTTCTTCGTCAGCACCACCAGGATAAGTTCGGTTTCGTGCAATTTCATTATAGTCTTTTTGATCAGTAGAGCTTTCAAGGGCATCAGATGTGATATAAATCATTAAACACAGAAAGAATATAGGCAATTTACAAATCCAGTTAGTCATGGCTTTTCTCCGGTTGTATTTTACGATGATTTATCATGGGAATTTGTTTTCTAACCTCATCAATTTTATCTTTACTTAAAGTCACAATCTCTATGCCAGGAGGGGATTCCAACATGTCACATATGACATCTCCCCATGGATCAACTACCAGTGAATGACCAAAAGTCTCGCGCACATTACCACTTTTACCTTTATTAGGCCCCACTTGAGCCGGCGCCACTACATAACATTGATTTTCAATGGCACGTGCACGCAACAATACATGCCAATGAGCTTTGCCCGTTGTTTTCAAAAAAGCTGCTGGTACCAATAATACGTCCACCTGGTCTTTAACATACTGGGAGTAAAGCTCTGCAAAACGCAAATCGTAACAAATACTTAAACCCATCCTCCAGCCATCTCTCGATATAACTATAGTTTCTTTGCCATGAGAATACTGATCACTTTCTCGCAAGCTTTTTTCACCGGAAACATCGACATCAAATAAATGTATTTTGTCGTAAACCGCGGCTGAATTCACAGCATTTACAACAACTGTAGAGTTAAAAACTTTTCCCGACTTCTTAACAGGAACAGACCCTAAAACAATTGGAAATTGTTTTTCTTTGCAAAGTTCTTGAAGTTTTTTAAAATAGTCTTCACTAAGGTCAAATGAAACTCCGGGACAATCTGCATCAATTTTCATATACAATGCATTTTCTGGAAACATGGCCCAATCTATGGGTTCATTAATCTCGCTGACTAGTTTATATATCTGCTGAAAATTAGCTTCGATATCATCGGAAGAAGAAAGTTGAGCCAAAGCAATTTTAATTTCTTTTTTCATATTTTTATTGAGCCTCAGAAATATTAACGGAATCTATCTTGCGACACTCCCAACCTACAGCTTCTAAATTTCCTTTCACATTGTTCAAAAATTTTTGACAGCTTTCAATATGCATACCTGAGCCTATAACCTTATCAATTCCCGCTTTGGAATAGGTCGTTTGACAAGAGCTATCTTCAAGTAATTCTATACGGAGTGAGCGAACTACTTTTTTATTCGAACATAAATAAAATTCGTAGAGTTTTTCACTCGCCTCACTAACTAATGAGAACAAGTTAAGGCATAAAAAAAGAGCCATGAACTTCATGGCTCTAATATAACAAAAATTCAAAATTTAACAACTAAGCCTTAGCTGCGGATGATTTTTTCGCTTTTGGCACTTTTTTGGACTTTTTCTCTAATAATTTAACATTTGAATAGTCGATAAAGCCTTCTAAGGTCTTCATTCCATCTTCACGGCTGAATTTAGTTTGCATAAATACACCTTGAACTTTAAGTTTTAGGCGATTTTTATCAAGACTTAAAACTGCACCTTTGCGGCCCTTATCCTTACCACTAATGACTTCAACAGTGTCACCTTTAGCAATTTTCAATTTCATTTTAGACTCCCTTAAGCCTTTTTACTTTTCTGATTTAATTTATTTTTAATACGACTTTTTACTTTTAAGGCTCGTTTTGAAAGCTTTGTATCTTCCTGTTTTAAGATATAAGAATCCAATCCACCCAAGTGTTCCATGTCTCTCAGTGTAGACGTGGCTACTTTAAGATTAACTAGCTCATTAAGAGTTCTGCTAAACAGTCGTTTTTGCTGAACATTTGGGTAAGCACGTGACTTTGTTTTAATATTCGAGTGACTCACCAAATTCTTTACTACAGGTCCTTTTCCAGACAATTCGCAACGGGGCATTTTAATTCTCCTCAATACTCATGCAACGAAATGTAACCTATAGTGAAAAAGAAGCTTGTTGGCAACCTCATTTTATCGTATACAAAGAGTCTCTCGCTTCAAGGCCCATTTATTGCCCCTTCCAAAGAGGGACCCATTTGGGAAAGAAGCTGTGTAAAATTAACTATTTATAAAGTTAATGAACATAACCATGAGAAAAGGACGGTAAAATTGAAAAAGTCAGTTAGAACAAAATTTCGCACAGAATATCCTGCAGATTTCATATTTGATTATAAGGATCCAGTCACTTTAAGTCGATTTTTGATGGAAGGTGGAAAAATAATTCCATCTCGAATTAGCAAACTCAGCATGAGCCAACAACGCAAGCTAACAAAAGCTGTTAAAAAAGCTCGCTCTTTGGCCCTTTTGCCAATGGGAAGTGAAGCTTATGATTTTTATCAAAAGCCCGAGCAGATTTCAGCTAAGCCTTTTGAAATCTAAATTATAATTTATGATTCTTCGACTTCTGGTAGCCCTTTATAAAAGGCTACTATCAAGTCTAAAATAGTGGCACCTACGACGACATAATAAAAAATGGATGACCAATTGTGTATCATAGGGCCATCCATGCCCATCCACTGCATATGAATAAAAGATTTATCTGACGTCCAACGAAAAGCGGCCATAGGCAGAACAAACAAACTTAGAAAAAAGAAAATAGCGATGGATGAAAATGTCAACTGCCCACGTCCTCCATATCGCCATGGCCACAGTATCCCTAATAAAAGAATACATTCAACTAAGAAACTCAGGGATGCTAATCGAGCGGCCCACATTCTATTATCAACTATTTTAAATATACTTAATACTATGAAGACGGAGATAATTTCTATGAAGAGAGCTAGACTAATTACTCTCCAGCTAAATGTTTTTTGTTTCTGCATTTATTATCCTATTGATATTGATTACACCTAACAGATAGTAGCATTAAATTCCAAGCTCTTTCCCTTTGCATAGTTTTAACTTCTGGCAACTGCGTAAACATCTCTTCTTGCAAACCGTGCCATGCTCTAGCCCCATAAAGCTCTTTCAAACGGTCTTGCATTCGACAAAACAAATTAATATCAGAATAATCAAACCAACCCACTTTTTCATAAGAATTTGTAGGTGGCTTGGCTCCCCAAGCCATGTGTACAAATAAACGTGCAGTTTGCCATAAAGCCTTACTCACTAATGGAATTTGAGCTATTTCTTTGCGGCACTCCATGGAAGCGCCATCAATACTTATTAGAAGTTTTTTTATCTGGGTAAAAAGCTCATAACATCCACCTGGTCCATTTGCTCTTTTGCAATTTTCTTTTTGCAGATCAAATTGAGAAAGGCCCTGGGTGGACTTTGCATTTGGCGCTAAAAAACTTCTGTGTTCATTTTTAAAAAGCTCAATTTCAGCATCACATATGGTTTTGGGAGGATCATTGAGTATGATAAATACGATCCCAAGTGTTATAAAAACAAATGCCACCAAGCCTTTGGGGAATTTAGCAATGAAATGATCTAATGACATGCTAGTATTATTGCACTAATCGACCACATTTGCCAAACTTCTTGGGATTAATGGGATTCTTTGGCATTGAACTTTTTTGCAACCACAAGGCTTTATCTTTATTGCAAAAGAAAATATTATACTTTTCCAGTTTATAAACCTGGGCAATTTGCACTAAATCCTTAAAAGCCTCTAATAAGGAATCACGTCTTTTTTGTCCTGAATAATTTTGGCTAACTTCTAACTTTTCAAGTGCAGCGGATAAGATTTTAACCAAGTGAGTAGCTTGAACTTGTGCCATGGATGAGTTTTTAGTGGCGCGTTTTAAACTGTTTATGACTTTTTCAGTGGCTTTTTCGATACTACCTTCATCATCATTTATACAAGCAGAGTGAAGTTGATTGGTGTTTTGTAAAATTAAATTTAACTCATTGCGAATGGCTGGAGTGAGTTCAATGCGCTTACTGGAAATGCGTGCTTCTATAGGCTGGCTAAAAATGAATATAAAAGGTAAAAAAATCAAAGCTGCAAAATTCATCTGATATTAT
>JAGRAE010000141.1 GCA_020435005.1 Bdellovibrionales bacterium
CTCAAAATCCTGCAAAGAGCTGGAACTCTGGGAGTTAACTGGACTTCGCAGTACCACTAGATGTCAAAAAGAACCAAAAAAAAGTGTCAACAATTTAGCAACACTTTCACTAGACTTTCGTCATAAGAGTTAACATTCTAAAAACTATAGGTTTTTTCTATTTGGTGGCTAAAGTTCGCCATTTAAAGACCGATAATTGATGTGATGGATAAAATATTAAAAATTAATTTTGTTAGCATGATTACAATGAGTGCAGTCATTTTCTTCATGGTTCGTGTAGCTCTAGCTGTTATTTAAAGGCAATTTTCTCTAAACTGATTTCTTTTAATATAGTTTGAGGATAATAATGTTTTAAAATTTCAGTAAAATCTTTTCCTTGTAATGCTAAAAATCTAGCTCCCCATTGACACATACCTACACCATGACCAAATCCTCTACCATTAAAACTATAAAATAAGCCTTTTTTACTTACATTAAACCAAGTGCTTTTCAAACGTGAATAGCCAATTTTTTTTCGAAATTCCTGTCCACTAATGACTTGTGTTTTATCTTCCCAAACAATCTCCAACTGCTTCACTCGACCACTTGGAGAACGAGATAAGACTTTTAAATCTTTTAATGTTTTTGACTCACTATTGTTTAACCAAGAAGCCACCTGCTCAATCGGCCACTGCCGATTCCAAAATTGATTTGGACTATTAACATATGCAGAATGTACAGATGAACTAGGATCATTATTGTCTTCACCCCAAACAAACTTAGCCAATTCTGTTTGTCCTCCACTATCCGCATGGAAGTAAGCTTTGTAGATACCGACTCCATTGTGACTTAAAATTTTGCCTTTTGTCTCACTAATAATAGTTTTTACTTTCTGATGCCATCTTGTAAGAGACTCATTTTTGGGTACCCAATTAAATACTTGATCTTCAACTGAAGCTTCTAAGTCAAAGTGTAAATGCTGTCTTTCATTAATTACACTCATAGTATAAGAACGAGATGCAATTGCTTGTGCTTTGAGTGCTTCTTCTGGCCATGCTGCAGGCATTTCGTTGGGCACCACACCCATTAAATACTCTTCAAGATTTAAAATACTAACTACATCTATGCGTTGCTTTTTTGCATATAGTTTTAACCCTGACGGCAAATGAATATTGTAATTGAGTTCCAAAAAGTCGCCATTAATTGTTATCTCATCTTGTGAGAACCATAACTCGTTATTAGACTTAAGGTCTTTTAATTTCCATTGCCATTTATTATCCTTTTTTTGCCTCTCAATTTTCCACTTTGCTTGTTTAAGTAATGATGAGTGTAAAGCCATATTGTTGATTGTTAATTGATGGGCCGAAACAATGATTGGTTGAAATGACTTTAATATCCGGACTCGAACATGGGTTTCACTGGCATAAATAAACTCTGAAAGTAAAAATACAAAAGCGAGGATAATACTATGAAACTTAATCATAGCTTATTGTTAAAAAAGTACTTTAGTCGGTCAAGTTTTAGATATTTGTTTCATCTGAGCCCAAACTTGTTTTTTTAATAGATTTACATTGGGTCCACGACACATATCATTAAGTTCGTGACTGGCATATACACAAACGCCAGCAAATGAAAAACTCTGATTAATAAATGCAAAAAAGTTCGATTCTTTTCCTTTAATAACGTGAAAAAGTTTTTCTCCGAAAATTAATGCGGTTTCTGCTTGAAATGCATTTAGTCTTTTTTCAATTTCATTTCTGCCTAAATGCTCATCAACTTTTAATATTTCGACGGGCTGCAACGGACTGGCTAAAGCCATCTTCTTTAACAAATGCTCTTCTTTAGGTGTTAATTCTCCAGGAGCAATAAATACTAGGGCTGCCTTTTGTAAGCTAGAACTTTCTTTAACAGGCTGAGTTAATAATATACTTTTAATCCCCAAAACATCTTTCAAATAATTATTAACTGTACTTTCTAAGCTCATTTATCTCATATACCGACCTTTATCCCCCTCTTCAAGAACAAAAACAGGGAAATTTCTGCCTAAGCCATAGGCCATTTTTAAGCAAATTGAATCAAGAACTATTTAGAAAAAAAAACAATTCCCGATGTTTCAAATAGAGACACATGGAGGCGTCAAATGAACAATAAAGAAAAAATAGTAGCACAATTTAACATTCAATCTATAAGCTTTCGTGAACAATATTTAGAAGAATATTTTCAATGTATATTATGTGGCACCGAATTGGTTTACACTCATGATACAGATTTTATTTATCAAACAGTTGAAGAAAAGGCTCACTGCCCACACTGTAAAATTGAATCAAAAAATCATTCACATAAACTTCAATAAAAAAAAGAGCGCTATTAGACGCTCTTTTTCTTAATACAAACTTGTAATTTACTGACAGAATGGCAAGTCTGGCTGTAGTTCACAAATAATTTGGCAAAGTTGAGGATCACCAATGGGGCATTCACCACCGCCACCGCCGCCACCACCGCCGCCGCCGCTATTGGCGCCGCGAACGTAGATCTTATGAGACATAGCTGACTGACCTGAAGCATCTGTAACACTTACTGTAGTTTCTCCCTCGGCAACAGCTGTTAATGTACCATCTGCAGAAATTGTTGCCACACTGGGGTTTGAACTATTGAACGATAATTGACCTTGAGCAAACTTTGCACTGAACTTCATAGTTTCATTTTTCTCTAAAGTTTCAGCAAAAGGAACAACAAACATTTTTTTGTTTTGTAATGCTTCCACAGCGGCAGCAGCATCCACTCGACAATCACAAGCCGTTTCTATATTAACTTTAGCTGCAGAAGATTGAATCAATGATCTAACTTCTTTACCTGTTAAAGTAATATCTTGTGCTAACAATAGAGCTACTAAACCCGATACTAAAGGTGTTGCCATGGACGTTCCAGAAAGATTCATATATTTATTTCTAGGAATCGTACTCATAATGTTTTCACCAGGTGCTGCTAAATCTACACTCCACTTTCCATAATTTGACCATTGTGGCTTTGTATCATTTGGTCCACTGGCTGCTACTGAAATCATATTTGCAGTGTTTGAGTTTGCAGGAAAAACTGAAGTTCTATCATTTGAACTACCATCATTAGCCGCTGCCGCCACAAACACAATGCCTGCTTTATCCGCTCTTTCAACGGCCTCAATAAGTGGTTGAGCTTGTGAGCGTGGAACTGTGGCGCCCCAGCTAGCAGAAATAACTTGAACACCATTTTGAATAGCATGATCAATAGCACGTATACCTGCCATCAAATCACCATTTCCCTGTGGTCCTAAAAATCGAAGTGGCATAATGGAAACTTCAGGACTGATCCCAACTATCCCACCATCCACTAAACCCGTCGCGCCAACAATCCCCGCACAATGCGTGCCATGCCCTGGGTTAGCCGAAGAAGTTTCATCCATTGGTTGATTATCATTATCAAGAAAATCATAACCTTGAACCATATTGGGGCGAAGCGATTCATGATCATAATCAACTCCAGTATCTATCACTGCTACAGTAATATTTCTTTGACCTTTGTTTCCCGCTAATGACCAAGCCTTTTCAGCATTCACTTTAGCAATAGCCCATTGTTCTCTTAAGGCGTTTGCAGTTAAAGGTGCTCGAAAAGCTTTAAGCTTAAAGTCTTTAACAATATACTCAACTCCAGCCGTATCTTGTAATTGATTAACCAGCTTTAATTCTCTTGTATCATCAAGTGATACTTTCATCAGTCGACCCGGATTGTGTTGGTCTAAGACTTTAACTCCAGACATTTCATTCATAGGAACCGCAGCACCTGGCTTTAGTTTAACAATGTAATCTGCGGCGAATAACGGACTTGTAAAAAGTAGGCTTATAAAAGCCACTAAAATTCTTTGAAACATGCTCCCCCCTCCTTGGTGGTTCCAAAATGGCACATTCTAATGAATCACGAATACAAAACTTCCGCAAAACTAATTTTGTGAAATCTAAATTTACACTGAGCTTAGCAGGTCCAAGGTCCTAACGCCTTATTTAATTATTATGGAATCTATTAGTAGAACTAATTGATTTTAAAACTGCAATTAAAGGAAGCTGTTCTTTAATCATAAGGATATTCTTTTTTATGAGGAGTTATCACATAGACACCAGGAAAACTTGGAAGTACATTGTCATAAGCACCAGAAATTTGATCTAGAGGAAGTTCTGACAAGTTATTTTCAGTAAAACTTTCTGCTAATTTTTTCTCATCTTGAATAATGGGAGAAGTGACATCTTTAAAAAACTTAGACAAAAAATTTGTTTCTCTTTCTTGAGTAGAAGGTTTTATTCCTAACAAACTCACGAATCTTTTATAGTCTCTCTCACCACGTAAACCCATTAACCATGGATGATTTAAAATAGATCCATCATCTAACATATGGCCTTCAGTAAAGTGTTGTGCGAAATAGTAATATTTTTCTCTAAAAAACATATCGCTGATGGCTTTAGATTGATGTATGTCACAAACCACAAAACCTTCAGTCATGGGTTTTATATTATAACTAACATATTTTTCACTTTGTAAAATATTGAACAAATTTTCTGCAAATTTTAATTTAGGACGAACTTCAACACAAAGCAAAGGCTCCTTAAAATTTATATCAAAAGAAGCTCTCTGCATTGACAAATAAGTTGTTGATGTCAATTCACTAGACTCTGAGTAAGCGTACTCCTGAGAAGTGCGACCAATAAAATTATAATCTACTAATCCAGACACTAAATTACCCAAAGTAGCCTTGTACAAGCCTAACAAACCCACTGGATTTAAAGAAATTTCATTTTCATTTTCGAAAGCTTCTTCAAAATTAATAGAATTCGCACTTCCTAAATCAAAGTTAACTGTTTTACCGCCTAGAAAATGAAATTTATTGATTCCTTGAGTTCTTAATATTTTATTAAAAGAATATGGAGAATCCTCACATAATTTTTTTACTTCATTTCTTACTTTAGACAGCATCAAACCAGCAGCTCTAGGATTGTATCTTTTCTTTTCATTGAGGTTCAGCTGTATGTTATTAACCATTAACTTACACATTCTATTTGATAAATCTAGTTCTTTAATTTTTTCTGGAAAATAAAAATCTGAAAGTTTTATTTCAATGTCTTCTTTCTTTGTGCTGATTACATTCCGTATAAAATCAACTTCATTTAATCGCCTATTTGAATTTGACTTCAAACAAAATTCTATATGTGGATGATCGCACTTCAATGCCACTTTCTTTATGTCTATAGTTTGCAAGTTTTCTGGTTCATTAGAAACTAAACTAAGATTAAATAAATCTAAATAATTATAGAACAAAGACTCAATAACTTTTTGATTTCGGTATTTCAAATCAAGAACTTTTTTTGTTTCTGTTAATTTATCAACTGTAGTCCCTGCTAAATAATTCATATTGCTATAGTACTTTTTCTCGTGTGGAAATATTCTTTTTTGCAGTTCAGGATTATTTCTCTCTATAAAATTACAATCATCTGTTTCACAAATATTCATAGCATCAGTAGGACGCACATCAGCTCCCCCCTGAATCTCAAGGAACACAAGTGGACCCACAAAAGTTCGACTTGGTAAACCAGAGTCATTATCAACTAATAAATCAAGGGAAGGTTCTTTGTCGGGAAAATGTTCTTTTATTTGCTCCAATACTCTATCTGTTTTAAGCTCTTCAACATCAAAGTTCTTACTTAATCTTAAATAATTTTGCTCTATGGTTTGCAGTTGAATGAGTAAATTTGACCTAACTGTCATTAATCTAAGGTCATGGATAGAAAGTTCTATAGGAGTTATTATATAACCATTCCAAACACGTACTAATTTGTTAACAACATAAATATACTCTATGGGTTTTCTAGTTACACTACGTTTTACCTCTACTGAATCTTTACCTTGATCAATATCAACATGTGACTTACGAGTATCTATATAGCTTTTCTCAAAAGCTATTTTTAACAAGTAAACACCATCACGTATGGCCTCTTTCGAATTAATCCCCTCAGTTAATGAAGAGTATCTATTAACTTTAAATTGTAAATTGAGCTGTATATTTTTACGGACAAACAGAGTCATATACTCATCGATATGGTAAGTAACACCAATTGTTTCGTAATAGTAATCTTCTAGAAACAAACGAGGGTGCACTTCTTCACGTTGACTTATGCTGGAAAGAGTTTTTTTATCCATTTCAATTTCATCCCGGCCAATAGTTAAAATAGTCCAGGGATTGATATAACTAACTAAATATTTTGAAATGTTAGTTCCCAGATGAGTGATCTTATTTGTTCGTTTAAAAAATTTCTCAGGTTTATAATACTTATACTCAATTCTCTCATTCCAAAATAAACATCCATTACCATCGGCTTCTTTTGGTATAACTTCCCCTGTAGTTTTTTGAATTAAAAATTTCTCAAAAGCAAAATTCTGTCCACTATGAACATCACTGACACATGTTACAGAACGATAAATAATTGATCTTCTAGTAGGATTATCAATATTCTCAATCATATCATATTCAAGATTAAGCTTTGAAAAATAAATATTTTTTGTATCAGATATTGATTTAGTATTGAGAGTATCTAAATCCAATTTAAAATCTGAATAATAAGAATTTTTACTGGGCTCAAAAACAAGAGTGTGATCACCAGTAATATCCTTGAATAAACCCAAGCTATATCTTCCTTGAAATTCATACAAATGACTAGACATAGACTTAGGAATTATTCTTAAAGCCATTTGCAAATTAGCTGTTTGATTGGCCCAGTTTAAAGACTCTTCAAAGTTAATATTTAACAAATTATCTTTAACAATTACTGATTCAATAACTTTATTTACAAGTATATTTTTTTCTTTACTGTTTTCTTGAGTTTCAAAAACTACAAATTGAACAGCAAATGAACCTTCTTTAATTACATAATCAAAATCCTCATTATTTTTTTTCTTAATGGGAGATATGATTTTTGTATCAAGGTGAATACGGTATTGTCCCCCTGTACTGTTGAGACCTAAATAAGCTATTTTTAAATTTGTATCTCTTATGTTAATTTTTACTTTTTTATTTTCCCATTGTTGAGCTTGTTTTTTGGAAATAAAAAATTCTTCATTTTTCTCTGTTATGTAATTAAATTCAGAAACATCCTCCTCTAAATAGCTAGCATAGGGGTAAAATGAATACTTTACTTTTTCAAAATGTGTTGAATCTTTTAGAAAAGCAATAGTTCTTTCAACTAAAATACGATTCTTCTGATTTAGTAAATTAAATTTTACGACTTCATTCCAATATATCCTACCCGAAGGGTCACTTGTTACAATAAGTGCACCTTCATCGCCCAGTAAAATTTTAAACTCTACGTTTGGCACAGGAGCTAGTGTGCTAGAATCAATAATTGTTGCTGAAAGTTTGTATTTCTTAACAAAATCAGGAAATGAGTAAGAGCTGGAGTCATCAGTAGTTGATTCCAGATTTAGATCTATCACTTTGAAACTGTGTTGATTTTCAGTTGTATCTTCGGGAGATTTACCACAAGACAATATGAAAAAACAAATACAAATTAAAGCACTTAATTTCATAGCTTACTCCAATAAGTAGCTGAAATAAGCATAGATTCAATTTGCTCATCATTTTGTTTGTCTACTAGTTGTGTAAAATTAAAATTCAAACTCAAATTTTTATAGAGTTCATGATTGAGTTCTAGCTGGCCTCCCTTTACATTGGCCATATCTACATTTTCGTCAGTGAACACTGCAACAAGAGCATTTTTATCTATAGAAATATAAGAGGCACTTAATTTTGTCTTATTATAATTTAAATTTATACCATATTTAAAGTATTTATTTTCATAGTTAAAAGCACTTTCATTGAGACCCCAATTAAAAAATGGACTCAATGTAAGTCTTGAAAACCTATAGTCATAAGAAGTAGCTAAAGAAAATATGGAATAGTCATATGCAAACTTAGCATTATCAACATCGCCAAAAACAGAATTATTTCTAAATTTTGAGCGATAAGCTGTTTCGGCCCCTAATTCTGAAAAAAAGTCATATCCAATGCAAATATTAAATTGAGAATTAAAGTCATTGTAGTTATAGGCCAATTTTGAAGACCATAAAGCAGAGTTTCTAGAACCATTACTGTCTTTTACAAAATATCGCTCATAAGATGGCAGCCAATAATACCCTGTCTTTAAGTTAATATTAGAAAAAGAAAGTGCAGTAGAAACACCCGGTCCATTTAAGGCCTGAGTTGTATATATATGCTCTCCAACCTCTTGAAAACCAACATCTAGACTGACAAATAAGGGATCAAAGTTAAAGTTTTTTTCAATTGAGAATTTGTTCACATCAACATAAAAATCACGAACTTCTTCAAAACTGACATGTTGTTTTGTATTGGCATTGGTTGAAATAAAATCGGCATCAATATTCGCCTTATAAGAATTGGTTACTTTTTTCGATTGATTAAAGTTAACTTTTGCTCTTTGTAAACTCTGTGATCTTAAAAGTCGATTTTGGTTAAAGTATTCAACAGAAAAGCTTGTGTTTGCATACACAGGTGAGACTATGTTTAGGCCAAGGGTCACATACAATAAGATTAATACAAAAACCCCACGCCTCTTTATATTCACCAATAAATAACCCCTTTAACTGATTAGTTAAAAACCACCTAGAGTTACTCACGACAATTCATTGTATAAACATAATCCCTTGTTATCTTTGAATTTTTGAGTAGGACACTGACTATAAAATTTGACAAAGAAAGTCAATTGGGAACCACTAGAAAATATAAAATTACTTTATTTCTCTAGTTGTTGGAAAATATTGCCTGATTTTTTTGAAAAAACCGCAATTCTCACTGTAGTATCAGTCACTTATATTAGCTATTTTGAATTTTCAGGTAGTTTTAGGTCCTTTCGTGACAACTTTAGTTCTCTTAACAAATTATCAATATAATGA
>JAGRAE010000142.1 GCA_020435005.1 Bdellovibrionales bacterium
TAAGCCAAGAGTCAAACAAGAGCCCAAACCCAAAAAAGAAAGTATCACACCAATTCTCACAAATAACCAACGAGTTTTTGTTTTTGATAAACCCATTGATATTAGAACCCCTATATCTTTTCTCTTTTGTGTGATCAAAAGCACCAGTACAGTTAAAATTGAAAAAGCTGTAATCACCGTGCTCAATCCAATAAAAGTACCAATAATAAACTTTTCCATTTTCAATGCAAACAACATCGCTCGGTCGCGGTCCTCCCAAGTATCAACTGAGGCCCCTTGTTGTAATAAAAAGTTTTTATAATATTTTAGCTCTTCTAAATTATTAATTCGTACTTCTAGTTCTTGTGCCCGACTTCGTGATCTGTGCAAAGCCGGCAAGCCATCATTAATATTATAGTATAAACTTTGACTATCTACATCAGGCACTTCCGTTTGCAATATAGCTTTAACTCGTGCTCTTGCATAAAATGGGATAACTCCGGGAGGCAACAATAATGCTTCTGGCGGGATTACAACAATTTGGTCACCTTCATAAACATTCAATGTTTTTGCCAAACCTACACCCAGCACAACTTCACCCTCATTGAGGTCAGCAGCTCCTTCCATCAACATAAAAGAACCTTCTTCACCCATTCTATTTTCAGTCAACCTTTTAAATAATGATTTTAATTGTTGAGTTTCCATTCCTTTGGCAACAGCTCCACCAAAAACACCATCAACTGTTCTCACAATAACATCTTGATTTTCAACTAGATCCACTGACTCTACATTTTTATTTATTAGTTCGCTTCGATATTTCTTAAGCTCAGCAATGTCTCCCGTCACGACGAGATGAGGCTTCGTTAACAATAAACGTTTTCTGATGCTTTCATTAAAGCCATTCATTACACTCATCACAACAATCAGAGAGGCCACGCCCACGGTTATACCTAACAAGCAAATCCAAGAAATAATTCTGATTAAAGCCCCAGATCTTTTTGAGAATAAGTAATTTTTAAAAAAACTAAAGGTTAACATTCACCTTTATTTGAACAACTTTTTAAAGAACAAAGCAAGGCTTCCTTTAAGGTCTTTGGCTGTGTTGCCGTATTGCGACAACAATTCTTTTGGATCTATACTATCCACCATTGGATTTCTTTCGAAATTATAAATGAGCTTCTCAATGGTATTAGAATTTAGACTCTCGGCAAACCTTAACAGTTCAACAGCTTGATTGAGAGATGTTTTGTGCATAGCTAAATCATAATGAATAGTACTTTCCTCATCACTGTTTTCCGCTTCAGTTTCAAAAATATACCCCGTTCGCACACCATCAACAATATTCCACTCACAAATTTGACCACAAATACTAACTTGTTGTTTAATAATATTCTTTTTTTCATCAAACCAAACGTAAAGATCTACATCGAGAGGACTGTGATACCAGTAACTTGTTAAATTTTGCCCTTCGGACTTTATAACATCAACAGCCACCTCTTCCATGCTGGCACCGGCCTCTTTGATATCAAAAAACAAAGGATGTTGTTTGGCTAACTCTCCACTCATATATTATTCCTTAGCTGGTTCTCTGTGCTTTGCTTCTTCATCTTTTACATCTTCTACATTGCCACGTAAAAAGAACGACTTCTGCATAGCTTTTAATGTAATGACTAATTCATCAAGTCCTTCAATGGCTCTCTTAGATACACGTGGTAACTCTGGTGCTACCACGCCGATGGCGGGTGTTAACTTTTTAAATTCTGCCGTTAGTTCTGATAAATTAGAAACTAACATCGAAAGTTGTTTTCCCATTTGAGGTGAATCTTCATTCATCTGTGGCAACACTTTATTTAACTCTCCAGTTAACAAAATAACATTATCTAACATAAGTCCCAATTTTTTCTTATGCAAAACAGTGTCAGAAATTTTAATTATTTTTTTAGACATTTTATTCATGTTCTGGATTAAAGGCATCATGTGGTCAAACATTTCCACCACAGATTTCATTCTTTTCTGATCAGCAAATGCTTCAACTAATATTTGCAAATTTGAAACTAAAGTTTCAAGTGTTCCCAAAAAAGGTCCCAGTTTACGTCCACTAAACAAATCCATTAAATCAAAAGATTCTTTAGCCACAATCAATGCTCCGGGTGAGAGCTCCGCACTTTCTTCTGTACCCACTGTAACTTCAAAAACCTTCTCACCTATCACAAAAGGACGTATAACTTGTACCATACTATCTTCTCTAATTCGATTTTTAAACCGTTCAAAAACTTCAAATTTTACCTGCACTTCATTGGCCGAAATTAAATCAACACTTTTAACTGAACCCGCTCTCAGCCCTGCTATTTGAACCAAGGTTCCACTATGAACACCTTCTGCACTTGGCAACATAGTTTTATATTCAACTTTAGAAGCAAACCAACCTTTTTGAATGGCTATCCCGACCGTTGCTGCCACCAAACCAATAAAAGCGGCAAACACAAAAATACCAGCTATACGTTCAAATTTATTAAATTTTATTCGCATTACACGGCCTCCCCTTGTAGGGCTTCAACTGCAGATATTATTTTCTTATCACGCAAGTATATATTTTTTTCAGCTAAATCTTCTATAAAGCGATCATCATTAGAACTAAATATTAAATGCCTCAATCTTCCCTCTTTTTTTTCTTCTTTAATAACTTCCAGTAAAAAACTCTTTCCTTCACTTGTAAGACCAGTTGTTGGCTCATCAAGAATTAATAATTGCGGCCTTAATACTAAAGCTCTCAATAAAATAGTCATCTTTCTATGACTACCAGGGACCATCGAAGGGCGCTGATTCTCTGTTTTTTCTAAACCTGCTCTTACAATTAATTCTTTGACACGTTTTTTACCGCCATCAACATGGAAGGTTCTATGGTACTGCATAGGCAATAAAATGTTCTCTGTTAAGGTCTTGTTATTTAAAAGTCCACCAAACTCAAAACTATACCCTATCCTCAAACGAAATGCCGTGAACTCCTCAAAACTCAAATGACCTACTGAAGTATCATTTATAAAATAATCACCAGCAGTAGGGATTAAGAGTCCTGCAACAACTTTCAATAAGGTTGACTTTCCACTGCCTGTACCCCCTACCACACGAAGACTCTTGTTTTCTGGAAAGGTGTAATTTATATTTTCAAGCAAATCGTCCTCCCCTTGAAAGGCAAAACTTAAATCTTTAAAACTCAACTTGTTGATATCTTTAAATTCTGCCATTACAGAACTCCTATTTTTACAAGTTGATTCAAATAAAATAATGTAGTGACAGTTAGGTTAAAACCCATTACGTACAAAATGCTGTTCATAACAGCTCTTGTGGTTACTTGTGGTACTTCATGAGGACTGCGTTTAACTGAAAAACCCTGATAACAACAAATTACAAATATAAAAATCCCACTAAAAGCATTTTTAACAACAAACAAAATCACATCTTCACCAGCAAATGCCTGAGCTAACGAATCCAAATAAAATGCCAAAGGCATGTCATGAACTAATTTTGTAACTATGAACCCACCAATTAAAGAAACGACAATAAAATAAAAAGCTAAACACATTACGCTAATCAAACCACCAATGAGACGTGGAAAAACAATATAACTTAGCGGATTAATACTCATGGACTCCAAAGCTTCTATCTCTTTATTGACTCTCATATTGCCAATTTCAGAAGCGACCGCTGTACCAGAACGGGCAATCACTACTAAGGCTGTAAGCAAAGGGCTAATCTCACGCACAATTATAACAACCAGCAAATTACCTATCATCTCGTTGCCACCCAGAAAGTTAAGCTGCAAATTTGATTGCATAATAACAATACTTCCTGAAGCGAGAGCTAAAACAGAAATGATGGGTAAAGCTTGAAAACCAGTAAAATATATCTGCGCAGAAACTACACTTAATATGGCTCTAAGGCCTTGTGTCTCATCTAAGATGACAGCTCTTACAGACAAATAGGACATTAATATTAAATCTTTTGTATAAAATAAAAGATCTAATAACTTTGCTCCCCAAGCATCAAAAGTGTTTGAAATAATTGATAGTGCACGCATATGTAATTATCGGTGCTAAACATTGAGCTATTTAGTCAAAAAAAGTCGTGTTTTAGTAAGCCCACAAAGAATAGAACAGACTTTTCATGCTCTCGTACAAAACGTCCTCGACTTTAGGGCTGTAGTTTCCTGATACGACAGCTACAGGCTGGACAGTTATACTGTCTGGATAGTACTTACTGAAAATTTTAAATGATCTATACATATGTAATCGGGAAGTAATTAATAAAATATCTCGACAGCCTACAGCTTCGACTAAGGGTAATGTTTGCTGTGCATTTCCATAAGTAGTCTCAGATCTTTTTTCTAGAATAATATTTTTAGGATCCAATGCTCCATAGTAAATCCATTGCGGAAATATCTCTTTCCAACTCGCACCCTGATAAACGCCTGATATAATAAGTGTCTTAACACGATTCTGATATAGAGCATCGAAGCCCTCGCGCACGCGACCGGCCGCTCCGGTAAGAACTACGGCGCAATCAGCTGTATAATCTTGTGACCAAGAGTTTAAATTTGTGCTTAATATTTTTTGGCTTTCCTTATAAAACAACCAAGAAATCAGAAAAAATATAATTGCAAAGATTAAACCAATTTTCCAAAACCTTCTCATTTTAAGGTCTTGCAGCAATCAACTCAACTTCTACATGAACACCTTTTGGCAAGGCTGAAACCTCTACGCAAGACCTGGCCGGTGGTTGTTCATTAAAATAAGTACTATAGACTTCATTAACTTTTGAAAAATCACCCATGTTAGTTATAAAAATTGTCGACTTGA
Organism: Bdellovibrionales bacterium; assembly: GCA_020435005.1. Classification (GTDB taxonomy): domain Bacteria; phylum Bdellovibrionota; class Bdellovibrionia; order Bdellovibrionales; family UBA1609; genus JACKAN01. The sequence continues at coordinate 4,836 of JAGRAE010000142.1, forward strand.
TAACATTGCTAAAGTTTAAGCCAGCGGCTTTAAGAACTTCGCCTGCATTGTCCATACAACGCTTTGTTTGTTCTTTAATGTCTCCAGTGAACACTTCTCCAGTTTTTGCATCTAAAGCAATTTGTCCTGAACAAAACACGAATTGATTCCAACCTACAGCCTGAGAGTAAGGACCCACAGGTGCGGGAGCATTGTCTGTTTGAAATATTTCTTTTTTCATAGCAAATCCTTATTAAAAATAGAATATAATACCTGCACGCAAGGGATGATCACCAATCGTTCTAAATCTGACATCACTCGATATAGACGTCACCCCTATGCCGGCCTCGAAACTAAAACCTAAACTATCCAATCCTGAAAAAAAGTATTCACCACCGGCAAAACCAGTAAGCTCAAAGCCTGAATCAGTTTCATTATTGGTCACATCTTCCCGACTCAATAATCCTGCACCGGTTCCCATATAAAAATTCATATTGTCTTCAATAAATATGATTTTCAAAATTCGCACCATAAAACCAAATTTAGATGGAGCACCTGATCCATCGTCTCCAGTATCAACACCTAGTGCAGCTGTTAAACCCAGTTGTGCATTAGGGTAGTATCTTATAGCTAGACTCGGTAAATCCTCTGAGAATTGATTTGCATAGCCCACTCCCAAGCGGTTGGTGAGATCTTTAGCCATTAATTGAGGTGTTAATAGCGACACACCTAAAAATATCAACTTGGCAAGCCAACATTTACTTTGCCTCATAGAGACCCCCTATCTAAAAAAGTGATTTATAATACCGAGCAAAACAAGAACTCTCAACGTGTTTTCAAAGACTTACGCGACACAAAATTGACTCCCCTTGGCATTTTCATGTTTAATTGTAAACTACCCTTTCAAACCAAATGCTAGTTTTGTTTTGCTAAGATTTTATTCAAGTCTTTCCAGTGATTTAATTAAATTATGGATAAATTAGACGAAGAAAAAGAGCTGCTAGAAAGAATTTTCAATCAAACCATAGATATTATTATTGTTAAAGATTGGAATGGTAAATTTGTTAAATGTAGCCCTTCTCTAGCCCATCTCTACAATACAACCCCAGAAGAAATGGTTGGTAAAGACGATTTTGATTTTACAGGCAACAAGGAACAAGCCGAGTTCTTTAAAAAAAATGCGCAAGCTATAATGGAAAAAGGTCAAAGAGAAATTGTAATTGAAGAGAGTACAAATACTGAGAATGGTGAAGTTCGCCAATTTCGTTCCATAAAAACACCATTTATAAATCATCGTGGTGAAAAACAAATTATTGTTGTCGCACAAGACATTACAGACATTATTAAACTACAAAATGAACATCAATTTATTTTAAAAGCCATGAAAGTAGGCACCTGGAGCTGGGATGTTGTAAACGATAAGCTCGAATGGAGCGATGCTAACTATGAAGTTTTCGGTATAGATAAAAAAGATTTCAGCGGCGCTTTTGATGCCTGGGAAAAAATGGTTCACCCTGAATATTTAAAGACGGTTAAACTTGAGCTTCAACAGGCTCTTGATGGTGTAAGAGTTTTTAATACCACCTTCCCTATTCTAACTCCTGAAAAAGAACTACGATACATTGGCGGCAAAGGAGAGGTTTATCGCGACCAAGCTGGGAAACCGATCAAAATGATTGGCGTCAACTGGGATAAGATCGTTGAACACTTAAATTTTTTAGAAAATGAAGAACGAAAAAAAATATTACACCACCAAGCAAAATTAGCCTCTATTGGCCAGTTAGCCGCAGGCGTTGGTCATGAAATCAACAATCCACTAGCTATAGCCGATGGCATTGTCTCAATATTAAAATCAAACCTGTTAAAAGCAGGAACAATAGAAATAGAAACATTATTAACACAGCTTGAAAAAGTAACGAAAGCTCACCAAAGAATAGTTAAAATCGTCCAAGGCCTCAAATCATTTTCGCGTTCAGATACAGAAGAATTAGAATTAATTGACCCTTTGGAAACCATCAATGAAACATTGAATATGATTTCAGACCTCTATAAAAATGCAGGAATTGAATTTTTGTTGGATACCACTAATTATTTAAAGCCAGTATTTATTTATGCAAACAAGGGTTTATTGCAACAGGTCTTTTTAAATCTCTTCAGTAATGCTAAGCAAGCTTTAAGTCGATCGAAAGACAAAAAAATCGAAATAACATTAGAAGAAAAAAAACAAGAAATTTTTATTCGAGTTAAAGATAATGGCAGTGGGATTCCTGAGGAAATAAAAGATAGAATTTTTGATCCCTTTTTCACAACAAAAGACTTAAACGAAGGCACTGGCCTTGGACTTTCTATTGTCTATAGCACAGTCAAAGAATTTAAAGGAAAAATCATACTTAAATCCGATGTAAATATAGGAACTTGTTTTGAACTTTCTTTTCCTGTAGTATACCAACAAAAAGAGAGACAACAAGAAGGAGCTTAAGCCATTTAATGACTAATAAGCTGTTAGGTGCTGTAGCTTCAGGACACCCTTTAACGACAAACGCCGCAAAACAAATTCTGCAAGCAGGCGGCAACGCCTTTGATGCCTGTATTGCAGCAGCCTTTATGTCATCTGTGAGTGAACCTTTATTAAATTCATTGGGTGGCGGCGGTTATTTATTAGCAAAAACAAGTGATAACAAAAAAATTTTATTTGATTTTTTTGTCAATTTTCCAGGCGTAAGCTGTTCACAACTCAAATTGCCACAAATGACAGAAATTATTGTTGAGTTTTCAAACTCAACACAAACTTTTCACACAGGCCCTTCTTCCATAGCCACACCTGGCACATTAAAGGGACTCTTATCTACGCATGAAAAACTGGGAATACTTCCTCTCAAAGAAGTGTTAAAACCTACAATTACATCGGCTCTGCACGGTGTGGAGCTCAATAAAACACAAGCCTATGTCGCTTGCTTATTAGACCCAATTATCAAGCAAAGTTCTCAAGCTAAAAAATATTTCTATAAAAACAACAAAACTCCTTTGAAAGAAGGAGATACCTACAAAAACTCAGACTATGCCAATTATTTATCTGACCTACACAATGATTTAGGCAAAAGCTTGTATTTGGGTGACTTAAAAACAAAACTGCTTAAAAACCTCTCTTCACAAACCATTTTAAACCAAAAGGATTTCGAAATTTATAGAGTAATAGAAAGAAAACCTTTAAAGTCAAAATACCGCGACTACACAATTTTAACGAATCCATTGCCCTCACTTGGTGGTTCACTTATTTTGGGTTTGTTGCACAATTTAGAAAAACAACAATTGCACAAAACAAAATGGGGTTCGTCATCGCACCTTCAATTACTGGCAAAAGCAATGATTGATCTTGAAGAAAGTCATTTTGAAGAATTTCTTGAAAACAGTAAACATCTCCATACCTTCACTAAAGGCACCACCCATATTAGTGTTAGCGATAAAGATGGAAATATGGCGAGTTTGTCACTGTCAAATGGCGAAGGCTCTGGTGAGTACATTCCTGATACGGGGATCATGTTGAATAATATGCTTGGCGAAGATGATTTATTCAATAAAGATCATCATGATTTTTCGCCAGGAGAAAGAGTCCTATCTATGATGTCTCCATGTATAGTGGAAAACGAACAACATAAAATTGTCATCGGCTCAGGAGGAAGCAAAAGAATTCGCTCAAGTTTACTACAAGTCTTAAGTCACTTAATTGATTTTAATAAACCATTATATGAAGCAATACACAGTCCGCGCATGAATTGGGACGGAAAAAACTTACAATTAGAGCCCGGGTATGCAAACGAAGCCTTGCAACAACTACCCTCTGAATTTGCATTAAACTTATGGGCCCATAAAGAATTTTATTTTGGAGGGGCTCATGCCGTTCTCGATATGAAAGAAGCCGTTGGTGATGAACGCCGCGGCGGCTACGGCGAGTTAGTGTACAGTGAATAAAAATAATTATTCTTGACTCCGCCGGCTAATTTTAAGAAATTAGTTTCTCTTTAATGGGGCCTTAGCTCAGCTGGGAGAGCGCGACGCTGGCAGCGTCGAGGTCAGCGGTTCGATCCCGCTAGGCTCCACCATTTTACTTTAGCAG
>JAGRAE010000143.1 GCA_020435005.1 Bdellovibrionales bacterium
TTGACGATATTGAAATTGATTATGAATTTATTTCTGACGATAAGTTATTTGATGATTTTGAACAGTTAGTTCTGGAACATATGGGAGTAAAACTATGAGAGAGCTCGTGATTTCACTTAAATCTTCTTCCGAGGTTGTAAAAGACTTCAGAAAAGCATTTAAACAAGTTAGCAAAAGAAAAATTAAAGAACCACACTACGAAATTTCTTTTGATAATAAAAAAGATTTTGAAAAGTTCGCTCGTCATATTTTTATTTTATCAAACATCCTGACTTTTAAACCCAAATCTATTTATGAATTAGCACAACTCTCTGGTTTAGACGTATCAAACCTAAACAAAACTATTTTGTTTTTCGAAGATTTGGGAGCTATTGAGATAAAAAAGAGAACCATTAAGGGACGAACAGTTAAGACCCCTGTGGTCCCATATGATTCTATAAAAATTGATTTAAAGGCCTCATGAAAGCTATTTTTATCAATGATATCAATAATTTGGTGCCCGAGGCCAGACTTGAACTGGCACGTCCGGTAAGGGACCCAGGATTTTAAGTCCTGTGCGTCTACCAATTTCGCCACTCGGGCACAAATAGTTGCGAATACGCAAAATCTCTCTACTTGAACAAAGTGTCAATCCTTGAGACGAGGCAGCAATCTACTAAGATGGAGCTGTGAAAATATCAAATCAATTTCAACTTCTAATTCAATGCCTAAAGCTATCCCAAAACTTGTGGATCAAATTTATACAGAGCAGCTGGCCAGAACTTGTCGGCATCTTCTTTTTTACACAATTTCTGTCCGTGTTTATACTCTATCAATCTCAGCTAGCACCTTTTAACGACATGGTACAAATGTTTTCTCAACTGGGTATGGGCGCAATAAGCCTTCTAGAAGCCGCTCTGTTATTGCTTCTTATTCCATTGCGAATCTACACCCCCACTTCTCAATTAGATTCAAATATAAGTTACTGGCAATTTATAAAAAAACATATTGCCCCCTTAGCTGCGGAGTCCATTAGGATGACCGCCTTCGTAATTCTATGGGGCCTTTTGTTAATAATACCCGGTTTATTTAAACAGATTCGCTGGTACTTTGTGCCATTTGTTGTAATCACAGATAAGAAATATCAATCCGGCGAAGTAGATGCTCTAGATAGATCCAACAGTCTAATTAATGGAATCACCCTACTTGTTGGAATTATTATCCTTACTGACTTTGTTATTCAGTACCTCATCGACTCCTATGGACAATCTTTTCAGGGTCCCCTCAAGTTTTTTGGCTTATTTACAGCTGGCATCTTGACCCTTGGCGTCTCAATATATAGTTATATTTTGCTTTACAGTCTTTTCAAAAAGAGAAACGCTGAAGTACCTTACAGTGAGGATTAAATAATGGAATTAATATTTGATTGGAATCACATCCCCTCTAGAGGACGTGGCTTAACATATGATGACGTGCTTATTGTCCCCTCTAAATCAGATGTACGCTCGCGAAAAGATCCTGATTTAAGCACAAGATTAACGTCAAACATCCGCATAAATAAACCCTTTATCAGCGCTAATATGGATACTGTGACAGAAGAGGCTATGGCCTATGCCATGGATGAACTTGGTGGATTTGGTATACTCCATCGATTTATGTCCACAGAAGATCAAGTTAAACAGGTGCAAAAACTAAAGGAAAAGGGGCTTAAAAATATTGGTGCCAGTATTGGTGTTAACCAAGATTACCAAGAGCGAGCTCACGCCTTAATTAAAGAAGGTGTCAATGTCATTACTATAGATATTGCTCATGGCCATTCTGTGCAAATGCTAGAAACCATGAAGTGGCTGAAAGACTCTTACCCCGATGTAGAACTTATTGTTGGTAACGTTGCCACTCCCCAGGGCGTTGAAGACCTATGTGAAGCAGGAGCTTCAGCAATAAAAGTGGGCATTGGTCCAGGGTCTATGTGTACCACTAGAATTATTACCGGTTGTGGTGTCCCTCAATTAACGGCTGTAGCACTATGTGCACAAGTAGCTAGAGAAAAAAACATTCCCGTAATCGCTGATGGCGGCATTAAAACCTCTGGTGATATCGTAAAGGCTCTAGCTGCTGGGGCGGAAACCGTTATGCTAGGTTCTATTTTATCTGGCGTTCTAGAAACTCCAGGAGAAGTCAGAGGCGGCAAAAAACAGTATCGAGGCATGGCTTCAAAAGCCGCACAAGTTAGTTGGCGAGGAGGAGTTCCTGAAGGAATGGCACCAGAAGGTGAATCTACCTATGTCCCCGTAAAAGGGCATCTGAGTCATGTAATTAATGAACTCGCTGGCGGACTAAGAAGTGGAATGAGTTACATTAACGCTTGTAGCATTGATGAGATTTCACAAAAAGCTCGTTTTATCGAAATGACCTCCGCCGGAAGTTTTGAGTCTAGAGCTCACGGCCTAAGGACCTGAGTTTTAATATTTTTTTGACCCGCTAAACGTTAATCCTTAATCTAATTATCTTGCATCGTTTGTTGAATTCATTAATTTTTTAATGGCGAAGGATGCGCCAAATTTACAGTTGTTTTAACCGGTTTTGCAGGATGCTAACCGGTTTTTTTATAATTTTCATTTACTGGTTTTTCCATTTCTACCCACTTTAATGGTAAAAATATTTGAAACTCAGTGCCACTCCCCTGCTCACTTGAAACAGTAATCATTCCCAAATGATTGCTAATTATCCCATGAACAACAGATAATCCTAGCCCCGTTCCTTTCCCCACCTCTTTCGATGTATAAAAAGGCTCAAAGATACGATCTAACTTATCGCTTGGAATACCCATGCCATTATCTTTAACGCAGATTAATGCCTGTTGAACTATACTATTGTTTATTAGCTTAAGAGAAATTGAGATTTCTCCATTTTTTTCTCCAATGGCATCCACTGCATTATTGACTAAGTTTATGAGTACTTGTTCGATTTCTTGTTTATTGCCACTAATTAAATAATCACCCTCTACTAAATCATAGTTGAGGATAATATTCTTAGGTACACTCACGCTCATAAGTTTAATGGCAATTTCAATAGCTTCCACTAAATCAAAATCTTCAAATTGATTTTCGTCAGTCCGACGACTAAAAATCATTAATTTTTTAATGAGCGCACTCGCGCGGTCAATAGCAGAAAAGATCTTTTTTTCCAACTCAGCATTGTTGTTACGTGGATCGTCTTTACTATACAACTCCATACTGAACTGTATTATTGATAAAATGTTATTAAATTCATGAGCCACACCACTCGTCAACAAGCCGATAGACTCCATTCGCTGAGAGTGAAAAAGTTGCTTTTCTGCCTCTCGCCATTTAATAATACTCTCCGATAATTTTTTATCTAAATTATTATTTAAAGTTTCGAGATCATTGCGCGCTTTTTTCTCTAAACCAATAGCTTTCTTTAACAAACTTATCAATCCACCGACGGTGAAGCCCACAAAAAACGGTAGAAATAAAAATTTATAATTTAATTGGTGAAAACTGAAATGAAAAAAAACCATTTGCTGGATTACAGCAACTAATGCAATGAGGCAGCCCCCAAACAATGAAGCTCTAAAGCCTTTCCAACCAAAATAAAATATTAAGTTTTTGATTTTATTCATAAGCGCTACAAAGATTCTCATTTCTTATATATAATTATCGGAACTGCACATAATAAGTTAAAAGATATATGAACTATAATGTTAGAAATAAGTTAAGAATAGGTGTTTTCGATTCTGGAATTGGCGGTTTAACAGTACTACATTCTTTGTTTCAAAAAGCACCACAGCACCACTACTTTTATCTAGGTGATACAGCTCGCTTACCCTATGGCAATAAGTCGCCTAAAACTCTAAAGAAATACGTTGATCAAAATATACGATTTTTGCTTACAAAAAATGTAGACGCCATAGTTGTCGCCTGTAATTCTGCTTCCAGCGTCATAGAAAACCGCGAAAAATATCCTGTCCCCATATTTGACGTGATTGGACCCAGTGCTGTAGAGGCTGTAAAACATTCTTTTGCAGAAAAAGTTGCCGTTATAGCCACATCAACTACGGTGAAGCAAAAAGCTTATATCAAAGCTATTCATAACTTAAGTCCTAGCACAAATGTTATTCAACAAGCTTGCCCACTTTTAGTTCCTCTAGTTGAAGAGGGATGGTTAGATGACCCACTTACAAATCTTGTACTTTATAGATATTTGAGCCCCTTATTACTCACTGAGTTTGACACTTTAATTTTAGGCTGCACTCATTATCCTTTATTAATTCCTGCGATAAAAAAAGTCATTGGCAAAGAAGTCAAAATCATTTCATCTGCTGAAAGTGTTGCCGATGATCTTGTTAATTATTTTCAACAAACAACTTTTGAGAACTTTCAAACACAACCAGAAATTGAATTATACATGACTGATGACAATCCCATACTACCTAGAATTTTTTCGTTGCTCTTCAATAAGCATTACGAACCAAACCCTCAAATCGTCGTAATTTCTTAGAGAAAAATTTCTTCAGGGAGCTGATGAGAGTTATAATTTGAAGCCATAACTTTTCCATAAGCACCAACATCTTCGACAACTAGCCAGTCGCCTTGTTTTAATTCACTAAATGGTCGATCAAAACCAATAACGTCGGCGGACTCACAAATGGGGCCCACAATTTCGTAGACAGTCAAAGGACCTTCAGATTTTCTAACCGCTTGAATGCGGTGATGGGCCTGATACAAAGATGGTCGCATTAAATGGTGCATACCTGTATTTAAAATTGCAAAATTTTTCCAGGGCGTTTTCTTAATATATTGAACTTCTCCAAACAACCAACCAAAACTTCCCACTAACACCCGACCGGGCTCTAACAATAATTGTCCGTGAAAGTCTGCTAATTCTTGCTCAATGGTCTCCGCATAAATTTTAATTTTATTTTCATCGCCTGGCAGATCCTCTTTCTCATAATTAATACCTAAACCACCACCAATATCTAATGTCTCCAACGGAAAGCCTTCAGATAGTAGGTTTTCAAATTCAATTTTTGTACGATGAATAGCATCTATAAAAGGTTCAATTTGTCTAATTTGTGACCCAATGTGAATGGACAGTCCCACTAGTTTTAATTGAGGAAAATCAGATAGTATTTTAATGAGTGACGGCAAAAAACTTTTATCCATGCCAAACTTATTGTCTCTAAAACCTGTTGTTATATAAGGATGAGTTTCGGCTTTTACATCTGGATTCATGCGCCATGCGATGCGAATTTCTTTACTCAAACTTTTAGCAATTTGACCAATTCGCTCTAGCTCTTGTGGACTCTCAACATTGATTTGTGAAATTTGCTCTTCAATGGCTAATTGCAACTCGGCCGCTGTTTTCCCTACACCTGAGAAAATAATATCCCGAGGATGGAAACCTGTATTAAGCGCTTCTTGTAGCTCACCACCTGAGACAACATCGACGCCTAAACCTTGTTCTTTCATAAGTTTCAAAATGCGAGGATGATTATTTGCCTTCATTGCGTAATGAACTCTTATGTTACGTTTGAAATAATTCTTAAAAAGTTCCACCCGATTTTTCATGCCCTCTAAATCATACAAATAGAAGGGCTCTGATTTATTTTTTATGAGTTCACATAGATTATATTTGTTGTTGTCCTGAAGTAAAAAAAGTTGATTGTCCACATAACTTAAAGGCATTTTTATTCTTTATCCAGTTCAAATTCAGTGTGTAGTGACTGAGCGGCTTTATCTAAATTTTTTCTATCAATAACCGCGCTGATTTTTATGTCAGATGTAGTGACTAAATGAATAGGCACTTCTTTTTGACTTAAAACATTAAAAAATCTCGCCGCAACACCAGGATGATTAGCCATACCCACACCAACAACAGAGAGTTTTGCCATATCTCGCAAAACTACTATTTTAGCATCGATACTCAAACTTTTTAACACTTCATCCACCATATACAAATCGGATTCATTAACAGAAAAGGCTAATCGCTGTCCTTCCTCATTGTAACTTTGAGTAATAATATCGACGATGACGCCTTTATTAGCCAATGAATCAAATAATAGGGCTAAAAAGCTCGGACCAAAGGGAACTGGAAACAGCTTAACTATAGCCGTGCTCGCATCGTGTGTAACTGCTGAAACTACAGGATTTTCCATTTTTTCATCCTCCGCAACAACCCACGTACCTTCTCTTGTTTCAAAAGTTGAACGCACATGAATTTTTACATTAAATTTTGCTGCCAATTCTACACATCTAAAATGCAAAACTTTAGATCCCAAACTGGCCATTTCCATCATTTCTTCAAAACTTAAACGTGATATTTCTCGGGCTTTAGGAATCAAACGAGGATCTGCCGTAAATACTTTGGGCACATCTGTATATATCTCAACTTGTTCACAACCTAAAGCTGCGGCTAATGCGACAGCGGTTGTATCTGACCCTCCACGCCCCAAAGTTGTAATACTTCCATCCGGATTTACTCCCTGAAAACCCGCAACGATTGGTATAATATCTTTGCTAACTAAGTCTGTTAATTTATCACTATCCACCGAAGTGATTTTAGCCTGAGAAAAAATAGAATCTGTACGTATTCCCAACTGATATGCCAATAATGGTTTTGCTTTTAATCCCCTTTTTTCTAGAGCCATTGACAACAAGGCGATAGAAACTTGTTCTCCAGAGGCGAGCAACATATCATAGGCTAAGCCTCGATATTGAGGATTTATGTCTGCAGCCAGCCTAACTAGTCTATTAGTTTCACCTGACATAGCAGAAGCTACAACTATGGGTTTTTGCCCATTTTGAAAATCCTGCATTATGCGCTCTGCCACATTCTCAATGCGTTCTATCGAACCCACAGATGTGCCACCGAACTTCTTGACCACTAACTCACTTTGCGTTTTCATGGAGCGATACTCTACACGAGGGAATACACTATGAAAAGTTTTAAGTTTGGAAATACAGCACAAGGACTACCTATTATGGCTGAAAAATATGGCACGCAAGGCCCTAAGGTCCTTATTTTAGGTGGAGTTCATGGTGATGAATGGGAAGGCGTTGTAGCTGCAACGGCTTTACAAAACCGCTTTATTGAATCTTTTACTTATAAACTTCAACTGACCCTGGTCCCTATGTTTAATTTTGACGGGGTTTTACGCAGCACTCGTAAAAATGCAAACAACGTAGATCTCAATCGCAATTTACCAACCAATGATTGGACTTCTGACGTTAAAGAGGAACGGTATTTCCCTGGGGCAAAAGCTAATTCCGAACCTGAAAACCAAGCTCTTGTCACCTGGCTGGATGAGAATAAACCACAATTAGTCATTAGTTTACATTCCTGGAAACCTCTTTTGAATATCAATGGCCGCTGTCAAGAAGAAGCTGAGATTATTGCCAAACTTACAAACTATGAAATCAAAGACAGCATCGGCTACCCGACTCCTGGTTGCCTGGGAACTTATTGTGGTTTAGAACGAGATATGCCAACCATTACATATGAAATAGAAAGAAATTTAGCACCTAAGCAAATCATCTCGAAACATGTTCCTGCAATTTTAGAGGCATTAAAACTTACTGAAAGTAGATAGAGGTTAAAATGAAAAGCGAGGAAGTAAAAAGTATTATCAGTGAAACCTTTCAGTCTGGAAGCAGTGAACTCACTGACCTTCAAACAAAAGCCATAGAACACGCCATTGATTTATTAGATAATGGTCAAGAACGCGTATGCAATAAAACTGAGGGTAATTGGGTCGTAGAACAGTGGCTCAAACAAGCTATACTTCTCTACTTTCGCACACAAAAAATGCGTAGCATTCAAGCTGGTGAATTGCAATTTTACGATAAGATTTCACTAAAGCAATGGAGTGAGGAACAAGGCGTGCGCGTAGTTCCACATGCCTTAGTCCGCAAAGGTGCTTTTGTTGAAAAAGGTGCGATATTAATGCCTTCCTATGTGAATATTGGTGCTTATGTTGGTTCTGGCACCATGGTCGACACATGGGCTACGGTAGGTTCTTGCGCGCAGATTGGCAAAAACGTTCATCTTTCTGGAGGGGTAGGAATTGGCGGTGTCTTAGAACCTGTTCAAGCCCAACCAGTAATTATAGAAGATAATGCCTTTATCGGCAGTCGATGTATTGTTGTTGAAGGCGTTATTATTGAAGAGGGTGCCGTGCTTGGTGCCGGAGTTACTCTAACAGCTTCCACTCGGATAATTGATGTTACAAGTTCAAGCTCTCAAGAATACAAAGGACGTATCCCCAAAAACTCAGTCGTTATTCCAGGAATGCGTAGCAAAAGCTTTCCCGCAGGAGACTTCCAAGTTCCCTGCGCATTAATTATTGGTCAAAGAAGTGAATCTACCGATAAAAAAACTTCCTTAACATCAGCCTTGAGAGATTTTGAAGTTTCAGTTTAAAATTATTCCCATTTGCAAAGTACTAACTGTGCAGCTAGTACATATTACCAATTTTTCAAGATAATTCTTGCTGTGTAAATGTGCTTTCGAAGTACAACATCAGCTCTATACATACATAGTGCCGAATGGACTTTTTGTGTTTCCAACTTTTGCAACTGATCAAAGACCCATGTTTGACATGATTCTTTGGCAAATTGTTTTTCCGGATGATCTTGGTCAGTACTAAATTCTTTTTTGATTTGCGGAACATTTATATATTCCTCAAGTTCTTTTTCTTGTGCCACAGGAACATCAATAGGCGTATTTACTGCGAGTGCTGACAGACTAAACAAAGAAAAAAATATAAAATTAAAATAATAGTTTACCCTCATATATTAAAATTTTGCATTATTTGTATGAAAATACAATGTTTGATTAGTAAATTTT
>JAGRAE010000144.1 GCA_020435005.1 Bdellovibrionales bacterium
CAATAGCCATTTGATCTCTAAAAAAATCTAAAACTTTTGGAGTTGCTCGGTGGTTGAGCCAGTTATAAACCTCAAAGCTAGAATTTAAACCTATCTTGTAAAGACTTGAGGATAGGGCTGTTAAGGTTAAGAGCATTGCGTGGCCATCATTTAGTTCAATTGGACCCAAGCTGATTAATTGTTCAGCTCCCACACCGGAAGCGATAGCGATAATTATGGCATCCATAGCTAGTACAGGCATTTCTGCTATTTTTCGATAGACTCTGGCATCTTTACTGCGTTGTAAACCTTGTTGATTATTAGCCCATGAACCGATGACTCTAGTAATGACAACATAATAAAACAAAGTCTGAAGCATCATTGTCACGGATTGAGTGCTGGCAAATTCAATGACTTCATTTGGGAAAGCCAACATAGTTACTTCAATTGTATGAGACTCTAGATATTTTACAATAGGAGTAAATTGGCCAAATATATTGTAATTTAATATAAATGGTAGGCTCATTGAAAGTTGTTTTAAGAAGCCTTCGACCATGTTTGTTCCTGGTCTCAATAACCAATTAATCATAAACTTTGTATAAACGGCATATGCGGATAAAATTACCGCATGTAAAGTTGATGTTATTATAGCATCGTCTTCAGGTAGAGTTTGAAATAAGTAGTAGATTGAACCTGTTTCAATAACGGCGGTCGTAACAAGTCCGGCAATTACTTCATTCTTATCTGGCTTTTCAAAATCTCTCTTTATACTAGGGAACCATAACTTTACCCTTTGTAAAATAGCCTTTGTACTTTTTAAAGTTAGCCCATGAATCTCTTCTTTTTGCATAGATATAACTTTAATCTTTATGTGATTTTCTAAATTGTGCTTTTTTAGGACTTCCTTATGTTTTAACTTCAATTCCCTTTCCGAGTTAATGTCGGCTCCAGCAATAAATACATAGGTCCCAATTAGTTTTTCTATTCCATAATTTTTAATAATTTCAGTAATTGCTTTTTCAAAATCCTCAACTGTTCCATTGCCAATGGGAATGCCCACGGAATCACTGACTTCCACTTTACCATTTTCGGGGTTGAAATCTTGAGGGCAGAAAAGAGTAATACAAGTTTCCTTGGAATAACTACTGCGAATTTGAGGGCGATGTTCGGGTTCTAAATCAAGTTGGATAGGTTGGGAATGAGTAAAATAGTAGGGTTGAAAAGATATAATTAAACACAAAAAAACCTTTGATAAGGTTTTAAAGCTCATAACCTAACTCCCTTGTACTAAATAATCGATTTAGCAAGGCTTTCTATTAAGCTCAAAGATTATTAACTAGGATGAAGTTATTACTCATCTTTTTTGTAATTATGGCAATATAGTTTAATTGTACCTTAAAGTTGATAATTATATGTTGAGTCTTTTTTGAATATTTAAAATAACTTTCAAATATTTTAATATGATTTTCTCAAGCATTGATATTAATTCATCAGCGACACTTATATTAAAAGACTCTTTGAGCAATCCATTTTTTTAACTGTTCTTGTACGTCTGATGATAATATTTTAACAACGCTTATAAGATCATTTCCGTATTGACTTGATTCAAAATTCATCGCTTTTGATGAGATACTTAAAAAACCATGAACTTCACTTTCTCCACTTACAATACAAAGGCTTAAAAAACTGTTTGAAGGTGATTTGTTTACAAGTAACTGCATAATACTCTCTATTACTTGTTTGTTATCATTTGAAACAAACAAGCCAGATAAATTAATTTTACAATTCGGTAAGTACATTTTTTCTCCTGTTATTTATACAAGATTAAATTAGAAGATAAACATTACTAATGTTTTAACAGTGAACAAGGTTTATCTAAGCTACAATGCTCACCATCTTTTATTACGATTATTACTTTCCTTAGCTTGAGCTTCATTAACCTTTAATTTTGAACCTTTAAGCATAAAACCATTATATTTTGATATAGCAGTTTCACCATCTTTTCGATTTTCAAACTCAATAAAGCCAAAACCTCGAGAGTCACCAGAGTATCTATCTTTAATTATTTTAACTGAAACTAACTCGCCTATTGATTCAAATAGATTAGTTAATTCAAGTTCTAGTATTGAGGGTTCAAGATTTCCAATATATATTTTCATAAAAAAATTCTCCTTCTATTAATATACATTATTTTTCACTTTTAATTTCTATGGGAGTGGCAGTTCGGCGTTCTATAAGTTTAATTTCAAAGAGTAGGTCAACACCTGCTAATTGATGATTGCCATCCAAAATATATATGCCATTTTTTTCATCAGCGACTCTCATTTTAATTAATTTTCCGTTTTCCGATTCGATGTTGAATAAGTCTCCTATCTTAGGTCTTTGTTGAAACTCACTTTCAGGAACTTGCATAAGTAAATTTGAATTGTACTCCCCAAAAGCCTCTTTGCATTTGACAGTAATTCTTTTAATTTCACCAGGATTTAAGTTTAACAGAGAAGACTCAAGAGGTTTAAAAATTTGACGTTTTCCTTCAATAATTTTTAAGGGCTTATCCCTAGTTTCTTTAATTAAAATTCCTTTTGAGTCCATCATTTTATAGTGAAATGTAAAGGCATGGATGTTTTTATTCATTTTTGTCTCCTAAAAAATGATGGATATTACGTATAAATGTAATAATAAATCTTGTAATGGCTTACTGATAATAGGGGCTGAATTTTCGAACTTACATATATTAAGATAATACAGGCCAAATTAAATTAAGTAAAAATAGGATACTATACATAATTTATAAAGTATATATAAAACTCTATTTAACTTGCTTTCGCATATTTAATCATTCAGATCTATTGCTTTCGAGATAAGCAATAATACACATTACCAATTTTGAATAAGTCTAGTTGACCTTAACTTAATTAACAATCGACAATTGTGGCAATTCCCAAAAATTATTTTGCCTTTTCTGATCGGCTAGGAAACCTTGAAAGCGGTGTAATTGTTTTTTAGCATAACCTAGTTTTCTGTTATTTAATTTTGCTTCACCTATAGCAAAAATCTCACAGCTTGTTTTGTCAGCTACAATAAAGTCCAATTCACCTATGACTCTAGAGTGAGCAGAAGCCTTGTAAGCCACAGAACCTGTAATGAAAAAGTTATTGTAGGACATCTCATCGTATAAAAATAATGTGCCAAGGATTTCAAGAATTTCACCTTCACTGCTTAAATCAAAATCCATTAGTGGTGCATGGGCCATTACTGTTTGATAAGCATCTTGTGTGGGTTCTTGTGGATGCACAATATTGGTATTTTGCGGTTGCATATTGCCCCAAGCCTTTGCTCCAAGAGCTTTTTTCCAGATTTGAGTTACAGCTCTTCTTTTTATGGGATAGGCATAGTCAAAACCGTTATCTTGGGCATCGTCAATACTTACGGTAAAGTATAGAAGATCTTCGGCAAAATCAGCTAGTTTTACTTTTTGGCAATGTTCGGGAATCAATTGGTCGTAGCGTAGATTTTCGAATCGATCATCGGCAAATACTGTCGATGTAAATAGAATTGCAATTGTATAAATAAATACCTTAGTTAGTTTGATCATCCCCACCCTCCATGATTTGATCAACTTTAGTATATACAATTGTTACAAACAAGCTAGGATTTGTTAGAAAAAGGTGAGCATTCTCCTTTTTTCAAAGAAGAATGCTTAAAAAATTAACTAATTTTACTCTTTCTGGCCAAGTTTAAAATGTTATTTAAAGGGCAAACTTGAGTAAATCCAGATTGGAATAAGTTAAACCCAACAAAAAGAGTTAAAAACAGCCAATATGGGTGGTGTAGTTGCGATAAAGATAAACTCATTATAATCATAAAACCGGCAACTATTCTAATAATTCTCTCGTTGCTCATAGGGAAACCTCCTTAAGCATTTTCCAATGCCTTTTCTTCTAATAAAAACTCTTGGCGTTGCTTGCCAACAAACCAAAAATACAAAATCGGTATCATAATGCGGCTGAGTAGGGTGGCCGCGACCTCACCAAAAATTAAACTCAAAGCTAATCCTTGAAAAATAGGATCAGCTAACATTACGGAACTGCCAACTACAACAGCCGCGGCTGTTAATAGCATGGGTCTAAATCTAAGTACCCCAGCACTTACAACAGCTTGTTTTAACCCCAGGCCTTGTTTAAGTTGATGCTCCATAAAATCGACTAATATAATAGAGTTTCGTACGATAATGCCCGCACCAGCGATAAAACCAATCATTGAGGTGGCTGTAAAGTAAGTTCCGAATAGAGCATGGCCAGGAATAATTCCAATTAAACTTATTGGAATTGGAGCCATTATGATTATTGGAACACTAAAGCTTTTAAACCAACCAAGCACTAATACGTAAATAAGCAGTAATACAACGGCAAAAGCCGCACCCAAATCGCGAAAGACTTCATAGGTAATAAACCATTCTCCGTCCCACTTAATAACCGATTCAGTTGTATTCCAAGGAACTGAGGCAGTTTGTGTTTTATAATCTTTAAGTAGGGGAGTTATTTTCATCATTCCATAGACAGGAGCCTCTTCATCACCTGCCAATTCACTCATCACATAGTCAACGGGTTTTAAGTTTTTCCGGTGGAGAACTTCTGTTTTCTTTAAGAAAGGTTCACCGATTGCATTAGAAATATTCACTACACCAGATTCAAAAGATGGGACTGTTTGTAATTCAAAAGGATCTTTTGTATCTCTCAACTCAGGGAGTATGGAAAGTGTTACGGGTATCTCTTCTGGGCTAGCTAATGAATCTAAAGAAAACAACAAGTGCTCAGAGAAAGTATTTTGTCCTAATTGTACAAGTTGTATAGCTTTAGTACCTAGTACACCTGCTTTTTTGTGATCGTAAGGGTAAATCAGGCGGGGTCTTTGTAAGCGCCAAGAATAATCTAGATCGACAACACTGCTTTCACTATTGAAAACATCATACACCTTCTGAGCCGTTTTGCGACGTGAGGCTTCGTCGGGGCCATAGACTTCTGCCACCATAGTCGCCATGACAGGGGGGCCTGGAGGTATTTCTAAAACTTTACTCACAGCTTTTTTACTGTCGGCAAATTCTTTGATGATGGGTCTGAGTTGGTTAATGATTTCATGACTTTTAATATCTCTATCATGTGAATCTGTTAATAAAACTTGTAAGTCATTAAGGTGATCACTTTGTCTTAAAAATGTATGTTTAACCATGCCCGAAAAAGAATAGGGGGCAGGTTCTCCTGCATAAACTTGAACCATTGTTACATTTTTATCTTTTACCAGTTGTTCGGCTAACTCGGTGGACCATTCTTTTGCCGTCTCTAAAGGTGTTGTAGGTGGGTAGTCGAGCAGAACCTGAAACTCTGTTTTATTATCAAAAGGTAGCATTTTTACGCGTACTGTTTTGAAGTAGAATAAAGATGTCGCCATTACAAACAGAACGGCAGTAAACAAGGCAAACAGAATCGAGTTTTTCTTTTTATCGAGTAAATTATCAACAAGATGACGGTAAGCTTTGTCGAGTTTTGATTCTTTATATTCATGATCTTCACCATGATCTTCTTTTAATATTCTTAAGCTGGCCCATGGTGTAATCATAAAAGCAACAATTAATGAAAATAACATAGCAATGCTTGCACCTACGGGAATGGGAGCCATATATGGGCCCATTAAACCACGAACAAAAGCCATTGGTAAAATAGCAGCTATTACCGTAAATGTGGCAAGGATAGTTGGATTACCTACCTCAGATACGGCACGGATGGTTGTAGTTAAAAAGCTTTCACCCTTTTTGCGATGCTTTAAATGGCGTTCGATGTTTTCAACCACAACAATAGCATCGTCAACCAAGATACCAATTGAAAAAATCAATGCAAATAAAGTCACGCGATTTAAGGTGTAACCTAAGAAATAATAGATAGCTAATGTAAGTGCTAAAGTTACAGGAATAGCAATAGACACGACAAGAGCTGCGCGAAAACCCATTGCCAGGGCAATCAAAATGGCTACAGAAAATGTGGCTATGAGTAAGTGCTCAATAAGTTCAAATGATTTATCAGAAGCCGTTTCGCCATAGTTACGCGTAACACTTAGTTTTATATCTTTGGGCAATGAAGATGAAAAGGTCTCTGTTCTTTTAAGTAAATCTTTAGTGAGTTGAACAACGTTAGTGCCTTTTCTTTTAGCAAAGACAATAGTTACAGCTGGAGCTTTAAAATCTTCTGTAACAAGTACAGAACTTTTAGTATGAGCCTCCGGTCCATCAATCACATTGGCAACATCTTTAATCTGAATAACTCGCCCACCTCTTTGAGCAATAGCTGTATTTTCGATATTTTCTTTGGAATCTAATCTTGCTCCAACATCTATGCTATAGGCATTATCCTTGCTCCAATTTTTTCCTACTGGAAAATAAGCGTGATTCATTCTTAAAGTGTTTTCAATATCAGCAAGATTAATGCCCTTATTTTTCATTTTTACTGGATCAGCCAGTACGCGGAGTGTTCTTTTTCTTCCACCTAACAATTCGACTCGGCTTAAATTAGGTGTGCTTGATAGCTCTCTAGCTAAAGGGGCTACCATTGTGCGCAGCTGATAATCATCTCTTTCTTGTGAACTAAAAGTTAATGTTAAAAAAGGCACATCATCAATTGAGTAGGATTTAACTACAGATCTTGGTGTGTCAGCAGGCAATTGACTTTGAATGGCGCGAAGTTTGTGATGAATTTTAACCAAACTGTCTTCAAGATCTTCATTGACCTTAAAACGCACTGTAATCAAGCTGCCATGTGGTTGGCTGGCAGAGTATACATACTCAACACCATCTAATCCCCAGACAGCTCGCTCTATGACTTCTGTAACGTAGCGTTCAACTTCTTTAGCCTCTAAGCCCGGTGCTTGAGTCATAATATCAATCATTGGTACAACGATTTGTGGCTCTTCTTCTTTGGGAGTTAGCCAGACAGCGCCGATACCTAAAACTAAGCTGACTAAAATGGTAACTAAAGTTAGCTTTGAGTGTGCAAAAGCTTCAGCAAGATGCCCAGCAAATCCTTTTTTGAAGTCTTTCATATGTTTTCCCCCTTCTGTTTACCTTGCTGTTAATAAATAATATTGAGTTCTAGCTTCAATAAGTTTTGAGTGAGTTTCAACACAACCCCAGTACACATCTACAATATTGGCATAGAGTCCACTGAGTTGAATGGCGTTGATGGCTCCATTTTTAAAAAGTTTTTTACTAATTATCAGTTGTTCGTTGAGTAGCTTTTTGTTTTCTTTCATATCTTTTAGCGTGGTTTCTAAACTGTTTATAGCCACATGCAGACTGTCTTTTGCAGATACTTCTTCGGCTGTTTTCATTTTAGTTGTTAAGACATTCGAGCTTTCTTTTAAGCGGGCCTCGCGGTATTGTCCTTTGCTATACCAACCAACATTCCATTTAAGATAGGCCCCGTAGCTGTAACTATCTGCAGAGTCTCGATCACCAGAAAAATGTGAACTCTCAGCAAATACTCCTAAATTGGGATACATGATAGATTTTTCTGATTTAGCTTTGTAGTTCAAAGCTTGAGAAACATGTTCTTGACCTTTTAAAAAATAAGAGGCCTCGACGGCCTCATCCAAAGGTGTGTGATTTTTCAAAAAGTCATAAGATTCAGCTGCAACTACCTCCCAGCCCTTCTCTAAACTGGGAACTAGCTGTTGAATCTGATTATAACTTGAATGAATTTGCATTTCCGAAATTCTTTTATAGGACATAGCTTTATTGTAAGTAGCCTTTAAGCCAAGTAAGCCGGAGTAACCAACGGGGTTACTTTTTTTGCCAACTTGGTAACTCGCCAATTGCTTTTCTATATCTTTTATTAAGGGCTGTATATCATCCAAATTCTTTTGGTGGTTGAGTATTTCAGCGTAAGCAGAAATTAAGTCAGTCTTTAATTTTTGTGTTTGTCCTTTTTCAAAATAGATTTGTGCTTGTAGCATTTCATCGGTTGATTTTTTTAGCTGGCGATATTTACCTCCTTCATAGAGGGGCCAAGCGACACCTAAAGTTGTTTCTGTTAATGAAGTATCATCTGGGTTGTTGAGGTTGGTTGGCCCAAAATCTGTAGTGGGATCGGCAGCTCGCTGACTCATATTTGCAAAAAAGCTTTGACCAGCATTGTCTGTTTTCATGTAGCCTGCACGTACATATACACTGGGTGTCCAGTGCCATTTCATTCTGGAGTTTTGAGTTTCAGCAAGATCTTTATCAATTTTTGATTTTTGAACTTGGTAAGATTCATTTTTTGCAACTTCCCAAATTTGACTGAATTCCATAGTTTTTGCTATGGAAACATTTGGTAGAAAACATATTAGTAAAGTCCAAAACATTAGTTTCATGGTGTAGTCACTCCGATAGATGGGTTGGTTTTTAACAGGGTGTCTTTTAATACTTTATAGGAGTTCCATATTTCAGGGTTGTCTATATAGTAAATTTGAAAAAGACCGTCCTTTTTACTATCAACAATCTTTGCCCTTTTCAAAACATTTAAATGCTGTGAAAGATTGGGTTTAGGTATCTTAATGACTTCTAAAATTTCAGAACAGTTGTGGCTTTTTAGTTCCAATAACTCTAAAATTTGTAAGCGTATGGGGTGTGAAAATGCCGAGCTGACTTCAGCCAATCTATCATAAAGCTCTCTGCTGCTTGGAAGAATATTTTTATTTGTCATAACTAATCCTATCACTAATTTATAATATTATAAAATTATTA